>JAJRVS010000301.1 GCA_024277195.1 Verrucomicrobiota bacterium | reverse complement strand
GACGACCTTGACGCTAAAGCTTTTTTGTTGAAACAAATTTGGTATAACAATGGCAAAGGATATCCTATTTCCAGTTACCTTGCGGCTGACTTTATTGGTCAGGAGATTCATCGCAAACAGCCTAATCATCCGGCGCATCATTATCGGATTCACTTGTGGGATCATGAAAACCCTGCGCAGGCGCTTCCCAATGCGGCGGCTTGTGGGCCGGCTGCACCAGGTATCGCCCACATGTGGCACATGCCGGGGCATATTTACTCACGACTGAAACGCTATCAGGATGCGGCGTGGCAACAGGAGGCTTCGGCGAGAATTGATCATTCGCACATGATTCGCTTTCAGGTGACTCCGGATAAGATTCATAACTTTTCCCATAACAATGAGTGGCTGATTCGCAATCTAAACTTTATCGGGCGTGCCAAGGAGGCGTCGGATCTGGCGCGCAATATGATTTCGCTGCCGAGGTTGGCGAAGTTTAAAGGTGGCACGGAAGAGTATTCGCACAGCGGTGGCAGCTGGTCGTATGGGCGCCGGCGTTTGCGTGATACACTGATGCATTTTGAGCAGTGGAAGCAACTGCAGAGCATGGCAGATACGGACTATCTGCGGGCGGCGAATGATGAGATCAATGAGCGTGAGCGGCACCGTTTCCTGGGGGTGGCGGCTTATGAAACTGGGGATGTAAAAGGCGGAGCTGTCCATTTGAAATGGCTGAAAGAGCATCAGGCACAGCAACTAAAAAAGCAGACAAAGGCAGCTGCTGATGCGGAAAAGAAAAATAAAGAAGCAAAAAAATCTAAAGCTCAGATTGATAAAGCGGTTGCTGCGGCGAAGAAGAATTTCGCCAAAGAATTGAAAAACTACGAGCAAGCGCTTGGTGATTTGAGTATCTATCAGCACTTGAGTAATACTGCCGATGAAAAAAAACAGGCCAAACAGGCAATAGCCCTACTCGACAAAAATAAGGTGATGAGTAAAAATCGCAAAGCGCGGCTTTATCTCAAAGCTGGAGCCAATGACAAAGCGATCAAGATGATCGATGCGCATGTGCGCGGAACACAGAACCAGACCATTCCGCTGGCGACTCAGGTATGGGTGTTGTGGCAGGCAGGTAAAAAGGGTGAAGCGCGTAAAGCTTTCAAAAAATTACAGACCGTGGCGGTGAACGCTGATTTGAACTTGCCCGCTTTTGTGCGATTGAAACCGATCATTGAGGATCAAAAGCTGAGTGGTGATTGGCGTAACAAAATTGAGCCTGCTAAGGATCTGGGTAAACGCCCTCCACTTGACAGCTTGGGACCTTTCCGTTGGCAGGCTCCGATGGCAAAAGCATTGACCTTGCCAAAGACGGACGGGAAAAATGTCAGTCTGAGTGATTACAAGGGCAAAGCGGTGTTGGTGATTTTCTTTCTGGGCAGGGGTTGCACCCATTGCATGGAACAGCTCAACGCTTTTGCGCCAATGCAGAAGGAATACAAAAAAGCGGGTATCGATATTCTGGCAGTCAGCACAGACAGCTTGGACGGTTTGCGAAAAACTTATGCCTGGAGTGACAAAAAAGATCAGCCCAATAATCCCTTCCCGTTTCCATTAGCTTCCGATAAAGAGCTGAAAGTTTTCAAAGAATGGCGCGCGTATGATGACTTTGAGGAAATGGCTCTGCATGGAACCTTTTTGATTGATGCGGAAGGGCGTATTCGCTGGCAGGACATCAGTTATGAACCCTTCATGCATCCGAAGTTTCTGTTGGAGGAGAGTAAGAGGTTGTTGGGTTTTGGGAAGGAGTAGGGAATTGGAAGAGTGAATTTGAACCACGGATCACACAGCCGAACGGAGTAAGACAGACGGAAGATACTACCTGCAGTCAAATAGCACGGATAAGAGAAGAGGGGATTGCGAAGTAGGTTGGGTGTCCCCACCCGACGAAAGAGGTGGGCAAGCGAAGATCTCTCCCTTTATTGTTCGAATTTGCGTGCGATATATCTGAAGGTGACCCAAAGGGAAACGATGATGACAGCTAAAAGGGTTAATGAAATCAGAATAGAGGCTATTTCGCTAAAGGGATCGAGGGCGTAGTGGTTTGGTTCATTTTCGCTACCTTTGTAAAACCCTGCTTCAAGCACGGTCGGGAGTTGAATGTTTTGGTTTTCCATTTCCTTTAAGGTGACTTTGAAAGGAGTGGCTTTATTTTGCTGAATGAATTGCAATTCGATTTCTTGAAATTTATTTAGCCAATCTTTAGCTGCATCAAATTCTTCATAAATTTGATCCATGCCTCTTCCTCTCTCAATCACATGTTCCGAAGTTTTGTTGTTATCCCAGATCGTGTGAATGTTGTCGTATCTACCTTCAATCACGGAAGGGTAGAAGTTAGGTCGCTGGGTGGGTTTGATTAAGCTTTGGGCGCGGTGATAGGCACGCAGAGCTAATTGGTAATTCCCTCGTGTAAATAAAATATCGCCGAGCACGATGTAGGCATCAGGGAATTGGTAATCATTTTTGATCAAGGTCACTACGTAATCTTCGTTAGCGGCTTTGGCGGTAACTTCGGGTCCAGCATTGTAAGGTATGCCTAGGAAATTTTTTTCGATGATGTCGGCTGATTCGAAGTTTTTCAACCACTGGATCATTTTGAGGTAATAATCGCCCAGACCCATGTGTCCGCTGGGTTTGATCGCTAGTGCTTTTTTGATGTATTTTTCGGCCTGCTCGTAGTCACCTTTTTTCTTAAACATTACGCCCAGATTCGAAGCGGTTTCGTAACGAACAGGGTGTAGCTTTTCATTTTTCTCAAACTCGCTCTGAGCTAATAACCAGCGACCTAGTTTGGTGTGGGCGGCTCCCAAATCGTTACGGGCTTCAAAGTCGTCAGGCTTTTGCGCTAATATTTTTTCAGTGCGGATGATTTCATGCTCATAGAAGGCATCTCCGTGATGAGGAAAAGTTCCCAGAATCAAGGGCAACAGGTCATCGGTGATCTCGACTTCATCGAGACGTGAGTAGCTGGTATTGATGCAGGCCGACAGGGAATGGGTGAACAAGGCGAAGCTGAGTAATATGGTGGTGAGTAATCGAAGCTGCTTGTTCATTCTTCTATTTTATCTGAGCAGTTTTTTGGAATGAGGACAAGCTTATAGTCGAACAATCGTGATTGTGATCGTTGTCGTATTCGAACATGGTGTTTTCAAGTTTGAGGGATCGATTGCGACAACGATAGCCGCTTTGCTGACAACGAATTAGGAGGTGAAGGGCTTATGGTTGCATTCCGATTTGAATCGTTACTAAGATTTCATCTCCGTAGCGTAGTAGGGAGAAGTCTTGCAAATCCGTGAAGAAGCACGGTGATCAGGAAGAGTAAGTTGCGCAGCAACAATAACGGCGAGCAATGCGGGCGGACCCGTAGAGCATTACGGGTGTGGATGGCTTGGGCAAGGATGCGCAGTTCGTTCATGTCAGTCGGCCACTCGGCGATGGGAGCGATCCATTGGTTGGGGATGGCTGTGGTTCCTCCGAAAGCTCCGCAGAGTGCGCCGGCGATGGCAGCCGTGCTGTCGGTATCACCGCCAGCTTCGATGATAGCGGTGATGGTTTTTCGGAAATCCCAGTTGAATTGAACGCCGGTGTAGATGACGGCGGGAACGGTGTGGTAGGCGTAGCCGCTTATTCCGCGATGAGAGTGGGAGCCAATATTCGATAAAAAGCTGGGAAGAGGAATGTTTTCAGACCAGCCTTTTTCCATGTGATTGAGGATATTGTTCCATTCGTCATCCCAACTTAGAGAGTCTATATTATTGGGTAGCTTGAGGATGGAGATGATATCTTCTTGTGAGGGCGGCGCTTCTGCTTTGAGTAGGCAAGCGGAAAGTTCAGTCACGGCAAGAGAGGCGATGATCGCTTTAGGATCAGAGTGAGTGATCCGGGTTTGCGCTGCCACAAACTGGAAGCGTTGCTCTGCATCATCCGGGAAATAGGCGGCGATGATGGCGGTGCGCATCGCGGAACCATTGCCTGCAGAAAAGACTCCCGAGTGTTCGGGTGAAAAACCGAGCCAGAGTTTGATCATTGCTCGAGCGGTTGCCAACCCTACTCCGGCAGGAAGTCCGAATAACCACCAGCGAAGTTCCCAGGCGAACTTACGAGCAAAAACTCTCACATCACCATCGGATGCCAGTAGGGCTTGTGCCAACATAATGCTGTGTTCAGTATCATCGCTCCACATGCCTCGTGCAAAGATGAAACGGTGGCGCAAGTTTTTCATCCAGCCGAGCCGTTCTATCGTCGATGGTTTCATGCCTTCCATCGGTAGCCCGAGAGCGTCACCTACTGCGGTCCCGAGCAGCAGACCTTCGATGCGGTTTTGGGTGGAGGGAGGCATGGGATTATTCTATCTGTAAAGTGTGAGATTGAGCTAGTACCGAAACTTTGTCCGGGCGGACAAAGTTTCGGTACTAGTGGGTTGATTTAACTTGTGCATAGGTTTCAACGAAGATGTCAGATCTGCAGGGGTAGAGCTCTCCACGCACGCCTTGGATGATGAAATCTCCATCTAAGGCAGTGTGATCCCCTTCGAGCGTTTTGATGATCAACTTGCCTTCGGGTATCTGGCTG
>JAJRVS010000300.1 GCA_024277195.1 Verrucomicrobiota bacterium | reverse complement strand
ATCATCGAGAAGAGTGATTGAGCGAGTAATTGAAATTTTAACGAGACTCCTCCGAAAAAGGTCCAAGCAAAGTTTCCAGTTCTCCCGACACACTCAATTCTTCAACTTGCCACTCTTTTGCTTTCATCTTCACGACACTCATCTGCCTGTGATACTTGCCCTTCTGCAATACACTACAGGAAAAGCGCTCACCCTATACCTCACGCCCGTAACGCTTGCCCCTCATACTGCCGGCAGCGCTCTCTATTCAAATAATCTAATCTAGGGCACTTCGTTCAATGGTAAGCAGTGCACTATTGATCAAATGTAGAGCAGAGCCGAAACTCTCGTCCACATAATAAACTTTCCAGATCTCCTTTCCACCGCTCTCATCAAGTTTTGGCGATCCTACTATCCTAAGTAATTGAAATGACTTGGGACGAAGGTTATCAATTTCGACCGAATAGACTAAGGAAGGCTGATCATCAAATGTGCCAAAGGCATCCCCAGATTGATTTATCTCGATTAAAAGCTGATAGGGCATGGGGTTATTGCTGTCAGCAGGGAGTATATAATCAGCTGGATCAAAAGAGCTATTTAAGGTAGGTGCTGAAACAGCATAAACTTCTGTTTCCGCATCTTTTTTCGCCTTTTCGTAAGCTCTCACTTTGTAGGACCAATAGGGCAACATTTCATCTCCACCTTTTTTATCGGAAACCAGTAGCGTCTTGATATGATAGGAAGATTGGTTTTCCAGCCAGATGGCAATGTGCGGTGGATTTCCAAGATCAAACGCCTTTCCTGTTTTGATAGTGAGTGCCATCTTGTAGTGATCGGCCGGACTGTATTGATAAACCATTTCGCTTTCATTCATCTCAAACTGGTCTTGAGACGGCCCGATGTTGGGACTTAAGCTCAAAAGAGCGGCAATCGGAGCTGGTTTAAGAATGAAAATAGCGATCAAGCTAGCGATAATGCAGAGGGCAAGCCAAAGGGATTTTTTACGAAAGTAGTTCTTCAGTGGTGCAAAATTATTTACTACATGAGAAATAATCAAAGCGATGAAAACAAATCCCATCAGGGTATGCAGCCCCATTACCTTACTGGAAAACGGCCGAACAAACGCGAGCACACCTGTGCCCCCCATAACTAAAAATGTCAGGGCTACGAGAAGGGAGATTAGACTGCGTCGCATGGCATTAGATCTCACCCGGGATAATCGCGCTGTGCTCGCGAAGTAAATTACGAATATCGGCGATTGGCACATCCAAAGGAGTGCAGCCTTTTTTTACCGCCAGCGCGGCAGTCGCGCCTGCCGCTTGTCCCATGCCCATGCAAGAGGCTTGTATTCTTGCAGCCGAATTTGCCAACCTATCACTCGCTAGACAACGTCCCGCGACAATGATATTACGGCTTTTTTTCGGAATCAGTGCGCCCAGTGGAATGGTAGGAAATGTGCCAGGATCAAGAGGTTCAGGTTTCACTCCATGTTCGTCATGCACGTCGATTGGGTAGAAGGAATAGCAAATGGCATCATCAAACATCCTCCCGCTTGTGTAGTCGTTGACGGTGAGTGTGGTTTCACCAACAATCCGTGATGTCTCACGAACCCCTGTTTCCGTCATCATTTTTTCAATTTTGGCGTGCTCTCCACCCGAGAGCTTACGAATGAACTTTAATAAACGCATCAATGATTTTCGACCAGCTAAATTTGCCTGAGTTTGGGTTCCGGCAGTTGCAGAATCTGCGCCGAATATATGATTATTATTCTCACCACTCCCCAATAGGAATGAATGCATATTTCCATTCGCGCAGTCACCTTTGATCAAACGACCATCAGCGATAGCTTTTTGATATTCTTTTTGGATGGTAGCTTTATCCAGTTTTTTACGCTCAATCCCCCCGATCTTAAACATCAGAGTTCCGGGCTGGCGGACATCACTCCGGACACGCTCAAAACCTGCCATAGCAACCACTTCGGCTCCGCCAGTACAATCGATGATTTGCTTGCATGCAATGGTATATTCAACCCCTTGCCCCATGATATCGACCAACCAGCCATCATCAGTGCTGCGTAGTTTATGAACGAATTGATAATAGGCGATAGAGACCCCAGCTTCGAGGCAGGCATCTTCTGCCAGCAACGCGTAAAGTTGCCCATTAAGAAACACTTGATGCTTCCAATGCTTGTCAGGAACTTGGGTGAAATCAGGCAATGTCCCGCCATTGAGTTCCACCGCTTGCGTTACTAATTCCCAACCAATGCCGGCAATGATCTGTTTTCCCCAGGCATGGTAGAGCCCGGGAAAACTAACCCCTGCCGTTGTTGTTGTGCCGCCAAGTTGACTATTACGCTCAACTACGATCGTGCTTGCTCCTGCACGTGCTGCCTGAATAGCCGCGACATGACCAGCTGAGCCCCCCCCGACAACGAGCACATCGGCTCGAATGATATTTTCACCAGATTCCCCCTTCATTGGCTCTGGCGTGACCTCAGCATCAACACGCGACACCAGCCCTGATGCTGCGATCACAGCGGTTCCTGCTACCGTCCTGCCGAGGAAGCTTCTGCGATCAAACTTGTTTGATTTCATAGAAACAGGTATCCGATAGGTCGGTATTTTCAACAGAATGTTTTATTGGAAGCTTTGTGATGAGTGGGCGTTCAAGATTGCACTGGGAAAGGCTTGGGCAACTTGACATTGTCCAGCACAACTGGTAGAAAAACCGCTAATCCCTCCGCTACTCTCCCAAGCCAAAGCTCAATCGCCTCAACTCCTCCCCCGTGAGGACTCGGTTAAATACCGCAACCCCATCGATATAGATTTGCGAGCCATGGGTTAAATCTTCCGATCCCAATCCCAAAGCACGTCCAAAGGTAAAAGGAGCACCCTCCTGGATTTTTCTATTTATTTCGCTGCCAACTGGCACCCACTTATCGGCCTCTTTTTTTTCCAGCTTTGTCCAAACTACATCGCCAAATTCCACTTTCTCTGATAATGGGATTGCAACTCTTTGCAGATTCTCCACTACTACCAACATCTCACCTCCAAGTAAGCTTTCCTGCCCCCGTTTTACATCAAAAAACAAGCGAAACGACTGCTCTTTTGGCAAAGCTTGCTGCTGTTCGTATAACAAAGTCGCAGTATTCAAATCCACACTCAGACGATGCTCACTGATCCCGTCCCCCTTTAAACTGTAGCCATTGTATTTGATCACAAAAGCACGCGGTGAATATACTGGGAATCGAAACGGATACGGATTAGCCGCCTGTTTCTCTTTATATTGAAAAACATCCCGCATCACCCCGTCAGTGTAATCAATTTTTGTCAAATCACCATTCAGGTAAGCTGAAATTTCTTGCTTCACAGGGTCATAACTCGTCGCCATGGCTACCCATTGATTATTCTCGAATGGCTGCCCGTCTATCGCACGAACTCTCGCAAACTTAGCTCCGTTAAGCATCGACTGCGGATAACTGGCTGCCCCTGTTGCAGAAATATGAGCGACCACTCCCTTCTGCCCGAACAAGCCGCCAAACAAAGCCACCTGACGGCGACCCGCGTATTTCCCCCAACCGCCTTCGTCCCAAATCCCCGCCACCATGTGACGTTTGGTACCGCCAACAAACTTGCACCAAGCGATCATAGTGAACGGCATTTTACCACGTAGATCCAATAAACCACCGTCAAAATCCTTCCTCGCCACATTTGCGTAAACATAACCTTGGTTAAAATGAACAGCCCTTCCAAAGGGACCGTCCATCAGCACCTTCAATTTAGAGTTCTCATCCTCATACGGCCAAGTCTCCGCAGAATAGGACTTGGTATCCCCTATTCGTCTAAGCGTCACCGGAAACGAACGATCTATCACCTTCGCATCAAAATATGACCCCCAGCCGCCTTTTTCTAAATAAACAAAATCCCAAAAAGCCACCAATCCCTCCGTTGTCGCAACGGCATTGATATTCGTCCGCTTAGCCGAGGGGATGTCCGAACTCGTCATATCAGGTTCAGCGCTCACCACAAGCGTTGAGGTAATCACAAAACCCATGACAATCAGAAAATGAAGTGTGCTTCTACAAAAAATCATACCCTTATTCAACATCACACACCCCCATCTAGCAAAGAGATTATTCCGTTTTCACATCCAACACCAAAGCTTGCTCACCAAGCTAAAAAAGGCTTGATTTCCCCCTTACCCTCTCGTTCGCTCCCACCGTCCTGCTATACTGCTGCCTTCAAAAAAATACTCGCCCCTCGATCACCAAAATGACCAAAGTTCTTTTATCGCTAATTTTGCTGAACCTCATACTTCTTTCCACTCATGCTGAGGAGATCGATTTTAAAAAGATAGAAAATAGCTATTTCACCGAGTGCGAAAGTAACTTTCAATACTCCACTTTAGGCATTCTCAGGCCAGATCAAGGCACGATAGAACTGAACACCACGCTCAATAAACCGTTCACAGAATTTGGCAATGACTGGCATTTCGCCCTGAAAATCAACTCCACCAAATATTTCAAAAATGGAGGCACCTCGCTGTTTGGCATTTTTAT
>JAJRVS010000299.1 GCA_024277195.1 Verrucomicrobiota bacterium | reverse complement strand
CGCACTGAGATACCAACCATGATGGATACGTTTGATTATCCTGAAATGGGACCTAACTGTATCGCCCGAAATGTCTCTACCGTGTCGCCACAGTCATTGATGCTGATGAATAATCAACATGTGCGCGATTTGGCAACTGCCTTTGCCGCGCGAATCGAGCAGAGCCTGACTGGCGAAAATAAAAATGCGAGTGCGCGGGTGAAGGAGGTTTATCATCTCGCGCTGAGTCGTTCACCGAGTGATGAGGAGCTTCGTCTGGGGGTAAGCACTTTGAAAGAGCTGACCCTCGACTGGCAAGGAGACAAAAACGGCCCACTGACCACCTATTGTCATACCCTGCTCAACTCCGCAGCCTTCCTTTATATCGACTGATCTGATGATGAACAAACCCGCCTCATTCAATCCAAGCCGCCGCGATTTTTTCGCACGTACCTGCGACGGGGTTTTTGGCATGGGCTTGGCTCATTTGCTCAGCAATGATTTTCTTGGAGGCGCTTCGGTTTATGCTGGGGAAGGGGAGGCACCGGCACCGAGTTATGACTTAAAACCCAAAAAAGGCCATTTTCCGGCGAAAGCTAAATGTGTCATCCAGATTTTCATGAACGGCGGGCCGAGCCAGATGGATTTGTTCGATCCCAAACCGGTGCTTAATCGCATGGACGGCAAGCCTTATCCGGGTAATCCCGAGGATCTGGGCAATCAGGGCACTGATAGCATTGGAGTGATGATGGGCGGGCAATACCCGTTTAAACAACACGGGCAATCGGGCATGTGGATGGCTGACGTGCTGCCACATACGGCCAAAATGGCGGACGATATCTGCTTGATCAATTCGATGTGGACCGATCATCCGAATCATGACAACGCGTTGTACAAGATTCACAGCGGACGCCTGTTCATGGGCTACCCCACACTTGGGTCGTGGACGGTTTACGGTTTGGGTTCAGAGAATCAAAACCTGCCCGCCTATGTGGTGCTCAACGATCCGCTCGGCATGCCTAAAAACGGCACGCGTAACTGGACCTCCGCATTTTTGCCGCCGACTTACCAGGGCACCCGCTTCCGTCCGACCGGTTCGCCGATCTTGAACCTTAAGCCGCAGTATGAACAACCTTCCGCGGTCACCGCTTCGGCCAGGGCTTTATTGAATCAGCTCGATGAAGACCATCGCGAAAAACGTCCGCATTATCCTGAGCTTGATGCGCGTATCGAATCCTATGGTCTCGCCGCGCGCATGCAATTATCGGCCGATGAAGCGCTTGATATTTCCAAAGAACGCCCTCACACCCTGGAGATGTTCGGAGTTGGAGAAAAGGCGACTGACTCCTTTGGTCGGCGCTGTCTGTTGGCTCGCCGGTTGGTCGAGCGCGGAGTTCGTTTTATTCAAATTTTCCTCGAACAGCAACCCTGGGACAGTCATGTGGATCTCGCGGCAAATCACCTTGCGGCCTGTGAGCGCACCGATAAACCGGTTGCAGGATTGTTGCAGGATTTAAAACAACGTGGTCTGCTCGACAGTACATTGGTTATATGGGGCGGAGAATTCGGACGTACGCCGACTTCGCAAAAAACCGGTGATCTATACACTGGCCGCGACCACAATATGCAGGCCTTCACTTCATGGATGGCCGGAGGTGGTATCAAAGGTGGTACCACTTATGGCAAAACCGATGACTTTGGTCATGCGGTGGTGGAGAACCCTGTCAGCGTGCATGATTTTCATGCGACTATCCTGCATACGCTTGGGCTCGATCATGAAAAGCTATTTTTCAAACGCAACGGGTTGCCTGAAAAACTCACTGGAATCGATCCTCCACGGGTGGTGACTGATATTTTGAGTTGAAGGCCTTGAAATCATGAAACGACGCACTCTTCTCACCACGGTTTTGGCTGGATCGGTTGCGGTGTTGACACCGTCTATCATTCGAGCAAAGAACGAAGCGAAGAACACCATCATCGATAGCAATGTTGATTTGTTCCGCTGGCCCTTTCGCCGTTTGCCACTTGATAATACTGACAAGCTGGTCCAAAAAATGAGAAACTTGAATATTGGTCAGGCTTGGGCAGGGAGTTTTGAGGGGCTCTTGCAGCGTGACATCAATGGGGTGAATCAGCGTCTCGCTGAGACTTGTGCGCGATATGAAGAACTGATTGCCTTCGGCTCCATCAACCCAAGCTTGCCGGATTGGGAGAACAGTTTGCAAATATGTCGCGAGACTCACCAAATGCCGGGTATTCGTCTGCATCCGAATTATCATGCGTATACTCTGGATGATCCGCGTTTTGCCCGCCTGCTGGAACTGGCGGATGAAGCGGGCTTGCTGGTTCAGATTGCGGTGACGATGGAAGATGTGCGCACCCAGAGTCCTCTGCTTCGAGTTGCTGATGTTGATTTGAAACCACTACCTGCGCTGATGGAAAATCTGCCCGGACTCAAGGTGCAGCTGCTCAACTTACGGCCACGGTCGGTATTGCCAGCAGGAATTGCCAGCCGTCCCAATTTGAGTTTCGACACGGCGCGGATAGACTCCACTGATGGACTGGCAAAACTACTGCGCCGCCTGCCGTCTGATCGGCTGATGTTTGGATCCCATGCGCCATTCCTCATCCCTGAAGCGGCACTGATCCGGGTTGCGGAATCCCGTCTCAGTGATGCCGAACTAAAATTCCTGTTGAGAGGCAATGCGGAGAAAGTCTTGAAATCGATTCAGCCATGAACACCCCCTTCGGACAATTAGGACTGCCTTCCGTCGAGCAGTTGAAAAAATACCGCATCTGGGATTCCTATTTTCTGCCATCCCATTCCAAACCTGGCAGTGACGGCAGCAGCCTGACGATCGCCGACATCGAACGGACTTTAACAACGATAGAATTGGGGCAATTCGAGCGGCTTTGTTTTTTTTCCCATGTGGGTATCGGAAGTACCACGGATAAGGAGTTTGAGCAAGCCGTTCGCACCGACCCCCATTTGATTTTAAAACCACTCGAGTGTTGGCCAGAATTGTTGATCGGAATGAT
>JAJRVS010000298.1 GCA_024277195.1 Verrucomicrobiota bacterium | reverse complement strand
GGAAATACAATTATTATCCAGACGGATACGCGGAGTTGTACGATCTGAAAAAAGATCCGGACGAATACAATAATCTAGCTGGTCAGGCAGAATACGCAGAGATCGAACGGAAAATGAAGGATCATTTGCTTCATTGGATGGTGACTGCCGATGCTCCAGATCAGATCGCGCCCAAGTGGTTGATTTCGAAATAAACAGGCACAGGAAAAGGTTGTAATTTAATGACAGACTGAATAACATTGTGGTCAGTTTGATATGAATGCTGCCACTATTACTATTGTTGACGAAACGGCTTCCGGCGAACGGGTGAATTCTTTTACTCTTGATTCGTTGACCGAGCATCCCACGGTCAGGGAGTTGATCCGAGCTAGGATTTATCAGGAGGTTCAGGACTATAATCAGAATTTGCCTGAAGTGTTCAACGGCTTGGTGCAGCCTGCGGACTCTGAAAAATTGCTCAACGGTTACCGACGTGGAAAGGTTAAGCCGATCAACTGGGAAACACAGTTCAAGAAGGCTTGCGAGGCTTTTGAAAAAAATGGCTTTTTTATCCTGATCGCAGATCGGCAAGCGGAGAGCCTGGATGAGTCCTTTGAGGTGAAAGTGGATACTAAGGTGAGCTTTGTAAAATTGGTTCAACTGGTGGGAGGGTGAGTGATGGGGTTGCTAGATAAGATCAAAGGGTCATTTAATCGTGGAGGTCAAAGATCTGCGAATGAACTCGTTAACGCCGTGTTGCGTGAAAGTGAAGTAACTTGGGACATCGATCCGAAGGATTGTAAAACGTTCACAGATCTGTCTAAAGAGCCACGGGAAAAACAAAAACAAATGGCCCTAGCTTTAGTGAAAAAGGCTAAAGGGTTTAAATCACGAGCACAATGGAAAAACGGGGAATTAGATCAGTTTAGAACAACGGTATTATGCTTGATAGCGTTGCTCAAGCGGAATTTGCCTTGGAATGAGTCAGACCTCATTTTGCTCATTGATTGGCGACTTGAAACAAAAAATTTGTGGGGGTATCTATGCCCCGCTTCTGGAACAATTCAGGCGATTAAAAACTTTTCAAAATCGCATCCTATTTCTGAAAAATTAAAATTGTTGGGGAAAAAGCTTAGCGGAAAACTCTTGGAATCAGCTTCAGATATCTCTGACCGCGCAAGAGCTGTAAAGCTGGCAGACGCAGTCGGAGTAAAACCTGATTTCCCTCTTGTTATTGGAGATAAATGGGCTTGTGCCGCGTTGAATGAATTACGGGCGATTGAAGATGATGACCTCCGCTCTCGTTGGATTCAATTACTTCACCATTGCCAGATCACAACGAGTGGAAAACCAACGGGGAAATGGAAAAAACGTGCTGAGCAATTGCTAGAGAACACGGCTCTTTTAGATGATTTCAAGAACCGGGTATTAAATTGGTTTTGTTTAGTCAATACCCCTGTAGATGAAAGTCGTAGCTTTACTCAAGGACGCTACACACATGAAATGGATCCTTGGCAATTGGCAGAACAGAATCAGGATGTATTAAAAGGCTTAGTTTGGTGCTGCAGCTTGCATCCTAGCTCTGATATAATTCGTTCATTATCGATGCTGTGTATAAGCGCTTTTAAAAAGATTACAGGTATTGGACCACGAGCTATTCGGCTCGGTAACGCGTGTATCTATGCACTTGGGAGTCTGGAAGGCGCAGACGCACTGGCTCAGCTTGCTCTACTAAAAGTAAAAATTCGCAATAGAGGAGTGCAAAATCAAATTGCCAAAGCGTTACAGATTGCAGCAGATCGGGAAGGGGTGACAACGGACGAGCTTGAAGAGATGTCGGTGCCTGAATATGGATTGACGGACATAGGAGTTCTTGAGGAGGCGCTGGGTGGTTTTACGGCTAGGCTTTCCATCGTAGGTAGTAACTCCACTAAGCTCGAATGGCTTAAAGCCGATGGAAAAGTTCAAAAGTCGGTGCCCGCTGTTGTGAAAAATGATTATTCGGGAGAGCTGAAAGAGTTGCGATCCACTGCCAAGGATATTCAAAAAATGTTGCCTGCCATTCGCGAACGCATTGACAATTTTTATCTACAACAGCGATCATGGACTTATTCTGTCTGGTGCGAACGGTATTTAAATCACCCGCTGGTGGGTTTTTTTGCACGTCGTTTGATCTGGCTATTTGAAAATAAAGGTGAAACTTTCACCGTTTTTTTCCATGCGGGGAAATGGGTTGATCATCATGGTAATGAGGTGGAAGCGTTATCGGAGAATGCTAAGGATTTCTCTGTGCGTTTGTGGCATCCCTTGGACGAGGCTACATCAGAGGTGCTGGCTTGGCGGGATTGGATCGAAGAGCAATTGATCCAACAGCCGTTCAAGCAGGCGCATCGTGAGATTTATCTGCTGACTGCTGCTGAGGAAAATACCCATACTTATTCGAACCGTTACGCTGCTCACATCATCAAACAGCATCAGTTCAATGCCTTATGCCAAGCGCGTGGCTGGCGGAACTCCTTGCGGCTGATGGTGGATGATGAATACCCGCCAGCCAGTAAGAGTCTTGAACGGTGGGGCATACGGGCTGAGTTCTGGATTGAAGGTGTCGGTGATGACTACGGAACGGATACCACGGAGAGTGGTTCTTATCTTTACCTCGCCACTGATCAGGTGCGTTTTTACCCGATTGATACCGCGCTGTCCACCGCGCACGCAGGAGGTGGGGGATACGGACCGGGGTGGCGGGGGGAAGTTGGAGATCCGCTACCTCTAGCAGATATACCAAAGCTGGTTTTTTCTGAAATCATGCGCGACGTAGATTTGTTCATTGGCGTTTCCAGTGTCGGCAACGATCCGGCTTGGGCTGATGGTGGACCGAATGGACTCCATCGTGATTATTGGCATTCGTATTCTTTTGGTGAGTTATCGGGTACGGCAAAAACACGCAAGGAGATTTTAGAACGTTTGTTGCCACGCTTGAAGATTGCCAATCAATCTCACATCGATGGAAAATTTTTAGTCGTTGAAGGCAGCAAACATGCTTATAAAATTCACCTTGGCAGCGGCAATATCCTGATGTCCCCGAGCGATCAATATCTTTGCATTGTTCCGAATGCGGCTCAGCGGAAAGGAGGCGATAAACTGTTCCTCCCTTTTGAGGGAGATCGAGTGCTGGCGATTATTCTCAGCAAAGCTTTTATGTTGGCCGAGGATCAAAAAATCAAAGATGCGACTATTTTGGCTCAGATAGGGGAATGAGTTTTCCTGTGTCACCCCTCCCTGAAAATCTCAACAGCGTTGAGCACGGGCATTTGTGCGGGGCTGGGGTTTTTGACTTTGGAGAATTGTTCGATTTTTAAAACATCGGTGACTTCGATGCCCTTGAACTCGAGCACTTGAACCTGTGCTTCGCCAGCTAGGATCTTGATGTCTTGCGCGACGACTTTGCCTTGCAGGCGCAGGTTGAAGTGTCGCTCGACAGGTTTTTTGTTAGCCAGTTGTTTGCCCTTGGCTTCGGGCGCTGCCATGTGAACTCGCACGGTGTATTTGGCGGGAGTATCTCCTTCGCCGAGTAGGGGGATGCGGCTCATCAGCACGCCGTTGCCCCAAGAGGCATAGACCCAATCGGGGGCTTGATGGGGCGTTTTTTTGGCGAGCTGGATGGTGTCTGCATTGTGGCTAACGTAGTCACCTCCCTTTGCAAAAGCCACTTTGGAGTTGAACGCGAGATCGAGACTGGTTGCACGTTCGGGTCGTGGGCGGGGGTAAGCGATCCAAGCGGTGCCATCGTCAGCGCGGCGGTCACCGGGAGCACCGAAGTTGAGGTGCAGTTCTTTGACGGGAGTTTGCGTGCCGACCAGGGAGGCGATGTGCCAGTCCTTGCGCTCGGCGCGTGGTTCCATCACGATGGTGCTCGAGATCGAAAACAGGCAGACACAACCCGCCGAGGATTCCGGCACCGAGATCAAGCCGTTGCCGGGGATGGCATTGATCCAGCAACCGGTGCGGTGTCCGGAAAAGTGCTTGGCTCCAATGTCATCATTGAGGTCGTAAAAACTGGTGTAGCGCGAGCGGAAGGTGAGCATGTTGGGAGTGCCAGCGATCATGCCGCAGTGGTGACCGTCGCGCATGATGCTCCAGGGTTCATCCTTGCCGGTGATCGGGTGTTTGCGCATTTTTTGTTTACCGGTGTAGAGGTCGTAGGACCAGGGCTCGGCGATGATCTGGTCATCGACGATAATGGGGCGGTTGCGGTAGTTGCCGTCACGCACCCAGAGCTGTTTGCCGTTGCCGCCAGAGAGGGCGAGCAAGCGGCGCTTGGCAAATTCCCCGGCCATGAATTGTTTCCAGTAATGCCCGTTGGCATTGGCTCCGCAAAGCAGCAGCACGTTGTTTCTGAAGAGTAAGGTTAGCTTTCCGCCGCCGATGCCTATTTCGGAACAGTCGGTCACATCCACCGCTTTTTCCCATAGTTTTTCGCCAGTGCGGCTGTTGAGGGCGATCGCCAGACGCAGATCCTGGTTTTTAAGTTCTGCTTCAGCTTTTTTCCGTCCGGCTTCGTCGAGGTTTTGGAATTTGGATTTATCCTGGCGAAGAATGGTTTGCCGTTGCTCACCGGTGATCGAGCTGTCGATGAAATACACCGCATCGTCGCCGATGGCGATGGTCTGGTGTTCGATGGTTTTGCTGCCGCGATAGGCCCAGAGGTGTTTGCCTGTTTTGACATCGATGGCAAAAATGCCATCGGTCTCATCATCGGTACGACGTCCACGGCGTTTGATTTTGGCTTCGTTGCGCACTGAGGCCGCGCCGAAGAGGATGCCGTCGCGGTAGGAGACATAACCCCATTGGTGGCCTCCTTTTTTGCGAAACTCTTCGGGTAAAAGGTGGGCGGCTTTTTCTTTTCCCGTAGCTGCATCGATTTGATAACAGATGTTTTCCTCCATGAAAAACAAGCTGTCGTCGCTGGCTACGAGGTTGCCGGGATTGACATTGTTGAATACCCCGGTGCGGATGGACTTGGGATTGCTGCGTTCCCACAGGAAGAGTCCGTTGTAAGCATCGTAGGCAAGAATGGTGTCCTCGCCCTGAACGATGAGGCGGCCGTTGATAGCGAGTGGGCTGACCGCACCGTCGTGGCGGTTGACCACTTTGTCCTCACCGGGATCACCATACCAGAGCACGCCAAGTCCTCCTTTGATGCGGTAGTCGTAACTGGTGGCGGTGTTTCC
>JAJRVS010000297.1 GCA_024277195.1 Verrucomicrobiota bacterium | reverse complement strand
GGGACGTTGTCGATCGCAGCTTTGTTGATGTTGTTGGGGAATATTATTTCCGATGTGTTGGTGGCGATGGTGGATCAGCGGGTGAGTTTTAAGTGAAGATAGGGAACCACTAATGGACACTAATGAACACGAATAAGAAATAATAATTTGAACTGCGAATGGACGCTAATATACGCGAATAGGAATTAGAAATTAGGAATAGGAATTTGGGAATAGATTGTGATTAGGAAATTGGGATACATTTTGATTGTGATTGGCGTTTTGGCGGCGGGGTTTTACTTGGCGGACATTCGCTTTCCTTCGTTGAAGTGGTTCTTTTCGTGGAGGGAATCGGCGGGGTGGGTGATGAGTGCGGGTTTGGTGTTTGGCGGGGCATTGATGGCTTGGTTTGCTCCGGGCAACATGACTTTCAGTCCGGAGACTCAGCGTCAGATGCAACGTTTTGTTTCGATCCGACGGGGGTATGTTTCACTTTGTTTGTTGGGGCTGTTGGTGTTGTTTGCGATGATGGATAACTTGCTGGTGGGGAAACGGGCTTTGGTGGTGAGTTATCAGGGGGGGATGTATTTTCCTGTGTTCCGGGATGCTTATCCGGCGACTACTTTTGGTGGAGAGGGGGAGAACGAAACTAATTACCGAGATTTGAAGAAACGTTTTGCGCAGGAGGGCACGGGAGATTGGCTGTTGCTGCCGCTGGTGCCTTGGGGCGCGACTTTGGATTCGGATGGCGAAAAGCGGGTGGTGGTGGAAAAGAATAGAAAGGGCGTGTATCACTTGCGCGGTCGGCGCGAACCCTATTCGGGGATGGCAGCGGCTTATTATGTAAGTAATGGCGATGGAGAGGAATTAAAATATACGGAGTGGAGATTTCGGCAGGGGCGTATGGATGGCAAGATGACGGTGTGGAGCCGTGACGGTAAGGTGCTGCAACAAGCAGTTTTGAAAAAAGGAAAGGTCGTTGATCAGGGAATGAAGGAGGCGAAGGAACTGGCCTTGCTCGAGCACTCGGTGGAAGCGACAGCGATGATGGCGACTTTGTATCCGCCTTTGCGGCCTTCGTTGAAGGATAGGCATTTCATGGGCACGGATACGGGAGGCAATGATATTTTGGCGCAGTTGTTTGGGGGCTGGCAGATTTTGTTGCAGGCCAATGTGATTTATCTGAGCGTCACTTACGCGATTGGGGTTTCGCTGGGCTGTGCGATGGGGTATTTTGGTGGGCGTTTTGATATGTTGGTTCAGCGCGGGATCGAGGTGTTGTCTAATCTACCATTTTTGTATGTGGTGATTATCATAGCCTCGGTGATCAAGCGCCCTCCGATGCCGGTTCTGGTGGGGGTGTTGTGTATTTTTTCATGGATTGGTATGACCTATTATTTGCGCACCGCGACCTATCGAGAAAAAGCGCGGGACTATGTGGCGGCGGCTCGTCTGATGGGGGCTGGTACGGGGCGGATTATTTTTCGTCACATCTTGCCCAATACTATTGCCATTGTGGTGACTTTGTTGCCCTTCAGTGTGACGGGTTTGATTGGGTCGTTGACCGCATTGGATTATTTGGGCTTTGGCCTGCCGATAGAGTACCCGAGCTGGGGGCGTTTGCTGGCCGAGGGAGCGGATAATTTATCGTCACCGTGGATTGTCAGCGGGGGATTTTTTGGCACGGTGGTGATTTTGGTTTTGGTGACCTTTGTAGGGGAAGCGGTGCGCGAGGCTTTTGATCCCAAAAAATTTACGACTTACAAATGAAGTTGCGCTTACATAGATGGATATGGCTGTTAGTGGGGATGGGTTCCTTGTTTTCTTGTGCTCGGATGGAAGAGGCGCAGCCTTATGATAGTACTGCGGAGGTGGAGGCTTTTTATGAAAAAGAGAAAGATTTTTTCACCTTTGCCACTGCTGAGGATGTGCCGAAAGACTTGCAATGGCAGGACGGGATGGAGCAGCCTGAAATCGGAGATGAGCTGGCAACAAAAGGCGGGGTGGTGAACCGGGCGATCGCGGCGTTTCCTCCTACTTACCGAACTTTTGGGCCGAACAGTAATCACAGTTTTCGAGGAGAATTTCACGACAACATCGAGATGGGATTGGTCAATCTGCATCCCGATACGATGGAGGTCATTCCCGGTCTGGCGAAACAGTGGGCGGTGAGTAAGGATCGTCAGACGGTGTATTTCCGCTTGGATCCAGAAGCGACTTATTCGGACGGCGTGCCGGTGGTGGCGGATGATTACCTGATGACTTTTTATGTCTACCGTTCTTCTTATGCCAATGCGCCGTTCTATAGTCAATATTATGGCACTCAGTATAAAAATATCACTAAGTATGATGACCTGACGATATCGATCAAGCTAGCCACGGCAAAACCAAAGACGGCTTATTTTGCGGCTTTGTCACCGATGCCTAGGCACTTCTTCCATGAGTTCGGATCGGATTATGCGCAGCGTTATCAGTGGCGAATCAAACCGACGACGGGGGCTTATCTGATTGATGAAGACAAAACTCGCAAGGGGCGGGTGATTGTTTTGAAACGAGTCAAAGACTGGTGGGCTAAGGATAGGAAATACCAGAAAAATCGTTTTAATCCTGATTATGTTCGTTATCGCTTGGTGAGGAGTTCGGAAAAGCAGTTTGAGCTGTTCCGCAATGGCGAGGTGGATCTCTATTCGCTGAATGATCCGAGGTTTTGGAATGAGAAAACTGAGATTGATGCGGTTTATAAAGGCTACATCAAAAAGGCGGTGTTTTATAATGATTACCCTCGTGTTCCGCGTGGGTTGTATATCAATAATTCAAAACCCGAGCTCGATAAGGTGGATGTGCGGGTGGGGATGCAATATGCGAGCAATGTGCAGAAGTTGATCGATTTTGATTTTCGTGGAGACTATCGCCGCACCAATATTTTTTGCTCGGGTTACGGAAAGTTCAGCGAACCGACAATCAGAGCGCGAGAGTTTGATCCCCAAAAAGCACGTGAACATTTTGCTAAGGCGGGATTCACGGAAACTGGAAAGGATGGTATTTTGAAAAATAAAGCAGGTAAGCGTTTGTCGTTCACCATCAGCGTTGCTCAAGATCCCTTGACCAATCGTATTGTGTTGCGCTTGAAAGAGGAGGCAAAAAAATCAGGTTTGGAATATCAGATTGAGTCTTTGGATGGTACCGGTTTTTTTAAAAAAGTGATGAGTAAGCAGCATGAGATTTGCCTGTGGGGTTGGGGCGCGGGGCCGCCGTATCCGCGCTATTACCAGAATTTTTTCTCTGAGAACGCGTATGAAAAAGGAAGCAAAACTCCAAAGCCAAATACCAACAACATCACAGTGACGGTGGATCCACGATTGGATCGATACAGTTTAGCGATTCGTAATGCGACCACGGAAAAGGAGATCAAAGACAATTCTTATGCGATTGAAAAAGTGATTCATGAATTGGCTCCGTGGGTGCCTGGTTACCATCGTAATTATTACCGCTTTGGGTATTGGCGGTGGTTGAAGTTTCCCCAGAAAGCGTTGAATGTGCGGGTGAGCTCGGAGCCTTTCGAAGCTCATGTGCATTGGGTGGATACGGAAGCTAAGGAAAAAACCTTGGTGGCGAAGCGCAAGGGCGATACTTTTCCTGAGAGTTTGGAAGTGTATGATCGATACTTGGTAAAATAATGGCAGACGATATAACAGAGCCATTGTTAATGGTAAAAGATTTGAAAGCCGGATTTGAAACGGACGACGGTTTGCTGGTGGCGGTGGATGATGTGGATTTTTCTATCGAACGCGGCAAGACCCTGGGCATTGTCGGGGAGTCGGGCTGTGGAAAAAGTGTTTCGGCGTTGAGTTTGATTCGCCTTTTGCCCCAGCCGATGGGCAAGATACTGGGTGGCGAGATTCTCTTTGATGGCATGGATCTGCGTACGATTGATGATGCGGAAATGCATCGTATCAGGGGTGGCGAGATAGGCATGATTTTTCAAGAGCCGATGACGGCTTTGAATCCAGTGCATACTATTGGACGCCAGTTGATGGAGGCGGTTTTGATTCATCAGCAGGTGGACAAGCGGGAGGCACTTCGTCAGGCGGTGGAGATGTTGGAACGGGTAAAAATCCCGGCACCGGAGATTCGGGTGGGTGAGTATCCGCATCAACTGTCGGGCGGCATGCGTCAGCGGGTGATGATTGCGATGGCTTTGATCAACAAACCCAAACTTTTGATCGCGGATGAACCGACGACGGCACTGGATGTGACGGTGCAGGCGCAGATTTTGGCTTTGATCGACGAATTGCAAGTGGAGATGGAGATGGCGGTGATACTGATCACTCATGACCTAGCAGTGATCGCCGAGAATGCCGATGAGGTGGCGGTGATGTATGCCGGGCGGATAGTGGAACGGGCGGGAGTTGAAGAGTTGTTCAAAAATCCACTGCACCCTTACACTAGAGGGTTGCTGGATTCGATACCCCGGATGGATTCAAAGAGGAAGGAGCATTTAAAGACGATCGAAGGCATGGTGCCAGCACTTTCGGAGATGCCGGATGGGTGTCGCTTTGCTCCGCGTTGTAGTAATCCGCATGGGGATGAAGTTTTGGAAAAACGACCCTGCATGGTGGAACCTGTGCCGGGGCATTGGGTGGAGGGCTGTGCTTGTTTCTGGGAGGAAGAATGAAGCGGGGAAAAAAGAGAACCGCGAATGGACGCTAATTAACGCGAATAGGAATAGGAATAGGAATAGGAATAGGAATAGGAATAGGAATAGGAATAGGAATTTGGTTGAGGGATTTTTTTTGTGATGGAGCCGATATTGGAGATTAAGGATTTGAAGATGCACTTTCCGGTGAAGGGGGGGGTGTTTTTGCGTCCGGTGGGTTCGGCTAAGGCGGTGGACGGGGTGTCGTTGAAGGTTTATCCGGGGGAGACGCTGGGTTTGGTGGGGGAATCGGGTTGCGGCAAGTCGACTTTGGCTAAGACGACTTGTCGTTTGCTTAACCCTACGGCGGGGCAGGTAATATTTGATGGGCATGACATCACCAGGATGTCGCGCAAGGAGCTGATGCCTTTGCGGCGTGAGATGCAGATGATTTTTCAAGATCCGGCGGAGTCGTTGAATCCGAGGCACTCGGTGGGGCAGATTGTCGGCGAGCCTTTTGTGGTGCAGAAAATAGGCACGCGGGCGGAGCGGGAGAAGAAGGTGGCGGATCTGCTGGAGCGGGTGGGGCTGAATGAGAAAATGAGCTCACGTTTTCCGTTTGAATTTTCCGGTGGTCAGCGGCAGAGGATTGGTATTGCGCGGGCTTTGGCTTTGAACCCTAAGTTGATTCTTTGTGACGAGCCGGTGTCGGCACTTGATGTGTCGGTGCAGAGTCAGGTGCTGAATCTGATGATGGATTTGCAGCGGGACATGGGGCTGGCGTATTTATTTATCGCCCATGACCTGGCGGTGGTGCGCCATGTGTCGGATCGGGTGGCGATTATGTATTTGGGAAAGATTATGGAATTGGCGGATGCGGATGCGATTTATAATCATCCGCGCCATGCTTATACCAAGGCCTTGATCTCGGCGATTCCGGTAGCGGACCCGAATTCCAAACGGGATAGGACTTTATTGGAGGGCGATGTGCCGTCGCCGATTGACCCGCCGCAGGGCTGTGCTTTTGGTTATCGGATGAAACATGCCAAGTGGCAGGAAAGTGTGGGCATGGATTTGGGCTTGGTGGAAGTGGAGCCGGGGCATTGGGTGCAGCCTTGTCCTTGTTGCACGGGTGTTTGAAAGAAGGCTGTAGGGGGGGGAGGCTGTAGACTGTAGGATAGGGGGAAAGAGAACCGCTAATGAACGCGAATAGACGCGAATAAGAGGAGGGATGGGGTTTTTAATTAGAAAAATAAGAATAGGTGAGGATATGAAAAATAGATGGATTTTTAGTTTGGTTTGGGTGCTGGTGTCGGTGCCGGGTATTATTTTTGCGGCGGATCAGCCGAATTTGATTGTGGTTCTGGCTGATGATTTGGGTTATGGGGATATTGGGTGTTTTGGTTCGCAGGAGGTGTTGACTCCAAATTTGGATAAATTTGCGGCAGAGGGAATGAAGTTGACTAACTGTTATGCGGCGGCGGCGAATTGTTCTCCTTCGCGGGCGGGGTTGATGACCGGGCGCACTCCGTGGCGGCTAGGGATTCATAATTGGATTCCTTTTCTATCACCGGTGCATGTGCGTGAATCGGAGATCACGGTAGCGACTTTGTTGAAAAAATCGGGTTACACAACGTGTCAGACGGGCAAGTGGCATCTTAATGGTATGTTCAATCTGCCGGGTCAACCTCAGGCCAGTGACCATGGTTTTGATTATTGGTTTTCGGTTCAGAACAATGCGCTGCCCAACCACAAAAACCCTTACAATTTTGTTCGTAACGGTATTCCCATGGGGCCGATCGAAGGCTATTCGGCGGACATTGTGGTGGACGAAACGATCCACTGGTTGCGGGATGTGAGGGACAAGGATAAGCCGTTTTTCACTTATGTTTGTTTTAATGAGCCGCATGAACCGATCGCTACGGCAGAAAAACACACGGCGCTGTATAAGAAGTTTAAGGATCCGGCCCAGCGGGCGCATCATGGCAATGTGACTCAGCTTGATGCGGCTTTTGGACGTTTGATGGCTGAGCTGGACCGGCAGAAATTGCGTGAGAATACCCTGGTGTTTTTCACCAGTGACAATGGTCCGGCGATCACTCGTTATCATCCTTATGGTTCGACGGGGGCGCTGCGCGCCAAGAAGGGGCATATCTATGAAGGCGGAATCCGAGTGCCGGGTATTGTGCGCTGGCCGGGTCATGCCGAAGCGGGTTCGATCAGTGATGAGCCGGTGTCGGGCGTGGATGTGCTGCCGACTTTTTGTGAGATCGCCGGGGCGCAGGTTCCTACGGACAGGAAGATTGATGGCACTAGTTTTTTACCTGTTTTCAAAGGAGCAAAAATCGTCAGGAAAACGCCTTTGTATTGGCATTTTATCCGGTCGAGCAGTGAGGTGAAAGTGGCGATGCGCGAGGGCGATTGGAAGTTGGAAGCGAGGATCAAATTGCCCGCGGACTTGGCACAGAAGGTGGCGGGAAAATCTAAATCCGAGCCTGTTACGGATGACAAAGGTTGGGTGACGATGGCCAAACTGCGCGCCACGGCAGACGTCACGCTTGATGATATGGAAATGTATAAAACCGCTGAATTGACAGGGTTTGAACTTTATAATTTGAAGGAGGATCTGGAGGAGACCAAGGATTTGAAAGCGGTGGAGACGGCACGCTTCGAAGGCATGAAAGAGAGTCTGGTTAAACTTTACCGTGAGGTGAGGGACGAAAGTCCGGTGTGGCCGGAGTGGAAATGGCCGCGCGCTGAGAGTCAGCGTATCGAGTGGCCAAAATATAAGGCGCTGATTCGTCCCCCCAAATAAGCCCTTTACTTGAGCTGCTTTTTTAGCTGCTCGTCGGTGGTTTTTTTGTCAGGGATCGGATCCTGGGCTCCGTGGGCGAGAGTGGTCAGGGCACCGGCGGCATTGGCGATTTTGAGCAGGTCGGCCATGGGTGTTTCGGGGTTCCCGGCGAGGCGAGCTGCGAAAGCACCGCAAAAAGCATCACCTGCCCCCACGGTGTCCACTGGAGTGACCGGAAAGGCGGCGATTTCGATTCGTTCAGTTAGGGAAAAAAACAGCGTGCTTTTGCTGCCCCGAGTGATGATCACCTGGTCGATGTTTTTGGCTTTAAGCAAAGCGGCGACTTTATCCGGTTCGCAAGAGGCATCGATGTGGGTTCCCAGTATGGCTTCGGCTTCTCCTTCGTTGACGATCAAGTATTGAATAGAGAGTTCCCCCCAGGGGAACTCTTCGTTGATTGGAGATGGATTAAAAATGACCGGGGTTTGAGCCTGATTGGCTATTTGTATAGCGCTAACAACTGCGTCCAGTGGTAGTTCGAGTTGTAGCACCAGAAGGTCGGCCTTGTTGATGAGCTCTGCCGATTTTTGAATGTCCCGAACTCCAGTTTCCCCGTTGGCACCAGCGGCAACAATGATCATGTTCTCGCCATGTTGGTCCACTGCGATCATCGCTGAGCCGGTATGGGTATTTTCCCTTTGGCTGACGGCTTGGGTATCGATGTTTTCTTTTTCCAAATAGGAGAGATAGGAAGATCCTCGATCGTCATCACCGACTGAGCCGATAAAATGCACATGCGCTCCCTGTCTGGCTGCGGCAATGGCCTGGTTGGCGCCCTTGCCACCAAAAAGAATTTGCAGCTGTGAGGCGGCCACGGTGTCGCCGGGGCCAGGCAGGTGCGATACGGAGCTCAGATAGTCGATATTGAGTGACCCGGCAACGGTGACAATTGAGTGCTTGGATTTAGGCATGGTTTGATTACATTCAAGCTTAAATCATCATGAAGGAAATACTAAAATTACTCTCAAAAACAAAATCATCAGGGGATCTTACTCGAAGGATCGGGTTGTGCGTGATTTTGTCGTTCGCGGTGGCTTGTGGCCCGGCAGATAAAAATGGTAAAGGAGAAGCGACGGATCAGCAGCAGGGGGAAGGGGCTAAACCCGAGGTGGCTTTGATCATGAAATCCTTGGCTAATGAGTTTTTTTCTTCGATGGCAAAAGGCGCGGAAAAACATCAGCAGGAGTTTCCCGATCAGTATGATCTGTTGGTCAACGGAATCAAAAATGAAACGGATCTGGGTCAGCAAGTGGCACTGATCGAGCAGATGGTGGCTAAAAAGGTGGCGGCTATTGTGATCGCTCCGGCGGATTCGAAAGCGGTGGTGCCAGCACTGAAGCGTGCGAAAAAAGAGGGCGTGGTGGTGATCAATATTGACAATCAACTGGACGCAGAAGTTTTGCAGCAAGCGGGTATCAGCATTCCTTTTGTAGGGCCGGATAATCGTAAGGGCGCGCGCAAGGTGGGGGAGGCACTGGCCGCCGTTTTGAAAAAAGGGGACGAGGTGGCGATCATAGAGGGGGTGCAGACGGCCTTTAACGCCAAACAGCGCAAGCTTGGGTTTGAAGATGCGATGAAAGCGGCCGGGATGAAAATTGTCAGTAGCCAGAGCGCGCAATGGGAAATGGAAAAAGCCAACCGTATAGCATCGGCAATGATCAGTGAAAATGTAAATTTGAAAGCGCTGTTATGCGCTAATGACAGCATGGCGCTCGGTGCGGTAGCGGCGGTCAAGGGGGCGGGCAAAATGGGGGATATTCTAGTGGTGGGCTTTGATAATATTTCTGCGATTCAGGCGATGATCAAGGATGGACGGGTGCTGGCTACGGCAGACCAACACGGCGGGCAGTTGGCAGTTTATGGAATCGAAGAAGCCTTGGGCAGATTGGCGGCTGGGAACAAGGGAGAGGCAAACCGGGAAACTCCGGTAGATTTGATCACGGCGGATTCTTTGAAGTGATTCAGATGTTGGGGGTAGGAAATGTGAGTGGACCGGAGTTAGTAAATTGATCATGAAAATTTTAAAAAGTTATGCAGGCTTGCTGGTGTTTTTGCTGCTGCTGATTGCTTTTTTCTCATTCAAGTCACAGCATTTTTTTTCCTCGGGGACTCTAGTTTCCTTGTTGAATCAAATCCCTGCCTTGATGGTCATTGCGGTGGGCATGACCTTTGTGCTGATCATTGCAGGGATTGATTTGTCAGTGGGTTCGGTTTTGGCTCTGGCCAGCAGTGTCATTGGGGTAGCGATGCTTGATTGGGGATGGGGACTGCTAACGGCAGTGGCGTTGGCTTTACTCGTGGGTGCGATTTGTGGAGCATTAAATGGGGTTATCACGGTGAAGTGGGCGATCCCTTCTTTTATTGTCACTTTGGGGATGTTGGAAATTGCCCGTGGCGGAGCGTATCTGGTTACCGGGTCGAGCACCAAATACATAGGGGCTGCGGTGGAGGGGGTGGCAACGCCGATCGGAGGATTGGGTTTATCGCCGGCTTTTATCATAGCGGTGCTGGTGGTGATCGTAGGACAGTTGGTTTTGAGTAAAACGATATGGGGGCGTTACGCATTGGCGATTGGTGCAAGTGAATCGGTGGTGGTGTATTCGGGCATCAATCCACGTTCGGTGAAGGTCGGGGTGTTCGCTTTGTCGGGTTTATTAAGTGGTTTGGGTGCTTTGTTTTATGCTTCGCGACTGGGGTCGGCGGATCCGAATGCGGGCATTGGCCTGGAGTTGCAGGCGATCGCTGCAGTGGTGATAGGGGGAACCAGCCTGATGGGGGGCAGAGGCTCGGTGGTGCGTAGTTTTATCGGGGTGCTGATCATTGCTATTTTGGAAACCGGTTTGGCGCAGATTGGTGCTTCGGAGCCAACCAAACGATTGATCACAGGTTTTGTGATCGTGATTGCGGTGATAGCAGATGTTTACAGAGTGCGTTTGGCAGGGAAGAGTAAAAATTAACAATCGCAATAAGGACATTAATATGAACAAAGTATTAGAATTTTATAGGCAGGGGTTCCAGAGCTGGGTAAAGCACGTGGTGGGCATGATGGTGCTGGTGGGTTTGTTCATCGGGACATTTGCCTTGCAAGCCGCCGAGCCGGTGAAGCTTATTTTTGATACGGACATTGGCAATGATGTGGACGACGCTCTGGCTCTGGCGGTGATCCATGCGCTGCAGGACCGTGGTGAGTGCGAGTTGTTGGCGGTGACGGTGAGCAAGCAAAGTCCCTATGCCGCTACTTATGTGGATGCAGTGAACACCTATTATGGACGGCCTGACATCCCTATTGGACGAGTCAAAGACGGGCGGACGCCCGAGTCAGGTAAGTATGTTGAAGCAGTGGTGATGACAAAAAACAAACAGGGTGGTTTGTTGTATCCCTACGATCTTGGCCCGCAACAAAAGGCTCCGGAGGCGGTGGCTTTACTGCGCAAAACCCTTGCCGCCCAGCCGGATGCTTCGGTGGTATTGCTAGTGGTGGGCTTCAGCACCAATGTGGTGCGTTTGATGGACACCCCGGCGGATGAATATTCTGATCTCAATGGCGTCGAATTGATCAAGAAGAAAGTGCGACTGATGTCGATGATGGCGGGGTCGTTTGATTTTGAGCCTAGAGGCCCTGGCAAGGAACGCATTGAATATAACGTGAAGGTGGATATCCCCTCAGCAAAAAAAGTGATCGAAAACTGGCCGACGGAGCTGGTCTTGAGCCCGTGGTATTTGGGCAACAGTATTAAGATTCCGGCTGTGAGCATGGAACGGGACTATGCTCACAGTGGGCCGAGTCCGGTGCAGCATGCTTACCGCTTGTATGGCAAGATGCCCTATGATCGCCCGTGTTATGATTTGACCAGTGTGCTGCAGGCGGTTCGCCCGAACCGTGGGTATTTTTCTCTGACTTTGCCTGGCAAAGTTAAGGTGTCGGATGCGGGGCGGACATTCTTTGCTGAAGATGAACAGGGGCATACACGGGTGATGCTTGCCAACGAAGAACAGCGGATCCGTGTTCGGGAGGCTTTTGTATTTCTTTGCTCTCAACCGCCATTGCGGAAATGATTGCCGAGTCCCTAAGAGTGAGTTTTTAAAAAATGCCAGATGATAAAAAGAATAATAAAAATGGATAAATTTTGTGGTGTATTTGTTTTGCTGGTGTGCTTGTGGAGCATGGGTAGCGCCGAGTTGAAGGCGCAGTCATCAAGCTCGCCTTTTGCTGGTAAAACACTGGCGGATCTCAATGGGGATGATGTGCTCAGGCTAGTTCGTTACAGTTACACCAAAGTGAATCGGAGTTTTAAGGGGCAGCTGCGTCATGATAAAAAGAAGATTCCTTTTTTGTTAACTTTGAAACCTGATTCGATCATGTTTCAGTTCAGTTCGCCTTACCAGATGATCGAGTTGACGACGAAGAACGATCAATTGGTTCTGAAGGAGAGTTTTGGTGCGGAGGGGAAGTTGAAGGTGGTGAAGGCGGAGTGGTACCGCCAACGCATCCGTGGAACTGACGTCACCTTCGATGACATATCGATGCGTTTCCTATATTGGCCCAAAGCAAAAATTCTCAAGGAGGAAAAACTGCTGCGCCGGGATGCTTGGCTGGTGCAGGTGATGAACCCCAGCGGTCTGGGGGACTATGGCTCGGCTTGGGTGTGGGTGGACAAAGGCAGTGGCAGCATGTTGAGGATGGAAGGTTTTGAGCCCAAAAAAGGAAAAAAAATCAAAACCTTCAGAGTTCAGAGTGTCAAAAAAATGGGCGATATCTGGATGGTGGATCAGATGCTGATTGAGACATTGAACCCGGCGACGGGGAAAAGAGTCAGCCGCACTTATTTGGATATACTGGAAGAGGTTAAATAATCTTGGGAAGATTCAGGGTGTTGTCAGCTATTATCCTCAGCATCCGTCTGCTCGCCATGAGAGTCGGGGATTGTCCAGCAGAGGATCATACCGAGGCCGTCGGACCAGGATTGGGAGCCGTCGTTGTTGCGGTGGGGGAAGGGGATGAGATTGAAGACGGCACCAAAGAGGGCGGCGAGGCAAAAGCTTTGCGTGGCGATGAGGGGGATGGATTCGCTGCGCTGCAGCAGGGTTGAAAAACCGAGGGTCAGCGCGATGATCAATACCAGAAGGATTTCGATGCCGGGTCCAGCCGCGTAGATGAGGAAATTCTTCAAGTGTGGGGAGATGCGATCCAGTGGGCGGGGACGAACAAATCCAGAGAGGGGAATGGTGCGGATTTCCACATCCATGCCTAGAACCCTCAGCCTGCGACGAATCTTTCCCGAGCCGAGTGAAATGAGATCAACTTCCCAACCAAGCGCCCGAGCCATCAAGGCGTGCCCAAACTCATGAATCACCAGCAGCAACACCCAGGAGATCAGGAAAAAAGGTAGGGACAATTTGGCGACCTGGAAATCGCGGGCGATTTCCGCAGTGAACAAGCCAAAAAATATTACAGAAAACAAGCCGATCGTCCATTTCTCCGGTGCGTTGGCCGGAGGGCGGTCGGGGATGTGTTGTGGGTCAAACAGAAGCTCGGAAGTGGCGGGTTAGCGCGTGGCAGCCACTTTGGCACCGTCCCCGATGCAGACCAGTTGGCCGTCAGCGGTACTGAGGAAAAGCTTGCCCTGGGCCAAAGCGAGCCCGTCCCACATCGGAGCAGGAACGGAATGACTTGAGATCAGAGATCCATCTTCAGCATTGATGATTTTCAGGTCGCCGTTTTTGTGAATGACATAAGCGTTTTTGGCTTTGTCCAATACAATGCCGTAGATCTTGTTTTCCATCTGGCGACTTTTTTCTTCGATTGGAGTCAGTTTGAGCAAATCTTTAGGAGTGTTGCTTTTGCTCCATGGATTGACTTTCCACTTGGCATTTTCAGCAACCCGGTCGCTGCGGAAAGGCCGGGGGCCTGTGCCTTTGGCTTTCATCAGTTTTTTGCCTTCCTGAGCAGCCTGCCATCCGGTAATCCATTTGCGATTAAAGGCTTTGATGCTTTTTTCATCAAAATCCTTGCGGAAGAGGGCGGTGGTGCTGTCATAAGCACCGACCACGGTGTTGTCTTTCCACGCGGTCAGCGAGCGGCGGTAAGCTTCTCCGCCAAAACGATGAACTTGACGGAAACCATAAGTCCAGGTGCCGCGGGGAACCATGGCAGTACCTTTGCCGGTATTGAGTTTGGCAAATCCGTTCCAAGTGTCAACATCAACACTTTTGCCGTCCATCGAAATCATCCAACGGGACATGGCAATGCGGTCGCCTTCTTTGTGCAACAGGTCGACAGGATCAAATTCTAGTCCCGAGTTTTTGTAGAAACCGAAGGATTCGTCGTTTTCCCCATCATAGCTTTTCTGCGGGATGTTGTTGATTTTTTGAGCCCAATGTTTTTCTCCAGTCATGGGATCGACAGAAAAGATAAACACGCCACCATCGGAGAGCTGTTGGCGTCCGGCGACGAAATAAGCGTTGTCATCGATCACCAGAACCGATCCGGCAACCGGCCAAGCGGATTCGAGTTGGCCGTAGGCCCCCATGCGCTCGTCGATCGGGGAGGCTTGGAAACGCCAGACAGCTTTGCCGTTGTCAGCTCTCAGGGCATGTACATAACCACCGTGGTCACCGAAGAGAACCAGACCGTTGTGAATCGTCGGTGGAGTGTCCACTCGTCCGCGAGCAGTGAAACGCCAAGTGACTTTGCCGCTAGCTGTATCAATGGCGACCACTTCGTGCGCGTCGGGACGGGCAACATAAGCGATGCCATTGGCAATCGTCGGCGGGCTGATGGGGCCTTTAACAAAGGGGTTGTCGTTCCAGTCGAATTTCAAGGGACTGGAATCTGCCAGAGCGGGTTTGTCGGTAAGGGTTGCCGTCCATAGCACATTGCCTTGTTTGGGGCCGGCGCTGGCGGAGCTGGAGCTGCGCCAGGCATCATGACGATACATCGGCCAATCTGAAGCCGAGGTTTTGGCCGCTTTGGCATCTGCCTGTGCGCCTTCTTTGGTCAGCTTGAATTGAATTTTGTCAGCGGGCAGATCGGGCGGGTAAGTGCCTTTTTTCAGCCCGGGATGTTCGGGAGCCATGGCAACGTAACCTCGCAACATCGGCCAACAGGTGCAGTGTTTCGGAGTGGCGTAGATCAATCCGTTTGCGGGAATGAAGCCGTTTTCACTGGAGCAATTGGATTTGGTGATCGAGTTGGTGACCAGTTCACCAGTGATCAGGTTGGTCATTTCGACCACCCCGGAGAAGATCATGTTGACGGTGGCCACTGGCGGGGCGCAATGCCCTAGGCCGGCGGCGAAGCTTTTTTTGACTTCCCCGGTCTTGCGGTCGATGGACACCACTTCAACTGGTTGAAATTTGGCTTTTTCCTTATCGTCATAATCGACTTTGCCACCTTGTTGGATCCACAGATCATCGCCGATGAACATGGCACGCGCCTGGCGAGCGTGATTCATGCCGGGGGCGTAAGTTTTCTCCCAGGACAGCTTGCCGTTTTTGGCATCAACGATGTGGATGCCGTTGTCAGTATCGCTGTTGCTGAAACTGGAGACTTCGTAAGTCAGTTGATCTCCGTAGAGCACGCTGCGTTTCACTTTATCGAGCCAGGGGAATTCTGAGTTTTTCCACAATACTTTGCCAGAGTAGAGATCGACGGTGACCGCTTCGGATTTTTCTCCCTTGCGCGGTTCTCCTTGAATATAGCTGACCCGATCACTGCCCGCGACGATGGTGCGGGGCGCGGATGATTCTTTTTTCCACAAGATGTCTCCAGTTTCAGTGCTGAAGGCATAGATGCCGCTCTGGGCGGTTGCGACCACGGTTCCTTTGTGTTGGATGAGTTCCTTCGGGCTTTTGATTTCGGGAAAAGTGCGGATGATCTCACCGGTCACCGCATCGATGGCGACCAGGTTTTTGGTAGGAAAAGCGACGGCAAAAAGGTATTTTTCCGTAGCAATGGGGCGGGCAAAACTTCGGTTCAAGCGTTTCATGTCGAAGGTGGCCGGATCCATTTTGTCTTGAGCCAGTCCCAGGTCGCGGTGCCACAGGCGGAAGCCGTTGAAGCTATCGCGGGTGAGGGTATTGCCGTAAAAGTTGCGTCCATCGTCGCTGACCATGCCTTCGACTTCGTTGCCCGAGTGCCCCGCGATCCAGCGAATGCGGCGAGGTTCACCGACGGCGGTGTCGGGTGAGACGGCGTTGCCGTTGGAGTCATGGCGTGGGTGGGTCCAGTGTCCCATGTTGTCGGGCCAGGGTTTGTGCGCTACCAGCCATTTTTTGCTGGCATCTTCCGGCGACGTCATTTCCTGAATATTAAGAAAACCGGCTTTTTTCAGGCGTTCGTTATTGATCGCTCCCGGGTCGGTCACCACGATGGCTCCGTCGGGCACCAATACTCGGAAAATTTCGCCAAGGTCGGCGGCTACCGGGCCGGCAATGATCAGGTTGATCAGATTTTCGGAGTAGGGAAGGTGGGTGTAGTCGGGTAGGGTTTCGGCGGCGGCTACCCCGTAGATATTATTTTGATGAAGAGCCGTTTGGGCTTTGGCGATTGCGTCTTTTTTGGTGTCGAGCAAGTTGATGACGTAACGACCGGTTTTGGCCAGGGTGATCGCATCGGAGGTTTTTGCCGCTCCCAGTTGAACCACGGCTCCACCATGGATTTTTGCCAGAGTAGCAGGATTTTCCTTTTCAGCAGCCGATGCGGGGAACTGGCAAAAGCCGGCAGTGAGTAGAATGAGTAGCAGAGGGGGGAAGTTGAAAAGGCGTTTTTTCATAAAAAGGTGGTTTTCTTGGGGAAATCAAAGTTTCAACGCTTTGAGAGGTGGTGTCAACTGCCGGCTAGGTGTAATGCCTTTAGGGGGAAGTGAGCCAAGTGAAAAAGCCTAGCTAGAACTTGCTGAAAACCGCGTATTTCGTTACAATGTATGGCAAGGGCTTGTCAGTAATCACATCTGCCTGCAACTGCAAGGGGCGAGGTTTGCTCATCACAGTGTTCCTTTTATCACTGTTAAAGGATTTGTCAGGTATAACAGTTATGTAGATTGCAGCACAATTTTATTTAAAAGCGGTAGGGCTTCGTTTCAGGAACTAAACACTTAAAGGGAATGAGAGCTGTAATTCATAACAAAAGCACCAGATCGATGTCTATTGGATCGGATTTTATTTTATTCGAGGATTGAGAAAGAGCTGCTGAATCAGGAAAAAACAAAAAAGACCTTTACAGACCAGTCTGTCTGTATATCCT
>JAJRVS010000296.1 GCA_024277195.1 Verrucomicrobiota bacterium | reverse complement strand
GCGGTATTTTTCGTAAATGATATAACCCTCGCTATCGAGGCGTTGGATCATGTTGGTGACGCTGGCTTGGGCGAGGCCAAGGTTTTGGGCAATATCGATCACCCGGGCGTAACCTTTGTCTTCAATCAGATTGTAAATTTGTTCTAAATAATCTTCGACCGCCCGTGTTTGGTTGCGGGGCGATTTAGATGATTCCTTAGATTCACCTGACTTGGGGGAAGGCACCTTTTTTCCGCTGGCTGTAGATTTTGATGGGCTCATAGGGTCTATGATGGCTGTCATTCTAGCGCATGTTTCGGTCTTCGGCTAAAAATTTCTCTTGCATAAGTATGTTAGGCCAGCCTAATTTGTATTCGTGAACAAAATTAATTACAGCAGGGGGGTAGGCTGACATGTTATCCCCTTTGACAACCTTGCTGATAGGGTTCGCTTTATTGTTGGCTTTGTATTTGTTTCTTCGTCCTCATAAGGGCTATCTATGGCAATGGCGACGTGCCTGGCAAAACACCGGGCGGGCTTTGATCGAGAACGCTTTGAAATATTTGTATGATGGGGAATACAAACAGTTGCCTTGTACTTTGCAGAGCCTTTCCGGCGGGCTCTCTATCAGTGCGGGGCGTGCGATTGAGTTATTGACGCGGCTCGAAGCTCTGGACTTGGTGAAATCGCAAGGCAATACGCTGCAACTGACGGATGAAGGGCGTTCGTATGCTTTGCGCATTATTCGTATTCACCGGGTGTGGGAGCGTTATCTGGCTGACGAAACAGGTGTGCCGGCTCCGGAATGGCATGCGGAGGCTGAGCAACAGGAGCATAAAATGACCTTTGGCGAAGCGAATGTTCTGGCCGCTCAACTTGGCAATCCGCTTTATGATCCCCACGGGGATCCGATTCCTACGGCGCGTGGGGAATTGCCTCCTTCGTTGGGAATGCCGATGACTGATTTGCAAAAAGGGCAAACGGCAGAAGTCATTCATATCGAAGATGAACCTGAGGAAATCTTCGCGCAATTAGTGGCTCAGGGATTTGATGTGGGCAAACACATCCACATTCTCGATTCCAGTCCGGTGAGAGTTCGATTTGCCTTGGATGGGGAGGAGCAATCCTTGGCTCCGGTATTTGCCGTTAATGTGACCGTGCTGGCTTTAGCTGAACAAAAATCTGAAGAACTAAGTTACCCTAGTTTGTCAGAATTGTCTCCTGGAGAGAGTGCTTCGGTGGTTTCCATATCCAGAGCTTGTCGTGGAGTGCAGCGGCGCCGGTTGATGGATCTGGGGGTCATAGCGGGTACTTGTATCAAAGCGGAAATGAGCAGTGCGGCAGGTGATCCGACTGCGTATGAGATAAGGGGTGCTATCATTGCGTTGAGGAAAAGTCAGGCGGATTTGATTTTAGTGGAAAAATGAAAAGCGAAAAAAACGAGAGCGCCAGTCCCTGCGATACTTGCCCATCTCATCATGCGGGTAATTTGATCCGGATGGGGATCAAAATGGACAATTTTGACTACGTGGTTGCTCTGGCGGGTAATCCCAATACGGGCAAGAGCACGGTTTTTAATGCTCTGACAGGCTTGCGGCAGCATACGGGTAATTGGCCTGGCAAAACGGTGACGCGGGCTGAGGGGGGCTTTCAATATGGCGACAAGCGTTATAAGATGATCGACCTGCCGGGCACGTATTCGCTTTTATCCACCAGCACCGACGAGGAGGTGGCGCGTAATTTTATTTTATTCGGGCGTCCGGACGTTACCGTGATTGTGGTGGATGCCAGTCGTTTGGAACGCAACTTGAACCTGGCTCTACAGGTGTTGGAGATCACCGACCGGGCGGTGTTGTGTTTGAATCTTGTGGATGAAGCTGACAGGCATCATATATCGGTTAATGAGCGTTTGCTGGCTAAAGAGTTGGGCATACCCGTAGTGGCGACTTCAGCACGCTCGGGGGAGGGGATAGCGGAATTGTTGCAGGCAATCAATGACGTGGCCAGTGGCCAAACGGTGTGCCAGCCTTATCGGGTCAAGAGTGGATCGACGAAGCTTAACCGTGCACTGAATCAACTGATTGAAAAAATCGAGCAACAATTTCCACGATTGCCAAATCCCCGTTGGGTGGCTTTGCGGATAATGGAAGGGGATCAACGGATTATTGAAGCGTTGCGTGACGGTGAGTTGGAAGATTTGGATCGCGAGGACAAAAATCAAAACCTTATGGCTGCGATGTGATGGGTGTCAGGCTGGGCATGGGACGGGTTGTGGATTTTGTGAAATAGAAATTTTTGAGAAATGGATGAGAAAAATCACAATAATTTGGATGAGCTTCTGGATAGTGCCAACTCCTTGAGATGGGAGGTGGGTGGAAATTTACACGAAGCTTTGATGGAGTCCATTTACGCGGATGCCACCCGCATCGCGGATCGGGTGGTGACTCGTGAGGGCGAGCACACGCGTTTTGACTGGGAGCGTAATTTGGACCGACTACTGACCAGTCGCTGGACGGGTTTTCCTGTGATGTTGTTGATTCTGGCAGTGGTTTTCTGGCTGACGATTGCCGGTGCGAATGTGCCTTCCGCCATGTTGGCAAGCTTGTTGATTGATATGGGGCATCCGTTTTTGAAAGGTTTGGCGGCGGGCATGCATATGCCGTGGTGGCTGGACGGCTTGTTAATTGATGGTGTGTATCTGGCTGCTGCTTGGGTGATCGCGGTAATGTTGCCGCCGATGGCGATATTCTTCCCTTTATTTACTTTGCTGGAAGACTTTGGATATTTGCCTCGGGTGGCTTTTAATTTGGACAACATGTTTCGTAAGGCGGGCGCGCATGGCAAGCAGGCGTTGTCGATGAGCATGGGTTACGGTTGCAATGCTGCCGGCATCATTGCCACTCGGGTGATCGACAGTCCGCGCGAGCGCTTGATCGCCATCATCACCAATAATTTTGCCTTGTGCAATGGTCGTTGGCCTACCCAGATCTTGATCGCTTCGTTATTTATCGGAGCCATGGCGCCACCTGCGGTAGCAGGTTTGGTCTCGGCAGCTGCGGTGGTGGGCATCACTTTGTTTGGCGTCTTTTTGACTTTTGTCACTTCATGGGGTCTGTCACGCACCGTGCTGCGCGGGCAGCCTTCCACTTTTAGCCTGGAGTTGCCGCCTTATCGTCCGCCGAGATTTTGGAAGACTCTATATACCTCGATCATAGACCGGACCTTGTTGGTATTGTGGCGTGCCGTTGTGTTTGCTGTTCCTGCGGGTGCGGCCATTTGGTTGTTGGCTAATTTGACGATGGGTGATTTGAGTATTGCCGAGCATTTGATTAATGGTATGAACCCTTTTGCTTTGTTGATTGGTTTGAACGGAGTCATTCTATTGGCGTATATCATCGCCATACCAGCGAATGAAATTGTCATCCCCACTATATTGATGTTGACCATTCTCAGCGCAAAAGTATCAGGTGTGGGGGAGGGCACTGGAGTGATGTTCGAGCTGACCGATGACGAGGCTTATCTGAAGGTGTTCACAGCCGGGGGGTGGACTTTGTTGACGGCGATAAACCTGATGCTGTTCAGCTTGGTTCATAATCCTTGCTCCACTACGATTTTCACTATTTATAAAGAAACCGGCAGTGTGAAGTGGACGGTGATTGCTTCTTTGCTTCCGGTAGTGATGGGATTGGTGCTTTGCTTTTTTGTGGCCCAGTTCTGGTATTTGTTTACGGGTTAGGGTTTGGTTTTCAATTTATGCAGGCCTCATTTTTTAAAGCAAGAAGGGTAGGATTAATGAGGGATTTCATCGAGATCGGGCGAGGTAGAGACGATCTCGCGTAGGGGATCCTGCCAATAGCGCCAGATGATGCGGGGTAGGTCAACCACGGAGACGGGACGCACAGGAGCTGAGGGGGGAGGAGGTGGTAGGGGCATATATCTGCGATAGGGAATGCCTGCGCGTAAGTGGTGGAGTGTGTGCTCGGCAGTTTCGTTGAGCGTTAATTTGTGCCAAAGCTGGTTGAGCAGTCCTTGGCGCCGGGTATTACGGGTGAGATTGGCGCGGGTGGTGTAATCGAGATCAGGGGCGGTGATGCCCAAATGTTCGAGAAATTGTAGCAGGCGCAAGGCAATGGCGAAAAGCAGTAGGTGCAGTCCATAGGCGAGGGCGGCGTACCAGAAAAACTCGCCGTAGAGCAGGTGGGAAACATACATCAAGCCGGCGAACATGGTCAACCAGCCTGCGGTGAAGAGTATACTGGTTCGGCGGCTGTAGTTTTTGTGTTTGTAAATCGCGGGAGCGACCCGTATTTGCCAGGCAATGATGCCGAAAAATAATTCAAAAACGAGGGCTATGCGGGCGCGTAGCTTGCTTCTGAGTTCCTTGGCCGGCCAGAATTCAAGGTCATCGAAGGTGTGCACTTTCTTATGGTGGGTGGCATGGGCGATGCCATAGAATTGGGGGCTAGAGATGAGATAGAAGGAAATGAGCCAAAAGAAAAAGCGATTGTGACGAGGGCTTTTAAAAAAGCCGTTGTGCCACAGTTCATGATAAAAAAGACCGAGTTGGGTATTGATATGAAGTCCGATAGTGAGGGCATAGAGGATACCCGCAAGGGGATTGTATAGCCAAAAAAGCGGGGCGCTGAGGATGACGGCAGGCCAAGCAAGCACGTAGAGTATCAGGAGAACTTGCGAGTAAGTTGAGCGGGCGTCACGGTAGGGCGTCTGGTTCTGACGTGGGTTATCAGAGGTGGCGCTATCGAGTTCGATCATCTTTGAGACTAGAGCTGCGGGCAGTTCAGGTCAATTTTAACGACTGCCCGAAAATTGCTTTTTCCTGCTGGAAACTTGCCCGACTGCTAATCAGCGCCGTTAACATTGCTGCATTCAATCCTTGCACAAGTGGGGGTATTTGGATAGGTAGCATGAATGAGCATTCAAAAAGGTTTGAAGCCGCAGGAGAAAAAAGAGTCGACCTATGACACCGGCAGAGGTGTTTTGATCGGCGCTGTGCTATTGGCCGGAGTGGTGACTTCGTTTTTGTTATCAAGTTGTGCGAATTTTAAAATCCTGGGCAGAAATTTGGATTTCATGGATGAGAGTTTCATTTTGACCGTGAAACTGTCTAATGCCAAAGGGGTCAAAAATCTTCGCGGGGTGGTGGTCGAATGGAATGAAAAATCAGGTGAGGTTTTTTCTGGTGATTTCACCAAAGTTGAAAACCCTGTGGGAACCTTTGGTTTTTTTGTAAGAAGCTCTGAGAATCAGTATGTGATGGCTTATGGGGATAGTAATGGGAATGATTTGTATGACCAGGGGGAGCCTGCTTGGATTCACTCCAATAGTGGGGGGCCGGTGGCGGTAGAATTTGATGAAGTAGAAAAAAAAGCACGGGTGGTGGGTCAATTGAGCAAATCGACCATTATCCCCAAACGGCTGATTTCCGGGGTTAAGCGTTTTGCGGCAGGAAGAACGCGGGAGGAAATTATATCGCGTTTGAATATTCCGGTGGCCTTGGGCGATATTGCTGATTTGGGTGATCCTCGTTTTTCATCCGAACGTGGTGAGCAGGGTTTATGGCAACCTGTGGATTTCCCAGTGGATTCTGGGATTGGGATTTATTTTTTGGAGGAGTATGACCCTAATCGAATACCTGTATTGTTTGTTTATGGAGCTGCAGGCTCGCCTCAGGATTGGAAAGCTTTTTTCGCTAAGATTGATCGTAAAAAATACCAACCATGGTTTTTTTATTATCCAACCGGACGCCGCTTGGACGAGATGGGCGGGGCTTTGAACCGGGGAGTGGAGTCTTTGCATGATTTTTACAAATTTAAGCAGTTGCACGTAGTGGCCCACAGCATGGGAGGAATGGTGGCACGATCATTTGTGGTAAAAAACGTGTTGGATGACGGTAATGGTTACATCACCAAGCTGGTAACTATTTCCACGCCTTGGGGTGGGCATGCAGCGGCGGCGATGGGGGTCAAACATGCTCCGGAAGTGGTTCCTTCTTGGCGGGACATGGCTTCGGGAAGTGATTTCCAGAAGGATTTGTATTCGCGTGATTTGAACGGGAAGGTGAGTCATTTGCTGATGTATGGTACCAAAAATACCAAGTCGATGCTCTTGCCAGAAGAAAATGATGGCACGGTCAGCGTGAAGAGCCAGACTTTTGCTCCGGTGATGAGTGTGGCGGTGCGGTTCAAATCATTTTATTCAGACCATGTGGGCATTCTCGCAAATCCAGAGGTAATCAAATTGACCGAGGAGTTTCTGGCGGGTAAATAGGGGGGGGAATGGTTAAGGAGAAATGAGTTGCCATCAGATAATCTGAATAGGTTACCGTGGGTGAGTTGAGGGTTTCTTAATGTAAGAGCGGAGTTCGGTGATGATAGGGTGTTCAGGACGTTGAAAGATAAATACGTAGCACCAAAAACCTTCTTGCCGAAGCATCTCGTTAAAGATTTTGGTTTTAGGCCATGGTGATGGTGATGGAAAGAATCTAATTTTTTTGCCAAAATGGGTGGATTTGGTCAAGCTAATGATAGAAGGGCTGCGTTTCCTGTTAGATCGATCACAGACTTCTTTTATATCAGATAAAGGAACGGTTATGGTATTTTTGAGATCAGAAATGATCAGGGTTTCACCTTCGATTTCTACTTTTTTCAATACATAGGCAATCCACCAGCTGTGATAGACAAGAAAGGAAATCGGAATCGACAATAGAACACAAATCAGAGCTCCTAGATTAAAGGATATCCAGATATAGAAGCCCAAGAAAATGACTGTATTTAATATCAGCCCCCAGGTTTTCCATCCAGAATAGCCGGCAGAACTGATGGTGCGCATTTGTCGGAGTTCGGTTGAGTTTGGAATTGCTTACAAAATACTCATGCCTGGTGCTGATTTGGACAATTATAAAAAATGGGGTTTTTGTAATGCAGGAGTATGAGGTGGTGCCGGCTCATTTATTGCTCACAGAATCCTTTTCATGGCTTGACGAAAGGGCCAAGGCGTGTTTCTTTTCGCCGTGGAGCTCGTAGGCCGGAGTTTCGGTTAAGTAAGATTTTGGTGAGGTGACTGAGTGGCCGAAAGTACATCTTTGCTAAAGATGCGTACCCCAAAAGGGTACCGTGGGTTCGAATCCCACCCTCACCGCCATTTATTCAAAATTGAAATCAGCGCAGCGCGGTTTCCGAATAGATATTGGGAGATGGATAAGAACCTTGGTTCGAGCCGTAGCGAGTCTGCGAGCGGAGACAGGCGGAATGCAATGAAGCCAATCCCACCCTCACTCACCGTCATTTTCACAATTTGTGATGCCGTGAAAAAATTAAGGGTCAAACCCCATGCAATTTTATTCTTGTGTGTTGGAAGATAGGGGGGCTTCTTTGCCTGGGCAATGCCTGATGGGGCTTGCGATTTGGCGGTGGCGGGCTATTCTGGCGGATGAAGAGGGATTGCTATCGTTGTTGCAGCTGGCTGGTAATGGTCTTGTTGGCGACGTATTTTTTTTCTAGCTGTCGGCTGACGGAGGG
>JAJRVS010000295.1 GCA_024277195.1 Verrucomicrobiota bacterium | reverse complement strand
GGTGATCGTTGGGGTTTACCTGATGATCTCTGTGGCGATTGGTTTGTATGTGAAGCGCTATGTGTCAGATATGGCGACCTACATCGGTGCGGGGCGCAAGGTGGGGACTTGGTTGGGGGTGGCGACGATGACGGGCACGGAGCTGGGATTGATCACGGTGATGTACATGGCTCAGAAGGGCTTCAGCGCGGGTTTTGCGGCTTTTCACATGGCGTTGATCGCGGGGGTGGCGACTTTGTTTGTCGGATTGACGGGTTTCATTGTGGTGCCTTTACGCAAGTTGGAGGTGCTGACGATTCCGGAGTTTTACGAAAAGCGTTTTAGCCGGGGGATCCGGGTATTGGGCGGCATCATGCTGGCTTTTGCCGGGATTCTGAATATGGGTTTGTTTTTAAAGGTGGGGTCGATGTTCATCGTCGGCATCACCGGCCTGTCGAGCGAGGGCGAGGCGCTCAAGATCGTGATGGTGGTGTTGTTGCTGTTGGTGCTTATCTACACCACTATGGGAGGGATGATCTCGGTTATTCTGACCGATTATATTCAGTTCGTGGTATTGGCTTTTGGTTTGTTGGTGGCCACGGGCATTGCGATCATGTCATTGGGCTGGGATCATATTTTTGTGACGATTGGTGAGCAAATGGGCGAGGGCGGTTTTAATCCGGCAGCTGAGGAATCGGCTTTTGGCTGGGAGTATATTTTGTGGATGACAGTGACCGCCGGACTGGTGGGCAGTGCGGTTTGGCCCACTGCGGTTTCGCGGGCGCTGGCAATGGAAAGTACCCAGGCTCTTAAACGGCAGTACATGTGGTCTTCGGTTTCATTCACGGTGAGGTTCATGCTGCCGATGTTCTGGGGTATTTGTGCTTACGTTTATGTGATGACCAGTCCGGACGGCGCTGATTTAAAAAGTCTATTTTTTCCTCCAGAGGGCAGCGGGATCGAGCCGGTGGATAATCTTTACGCGCTGCCGGTTTTCATGGGGCGCTTACTGCCTCCGGTGATGGTGGGTTTGATTGCCGCAGCGATGATCGCGGCCTTCATGTCGACCCACGACAGTTATTTTCTCTGTTGGAGTTCGGTGATCACCCAGGATATTATTGCGCCTTTGCGGGGAGGGAATTTATCGACCAAAGCCCGGGTCAAACTCACCCGGATCGTGATAGTTTTGATTGGCGGTTATGTGTTGTATTGGGGCATGTTTTATAAAGGGGGAGAGGATATATGGGATTATATGGCAGTGAGCGGGGGGATATTTTTTACCGGAGCTTTTGTGGTGCTGGTGCTGGGAATTTATTGGAAGGGGGCGAGCACTTTTGGTGCGTTGTTAGGTTTGTTGTCAGGCTTTTTGATGTTGTTGGGGCTGGCTCCGGTGCAGCAAGCGGTGGGTTTGAGATATGTGGACGCTGCGGGTGAGACGATCGAGCGGCTGTCGAGTGCGCAGTTGGGTTTGATAGTGATCACGATTGCTTTTGTGACGATGATCGCAGGATCGCTGATGGTTCCGGATCGAGCTGCTACGGCAGAGGTAAAAGAAAGGAGTGAAAACAAATGACTTGGATCTTATTATGGAAGGCGCTTTTTGTGGTGGTGATGATCGTCTTTGCCTTGATGTCGGTATTGGTGACGGTGTTTGGTGCCAAGGATATTAAGAAATTGCTAAAGGCTTTGAGTGAAGAAAGTGAGAATTCTGGTGGGGATGAGGAGTGAGTTTGGGGGCAGACTTTTACACCCCGAAGGGGTAATCCTATGTCAGCCGGGGATATCATCCCTTGGATTTGAATTGGAAAATATTAGCCCCAATCGGGGCGGATCTATAGGGTTAGGGGGATAAGGGCGCCCCGATTGGGGCTTACAATAATATTGCAGGAACCCAGGGAGTGGTTGCCCTGGGCTGATATATGGCCGTCCCTTTGAGACTGGGGATATTGCGCTTGCGTAATAGGTTGCTGGTCTGATGTTGCGACTATTTTTTTACTAAAATGTCAGCGGGGTTCAGTTGAAAGGAGGAGGTGTTTTATTGTGATTTGGAGAGAATGGAGGTTTCGAATTCTTGGATGCTTCCGTGTATAATGGCTTCACGGATCCATTCGTTGTTTTGACTTTTTTTCAGAAAGATCCAAGCCATACTGCCGTCTTTCCATATTCCGAGAGTTTCATGGATAGCAGCCCAAGACGCTTTTGGAAGGTGAAGTAGACGGTAGGGACTCAAGGCGTTAACAAATTCGACTTTGGCTTCTTCACGGTGAGGGTAAAAGTCTTCCTCAATGTTGCCGAAAGTATAAGGTTTGAAGCTTCTAGGCAAAAGGTAGAACATTGTGTCATCGTTGCAGTAGTCGGGAATCAAGGTGGAAAAATCGGGTGGCAATTGATTGTTGTGATCCAATGAGTAAGTCAAAGATGCGAGGCTTATGTGATTGAGATTGTTGATGGAATGTAATTTCAGGGATTGGTCACGGGATTTGATAATGGGAGCTATGAGTGAGGTCAGTACAATCAGCCCTATAAAGATTAGGACTATTTTCTTCCAATGTTTCATTAGCTACTAATTTTTATCGTTTTTGAGATTTACTGGTCGAGTTTATTTTTTGGTATGGGCGCTGATCGGGTGCAGGACAAAAAAGTTAGCCATTGGTTATTGAAAGTTACATTATCGCGTCTCAACATCATGTCGCCCTTATAGGGCTGGCAATAAAAACGATTTAACCCCAGCGCTTCGCGCCGGGCTATCACATTTTGTCCTTTCAGGACAGTTTGCTTTCATCTCTTTTGCACCAACGGTGCTCAATGATATAGCCCAGTGCGAAGCGCTGGGTAAAAAAAGCAATTCTCCCAGCCCTGCAAGGGCATAACGCATAGCGGTCAGCAGATTAACTGTTTTGTCTTACACCCGTGCTGATTGATTGTCATTCCTGCCTCCCAAAGGGGTAGCCTTATGCCAGCCTGGGATATCATCCCAGGAACTTGAATCAAAAAGCATTAGCCCCAAGTGGGGCGGCTCTATAAGTTGGGGGGATAGGGCCGCTCCGATTGGGACTTAACCAGTAATATTGCAGGAACCCAGGGCGTGATTGCCCTGGGCTGACATAGGGCCGATCCTTTGAGTTTGAGGATTTTGTGTTTGCGGTATAGGCAGGTCGTTTGGTGTCGAGTTTATTCCTTTTTCAACTCGGCCATCATTTCTTCTAGATTTTTCACTAGAATATCCGCTGCGTCTTCTTGCACCCGGCAGGTGCCGATCCAGGTTTCGTAACCGCCGAATTGATGTTGTTCGGTGGTGGGTAGATATCCATACCAGCCGTTGGCGAGTTCGATGGTGAAGGTGTCTTCGAAAGGGCTGACTTCTTTCAGGTGCAGACCGATTTCGGCGAAGGTTTCGAAGGGGAAACTGCAGATGGCAAGATCACCGATGCGGATGACTTGGATGATGGCTTCGAGGGTATCAGGGCCTTCGGCCAAGCCGATCACTCGTTTGGCGTAGTGTTTGGCCAGACGTGGTAGTTTCTTCTCGTCTGCACCTTCTGTCGCGAGGTAGGCTTTGCTGCGCTTGAGCAGGTCGGCGTCGGGTTTGCGCCATTTGAGGGTGATTTTGCGTTCGACCATGGCCAGGGGCACATCACTCTGATGTTGGGCATCACGGTAGGCGAAGTAAGCGGCGTCGGCGACTTTGCCGGCCACGGCACGGATTTGCTCGAAGGGTTCGCGTGGAGGGCGGCGTTTTTTGAACTGGATGTTGTTGATGTCACCACTGGTGCCGTTGCTGAGCAGGCCAAGAAAATCGGCGCCAGGTTCACGCCGCAGGCGGTTGGCGATCAGGCGGGAAAATTCGCCGAAGTAGTCGGCGGATACCTGCCCGCGTGGAACTCCTCCGACGTAGTGCAGGGAGTAGTTACCTAACAGGCAGAGCGGTTGGCCTTTTTTGGTGCTGATGGAAAGAATCGAAACTTCCG
>JAJRVS010000294.1 GCA_024277195.1 Verrucomicrobiota bacterium | reverse complement strand
GCAGTGCGACGTAACTTTGTCCATGCCGAAGACCTCGTCTCCGCCATCCTCAGTGCGCTCGAACATCCGGCAGCCCGCCAACAACTGTTCAACATCTCAATGGACGAGCCCGTCAACTACCAGCTAGCTGCGGATTACCTAAAAGCCACCCGTCAGCTGGACTGCGTCGGTGTGAAAACCCCTTTTTATTCCACCTGGCTCGACAACAGTAAAGCTCGCCACCGCCTCGACTGGAGCCCCGACTACGATTTGACCCGACTCATCGACAGCTCCTGGGACTATCAACGCGACAAGGGTGATGAAAGAAAAATCTGGTATCCTGGTTGAATGAGCCGAACGATATCTCCATCCCCGCTCCGCCAACATGAAGGACTCCCACAGCGACAGCATTAACATTCAAAAGCAGGCCTTGCCCTTGCTTCAGATTTTTGTCGCAGGATTTTTTTAATCTTCCTCACCCCGGCGCTGGGAGGGGTAGCCATGCTGGTCGGCACTTACTTCATCGATCTGGGCATCTTTCTACTAATGGTGAACTCGCTGGCACCTGCCTATTTCGCTGCCAAAGCTTTCAACTTTATTCACCTCAAGAATAATAAAACCGTTTACCTGCTCGGCTTCCTACTCGGCCTGCTCTACATGTTATCCTATTGGCCGTGGTTCTATTTATTCCTACAATCAAGCAATATCGTTGAGCTGAAAAATTCCGGCCTGGATGCCCGCGGAGCCTACTGGCCCTGGGAGGATACAACGCGTTTTGTCGAGTGGATCGATTCTTATGTTTATCAAGAAAACAAACGCATGGCCAGTGTGGGTTTGATGGTGGCGCTAGGCAAACTAACCGGTCTGGCTTTTTTCAACGAAGTACCCGGATTGACAGGCAAAGCCCTCTACACCTTCTGGATTTTAGAAGCCGCCTTTATCGCCTGGTTCATCGCTTCTTCCACCCAGTCTAATTTCAAGAAAACCACCGCTCGCCCACCCGCTGAATAGTTTGATTTATTAAAAAATCCACCTTCACTCCTGCGGCACCGCCACCATATCAATCAACAAACCTCGTTTTTTTTCCAACAACGCCGGTATCGCCACCTTCGAAGCGGCAGGTGGACGTTCAGGATCATAATACTCCGGGCGCAACTGATTGAGCGCTGCTGAAACTTTACTATCGGAAACATAATAAGTCGCTTTGACAAAATGACGCAAACTGCTACCCGCTTGTTTCGAGATCAACTCCAACCCCGAATAAAGCGACTTCACCTGCGCTTTGGCAGGAGCAGCCACCGCCCCCACTATTCCCCCGATATAAATAACTTCATCGGCGTGTATTCGGGCCGCCTTGCTGTACACCGGTGACGCTTTTTCACCTGCCGGGGTGAAATAAGAAACGCCCTCTTTGCTCGTTGTCTTGCCCTCAGCCGCAGCAATAATTTCGATCTCCGTAGCCACTGACGATGACGACCACTCCACGTAAACCACCGGAGGAAGCGGTGCCCCAGCAAAGCTCGCTTCGATTTCCTGCTCCACTTTTTCCCATTTTTCCATCGGCCGAATAAAGGCTTTCACTTGTATGATATTCTCCCGCTTGCTGCCCATACCTTTCAACACCTCAAACAACTGCTTCATCGTCCCCGCTGTAGCTTTGCCCAACTCCCCCTTGGCCGCTCGCCCGGAAATGTAAATGATATCACGATCCGAAGGCATCATCGCTGCATCCCTTTCAAATCGATCAATCGGCCCGCCTTTTTTAGGTGACAAAATCACCGCATCGCCAGCAAGCACTCCACCTCCGATCAGCTTGCCGGGTACAACCGTCAAGGCTGGCTGACGCCCCGCAGGCCACGTCGCGGTGATTTTTTTTGTGATCGCCGCCAGTAATTTATTATGATCCGCCTTGCCCAAATACAAATTCAACTTCACCACAGACTTCAAATCCGTGTCATACGCACGGGCGATGCCTGCAAGCTGCCCAATCAAATCAGCGATCTCTCCATCGTAATTGCCATCATCCGTGTCCAGAGCAGACAACAAGCGCGTATGAACCAGTCCTCCCCTTTTGACTTTCACCGCATGAGCCTCTGGCAAGGATTTTCCACCCGGCAATGAGTGATAAGTAACTTCCTGCCCCCTTAGTGGGAGCAAAAAAGCAACGCTCCATAAAATAACAAAAAGGCCTATGCGATTTTTCATACTCATAACGAACTTACTTTAAGCCAGTGCCATCATCAAATGCCCTCTACACATTTCTCCCCGCTCGTTTTACTCCGACCGTGAAAACATTTTCTTCAAAAAAGCGCCCACGGCAATGACACCCACAATCAGAAACTTTTTCATCGCCAACAAACCCAACAGCAGACCTTTGAGCAGTCCCGTTTTGGCGGCCACTCCACCCGCAACCAAAGCTGCCAGGCCATAACCCGCAACTTTATCCACTCCCGGAGAATAATCGGCGTAACGTTTGCCTTCGTTAAAATCGATCATAGCGAGAATCTCCGGCGTAGCCTGCTCGATTTCACCCAACTGAGGCATGCTAGCAATAGCGTTGAGCACTAGCACCCCGTGACGCCCCAACAGGCGTAAGTTGTAGTTCAAAGTATTCGCCCCTTCTGCTTCTTCACCAAACTTGATCTCCTTCGCCCAGTACATTTTATGAGTCTCTTTATCGTAATGCGGAGGGCTGGCCCAACCCACCAGATCAATCGCCGGATACCCCTGTTTGACTCTCTCCTTACTAGCCTCTTTGATCCCTGTCTGCATATCCTTCAACAACTCAGAGTAATCAATATTTTCGGCATCGTCATCAGTGACATAACCATCTTCTTCGTAATCGATCACCACGCACCAACCGTCTTCAGCCAACGGATCAAAACCCGCAGCCACGATCATTCCCAGCGGCTTCACATCTGCCGGGGGATTGCCCCACAACTGATTGAGAACCACCTCGGTTCCTGTAGAATCAACAAACCTATACGCTTCTGGCAAGTTAACCGTAGCCAGCCCCTTGCCTAAGTCGATCGTGCCCTGCTGATATTTGATCTTAGCCAGAATGGCGTCGATTTGTTTCTGATTATCAGCCTCTTCATCTGCCTGAAGAAAGCTCGAAGTGAGACCAATAATAAAAATCAAAGAGCTTAGGAGAATATTTTTCATAGCTACCTCTAAGCATAAGTCATTGATTTAATCAAGGTAACAATTTTCCTACACCGAACAGTCTGGCCACATCTTCTACCCCCCTTTATACCGCTTGATTGAAAAAATCGATATTCTTCATATCTTCGCCATCGTACTGCGATAATTTCCTGGTGTTTGTTTGCTGAATTTACTAAAAGCGGCGTACAGCCGTGGAGGTGAACCAAAACCACTCTGACCGGCAATCCCTTCCATGGTAAGATCACTGGTCAACAACAGCTGCTTGGCATGCTCGACACGAAGTGACGTCATAAATTCATGAATACTCAAACCAGACACCTGGCGAAAAAGGCGCATGGCCGATGAATGATGCATACCCGCACTTGCTGCGATTTCAGCTCCGTGAATTGGACGCATATAATTTCCTGTGATCGTCCGGGTCAACTTTTCAAAACGAGCAATTGCTGAAGCAGGCAAGTTACGCTGCTTATTCCCATTACTTTTATTTTTAGAAAATTCAGCTACAACCTGAAGGACACGAGCCCGCACCTGCAACAATATTGCTTCTTTTTCCAGCAAGCCCCCTTCCAGTAGATTTTTCCAGGATTTGATCAAGTCAATATCCGAACAAGGCTCGCTACGAACTTCGCAAACCATCATCTTTCCTCGTAACAAATCGTTAAAAAACGGACGAGGAAGATTCCATGGCAACACCCAGGCAATCGGCAATCTGAAACCATGGGAAATTGCCCCTGTTCCAGCAGCTACCACTTGATGCTCCCGCATTCCCCAAAAAAGAACTAAATGATCGGGCTCAATTTCATGAACCTCATCACCATACCTCAACCGAACCCCCGCATGCTCCAGAATCATGATTTCGATCTCAGGGTGATAGTGCATGAGGTCTCGCCCCACCTTCAATTCAACATCCCAACTAAACACAGAAAGGCCATAATTTTCTAAATCGTCAGGTTTCATTAGCCGATAAACAAGGTTTTCAGTAAAAGAACAAGGAACCTCTAATGAAAAGTGCAAGGAAACAATAGTAAAGAAAAGCCTGAACAGATTGTCAACGAACAGATGCCCTGCCTTATTACCCTATGCGACAGGAAAGAACAGCTGCAGTGTTGATCCTCGCCACACTGTGCCTGCCCCAGTTCACCTTGGCTGCTCCCACCAGTGCTGACCTGCAACTATTCGAGAGCAAAGTGCGTCCACTGTTTGCCACTCGTTGCGTGTCTTGTCATGGCGCGGACAAAAGTGATGCCGGACTGCGACTCGATTCGCGCGAAGCCATTCTGCAAGGGGGTTCAAAAGGAGCCGCCGCCGCGTTAGACAGAAATGCTGCTTCCAGTCGGCTGATCCAAACCGTCAACGGAAAATTACCGGCTCCCGCTACTTGCCGTTTGAAGTCCGCAGAAGTCGCCAGTTTGGTTCAGTGGATCAACAACGGCCTAGCCTGGCCGGACAATTCAACCCCAATTTCCTCAAGCGGGAAAGATCACTGGGCTTTCCAGCCCGTCCAAGATCCGGCTATCCCGGCCACCAAAAACACTGCTTGGATTTCGACTCCAGTAGACGCTTTTATTTTAGAAAAACTGGAACAGGCGCAACTGCTCCCCTCACCTCAAGCGGACCGCCGCACTTTGATCCGCCGCG
>JAJRVS010000293.1 GCA_024277195.1 Verrucomicrobiota bacterium | reverse complement strand
CAGAATTTTGACAAAATCGATAGCCTCTGGGTGATAATCCACACGCTAGTTCTAGGATTTGGACTTCGCCATGCTCAGCAAGGATTTGTTCGGCTAGATGATCAATGAGCAAATGTCGCTGTAATAAGATGCACTCGATATCAGTGCCGAATAGGATACGCGAAGCTTTATCTCCAGCGTATAAACCATAGTAGGCCCACCGTCCTTTTGAAGTTGAGAAACTGCGATCAGATAAACCGTTTTTATACCAAAGGTAGCCCGTGTAATGTGCGGTGATACTGATTCTAGAGGTATCTTTTGCCATATTATGTGATGCGATGTGTATGCGGTTTATTTCATCGCAATGTTTGGACGAAAGTAAGGGAAAAGCAGTGAGTGTAAAGCGAATGAAAGTGTGTCAGCAACAGAATTGTTTAAAGGTTTGTAACTAGAGCCTGTCCCAGTGGGGTGAGACGATATCCTGTTTTATTCCAATTCATTGTCAGTAAAGTGGTCATAGTTGTCGTAATCGTTCCCCCCACCACTAAGGTCAACTGAGCCTTAAGCGCTGCAGCAACACCTTTGTCTCCACTTTTCCCAAAGCGGAACGCGGAATGGAGCTGACAACCCTATGTTCATCGATGCGTTCGTAAGGTGCCGCCTGTTGTTGATACGCATCCAACAGGGATTGGATCGCTCCGCCATCTCCGGATACCGCCGCGACAATGCGATAACCTTTACGTGCGTCAAACACAGCCATTAAAGCGGCATCGACCTCCCGTGATTGTTGACGTCGCAGTTTTTGCAAGCCCTGATTAAGCTGGCACATCGAGACCTGTTCACCCAAAATTTTAATCATATCATCCATCCGCCCCAGCACCTTTAATTCCCTCTTTCCCTCACCCTCTCGTATCTGCACGCAATCCCCGCTTGTGAACCACCCCTCCGCGCCCCCAGCTGCCGTGAACTCCAATTCGTCGTTCACCGCCTCTTCCAAATAACCACTGCACAAACATTCCCCCTTAATTTGCAAACTCGCGTCCTCCCCCTGCTCACGCACCTGCCAGGCGGGTAAAACCTCCAACCACTCGCCCGCAAACTCCTGCTGCAAAGCACTCAGCGCTTCGGTCGCTATCTGTGACCCCGCTTCCGTCATTCCATAGCTCTGCAATACAGGCCAGTGCAAAGCTCTAGCTGCTCGGCCCAATTCCACGTCCAGCTTCTCTCCGCCTACGATCAACGCCCGCAAGCGGCTCGGGCACTTCAAGCCCTGTGATACCAGATCATAAACCTGGGTGGGAACCAATGAAGTCAAAGTGATCTGATTCGATTCAAGCGCCGCACAAAAACGCTTGGTATCCCACCCCTGTTCAAAAAGTGTCACCTCACACTCCGCCTGTAAGGCCCGGGCATACACCGCCAGACCTCCGACATGAAAACTCGGCAACGCCGCCAACCAGTGATCATCCGAAGTCGCAAGCAAATGTCGGTTCACCGCTTTCGCCGACTGCCACAACGCCGCTTTTGGCATGGCAACAAAACGCAGCTGCCCACTACTACCCGAAGTCGCGATCCACACACAAGCAGTATAATCATCCTGAGCAGAAATCCATTCCTCCACCTTGACTGCTAGTTGCAACAGCTGAGCCGAACGCGGATTGACCAAAACACAAGATTGTTTGTTCTGCCAAAAATCCAAATCGCTCAGCTGATCATCCTGTCCGTCCATGCAAATCCTCTTTATTTCTTCGTGTTTATTAGTGGATAACTCTTTTGCTTAAATTTCACTACAAAGCCTTCCACGGCAAAGTCTGCAATTGATCATCAAAACCCAAACCTGTGCCCCCCGGAGCCAGCAACTTCGGCCCCTCGTTTTGCACAGCTTCAAAAAACTCATCCAGCTCAAACAAGTGATGCGTCAACAAACCACACTGGCGCAGCTGCTCAGGATACTTCGCCTGCAACAAAGCCGCTTGATAGGCTGCAAACATCTGGCCAATGGCGTGATCCATATAAGAGGTCACCAGCCACTTGTTCTGCCCCTTCTCAGGATCGAGTTGTTCAATCAGCAAAACAGCATCCACCACCGCCGGCTTGATCACCAACCAATCCGCTGCCGCCGTTTCCCCTGCCCCTTGTTCACAATCCCTATCCACCGCCAGCGACAAACCCGTCTGCCGTCGTAGCCGCTGCCAGTTTTCCGGATTATAGCTCACCGGATCTTCAACGAACTCAATTCGCTGACAAATTTCCGGGCCTAAAACTTGAGCTAGATTCATCGCCGCAGTCGCCTCAAGACTCTCGTTAAAATCTACCCGCAGCAAACAATCCGACGGCACCTGGGTCAGACACCGCCGAATCCTTTGCTGGGTGACTTCCAAATCTGCATCTCCCTTTATTTTGATCCGGGAAAATGACGCAAAATCTTGTTTATTTAAATCCATGTCCCCAGTCACCGTCAGATGACTGTCTGGAATGTTCAGTCCCGTAAACAAACTCTCCCCCTGCTCACGCGCTCGCCCATCCACACGAGCGCAATGCAAAGCACGCTGCCCCAGCCGCAGCGGCTTCGATGCACGCAAGGCATCCAATTGATCCTGCAAACCTTCATCCCCCAGTTCAACCCAAGGATGAATACAGCCCACCCCAGAACCCACCCGAATCAAACAGCCCTCCAACTCACGCCTCTCACTGCGAGCATTGAGCCCATGACGGCTCCTCAGAACATAACGGTGATATTGAATACCAACGCTCATCAGGGCATCAGAGCTATGGTCAATAATATAGCAAAAACCAGCAACTGCATCGCCGCCAAAGCCAGGAATTTATTATAAGCCGGACTCGGTGAAGTGCGGAAAACCTTCCAGGCAAGATAAACACTGAACGGAGTCAGCACCAAAGGAATCGCATACAAACGAGTGTATCCCAGAGCCAACCAAGCCGTACCCACCAACATCGGTCCGAGACAAAACAGAGCGATTTCCATTTTCGCAAAAGCAATGCCACGGCGCACCGCCAAGGTTCTCTTACCAGAAATACGGTCTTCATCAATGTCGCGCAGGTTGTTAATCGCAATCAACGCTGCCGAGAACAATCCAATTTGCAAGCCCGCCAACAAAGCTTCCGGCCCTGGCGCTGTGCCTGTTTGCACAAACCACGATCCGCCGACTGCAATCAAGCCGAAAAAAACCACCACAAACAACTCCCCCAGACCTAGGTAAGCCAAGGGAAACGGGCCGCCGGTATAACCATAAGCGAGAAACAGAGAGAGCACTCCGATCAATACAATCGGCCACCCGCGTTCCGCGATCAAGGGCAATGATGCCAGTGCCGCCAGGATCGAAGTCACCACTCCAGCGATCATCACCCCTTTCTGGCTCACCAGTCCCGATGCGGTCACCCGCCGAGGGCCATGACGCAGGTCCGTGTCGGCACCCTTTTTAAAATCGATCGCGTCATTAAAAAAATTAGTCGCGATCTGGATCAACAGACAACTCATCAGCGTGTAAAAAAACAAACGTCCGGAAAAATGATACTGACCACTTTGATCCAGCGACACCAAGGCACTGCCCACCCAAACCGGAACCACCGCGGCAGGCAGAGTTTTTGGCCTCGCGGCCATCACCCATGTTTTTAAAGAGGACATTAAAATTTATACACTAAGGCAAGCGAGGAAACTTGGTAAAGTCGGGCTTCCTTTTTTCCAAAAAGGCTTGTTTGCCCTCCTGAGCTTCCTCCGACATATAATAAAGTAAGGTCGCATTGCCCGCTAGATCTTGCAATCCCATTTGCCCGTCACAGTCAGCATTCAAAGCGGACTTCAAACAGCGCAAAGCCATTGGCGAGTGAGCGAGAATCTCACGCGACCACTTAACAGTTTCCGCCTCCAGTTCAGCCAGCGGAACCACGGTATTGATCAGCCCCATGTCCAAAGCCGCCTGTGCATCATACTGACGGCACAAATACCAAATTTCGCGTGCTTTTTTTTGCCCCACGATCCGCGCCAGATAACTCGCACCCAACCCTCCATCAAAAGATCCAACCTTCGGGCCGGTTTGGCCAAACTTCGCGTTATCAGCTGCGATGGTCAGATCACATACAATATGCAGCACATGGCCACCTCCAATCGCGTACCCGGCCACCATGGCGATCACCGGTTTGGGTACCTGGCGGATCTTCTTTTGCAGATCGAGCACATTCAACCTCGGTATTCCGGATCCATCGATATAGCCTCCTTCCCCGCGAACCTTCTGATCGCCTCCCGAACAAAAAGCTTTCTTCCCTTCTCCACACAATACAATCACCCCCACCGACGCATCCTCATGTGCCAGATCAAAGGCCTCCAGCATCTCCTTCACCGTCTGCGGGCGGAAAGCATTACGCACCTCGGGACGATTGATGGTTATTTTGGCAATACCATCCTCCGTTTTTTGATAACGGATATCTTCAAATTCTTTTACTGTTGACCACATACTCGCTATTCAATCACAGAATTCGCTTTTGGAAATCCCCAATCACCATTTTTAGCTTTTTCAATACAGATTCATTCTCAAACAGCAGGCGGTGTCCCGCCCCCGCTATGACCACCTGCTCAAAATTCTCATTATCCGCGACCACCTCCGCTGCCAATGCGGTGAATTTTTCATCCCGCTCTCCCGTGATCCACAAAACCGGCGTATGGCAAGCAGCCAAAGCCGGACGCAAATCCTGCTGCCGCCCCAACGACCAACATTCAAAAGCACGGGCTATGGACTCCCTCCTGGACTGCAAACCCATTTGCCCCTTCGACCCCGCTCCTGATCGCAACACCACCTGCTGATTCCATTTTGCTAGAAAATCAGTCCACGGCAACTCCCTGGCCTGTGAAGCCCATTGGAAATCCCCCTGCCAACGCACTTTTTTCTGTTCTTCATCAACCAGTCCCGGGTGAGTAGAAATCACAAGCCCGGCACTCCATCGCGATGATGGCTCCAGCAAGGCATGCAAAGCCAGCCGCCCCCCCATGGAATATCCGGTCAAAATCCCACCCGCCTCCACCTTTGCTTGCTGATTCAAATCCCGTGCCCAATCACTCAAATCGGGACTGTCGCCTTGATCAAAAGCCGTCCACAAATCCACCGCCTGCACATCAAAACCCTCCCAGTCACACACACTGCCCAGCATGCCATGGAGCGCATAGGTCATGAGTCCTCCTTCGCATAATCCCGCCAAAAAGCCTCCGTCTGCTCAAGGTCCGGACACAGCTCAATCACCAGAGTCCCTTTTTCCTCGATCTGCTCCACTTCCAAATCATCCGCCTCAGCCACCCGCAGATAGTCCATACTCCACATCGCTGCCCAGTGCTTGAAATCAATCTGATGCCGGTTCTCCGTCACCGTCTTCTGCGATTCGTCCAACCGTGCCAAATGAGGCAAACGGGAAAAAATCCGTCCGCCGCCATTATTGATCACCACCAACCGCCGCTTCCCTTCCCCCAACTGATTCAAAACCCAGGGCGCACTCAGATCATAGAGCGTAGTCAAATCACCGAACACCCCCCAACTCTCCTTGGCATCAGCCGAAAGACCGAGATAAGTAGAAACCTGACCATCGATGCCATTCGCCCCGCGACTGGCAAAACAAGACAAAGTCCGGTCTTCAAAAGTCGCCGCCAGATTCCACTCACGGACCGGCATGCTATTGCCTAAATAAACCTGACTACCAACAGGAATTTCCTGCGATAATTTACGCATCCAAGCAGGCTCGCTTTGCGGATATTTCTCTAGCAAAACATCCAAACGCCCAGTGCCCTTTATTTCATCCCCTGACTCATTTTCCCCCAAGGCCTCCACCAGCAAACGCAGCCCCGCCGTCACATCCTCCATCGTCACCGCCGATATTCTACCGAGTCCGGAAAACTCCCCCGCAGGAGACAAGGACAACACTTCGATGTCGTCCAGGCTCTCCAAATCCCGCCAAAATCGTAAACTCGGCACTCCGCCCAGGCGTAAAACCCTTCCATTTTCCTTATTCGAAAAATGCGTAAAAAACTGCTGTTCATCCCTTATAACCAATGGATAGAGAATATCACTCTCTCTCAATCCGCTGCCCGCATCCAACCAAACAGGCAAAGCCAGTTGCGCCAGCGCCTGCACCAGCTCAGTGCTGCGTTCAGACGGTGACAAACAGCCGATCAATACCACCACGTCTCCACTTTTATCAATAAAATCCTCCACCATCTCCCAGTCATCATACCGCTCATCGGCGGGATCAATTTTCTCTACCCCCTGCAAGCTGCCCCCACGGCCTTCATCGCCCACTACCAGAGGCTCCTCAAAAGCGACATTGATATGCCAACGCACAGCGGACTCACGCTCCAGCAAGAAGTCCGACAAATCTTCCAAATCGCTGTAACGATGAGCACTCACGTCGAGAAACAAATTCACATTCTCGCCATACAGATTTTCCTGATCAATCGCCTGCGGGGCTCCACTGCGACGAAAATGAGGTGGCCGGTCCGCTGTCACCAACAGCAGCGGCAGCCCCGAATAATGCGCCTCGATCACCGCTGGCAGTAACTCCGCCGCCGCTGTGCCCGAAGTGGTCACCACCGCCGTCGGCAGCCCACTGATCTTTGCCCGTCCCAAGGCAAAAAAAGCCGCCGCCCGCTCCTCGAAAAAATTCCAAATCTTGAGCTCCCCGCGTTGATCCTCCTGCTCCAGCCTCAATAACTCCAGTACCAAAGGGCTGTTCCTCGATCCCGAACACAGCACAAATTCACGGCAACCCGCCTGCCAACAGGCTCGAATCACCTCAAAAGCCAATACCTGGTTAGACCAGCTTTTTTCATTCCACTCGCTCATAAACCCAACAAAGCTTTTACCGAATTCCGCTTTAACGACAGCTCCCGCCATTCGTTTTCAAAACGGCTGCCGCGGATCAAACCGCAGCCCGATGGCAAATAAACGTCCGACCCGCGCCACGACAAATTACGAATCGAAACCACCGATTGAAAACCCACCACCGATTTCACCCCGAAAGGCGCACCAAAACATTTGGGTGCCTCCAAAGCCTCGCGATACTCCATCAACTGACTCAATGCTCCCTCGCCGCGAGGATAAGCGCCCAAAGCCGGTGTGGGATGCAACAGAGCAATCATATCATCCAGCGACGGCGCCGCTTCCGTCAGCTTCACCTGCAATCGAGTGACAAAATGCACAATCGATCCCAGATCCAAAACCTGACGCTCACTGCGCTTCACCGCCCCCAACTCCCCCAATCTCCCCGCCAAATAATCCGCTACAAACTCATGCTCGCGGATCTCCTTATCATCCGACACAAACTCAGTCTCTTCATGTTTGGACGCCGTTCCGGCCAGCGCCATCGTCTCCAGCACTCCGTCCTGCAGTGAAAACAAACGCTCCGGAGTCGCCCCCACCGCCCCACTTTCGCCAAAACGATAACCATAAGCCCAAAAAGGCTCGGGCAAAGCCCCCACCGCACGCAGCAGAGCCGCCGGATCCCCCGACCGCACCCGCCCTCGTTCAGTCAACACCGGCACCGATTTTTCCAATTCGTGACACGAAATGCGTGACTGCACATCTTCGTAAATCCGCCGGAAAGCCTGATCTGTCAGCCCTTCCCACTCCACCGCCGGAAAGGGAGTCGCCCCGTTGCTCATCAGCAACTCGCGTGGGTCCGATGCCAGAAACCACTCACTCGGTTTTTTCCAAGGCCGGGCATCACTGAGCAAAAAATCATTGTGATAAAAAACCACCTCCGCATCCTCCGCCGAGGCCAGCGCTTCGAAGGGGCCCTTGCCGCACAAAAACTGCCCTGAATCCAATCTGAGAAATGCAAAATCTATCATGTCTGAAAAACGAAGCGTTTATCGCTCCCGCCAGCGAAAAGTAGGACAAATTACCCATCTGTCCATAACAGCCTTAAGCAAAAAAACAAATTCAGCCGCAACGTTTTCGCTTTTGCGTGGTTTACATTAGCTGGAGGGCTTGATACCCTCCGTTCACGCATCCGATGCACAAACCCGAATCCAAACCATCTCCTACCAACTGGAATCCGACAGGCATGCCCCTGTCCTGATTCCTGCCTGCTCTGCCATGGATCCGCCCGACGAAGTGAGCGCTCAAGCTGAGGCCGACGCCGACAGGGAATCAAACGAATACCACGTGCGTTTGATGTTGCGGGTGAAAGGTGGTGACATCGCCGCTTTTGAAGAAATCGTCGAAATCCACCAACATGCCGTGATCGGCACCGTCGCCAAAATGCTCGGTAATGCCAACGACGCCGAAGACATCGCCCAACAAGTTTTTATCCGGGTATGGAAATCAGCCGCGCGCTACCAGGTCTCCGCCAAATTCACTACCTGGATGTTCACCATCACCCGCAATCTGGTGTTCAACGAGATGCGTCGCCGCAAACGCAAGCCCGTTGTATCGATGGACGAACGCGAAGAAGAATACAATCTGATAGCAAAAGATGAAAGCACCGCCACCCCCGATCAACAAGTGCTGGAAAACGAACTGGTAAAAGCCATCGACGACGCCATCCAATCACTGCCAGAAAAACAACGCCTAGCCGTCATCCTGCGCCGCTACGAAGACCGCTCCTACGAAGAAATCGCCGAAATCCTCTCAATGTCGTTATCCGCCGTCAAAAGCCTGCTGTTCCGCGCCCGCGGCCAACTAAAGGAGAACCTGCAAGCGTATCTGACAGAGTAACAACGGCTCAATAAAGGCATCTTCTTATCCACGGCAAAAAATATTCAGCGACCTCCCACAACTTGAAACTCCATCCAATAACTCCTACACTGTCTAGAAAGTCACAAACCCGCAACCGCAACTCCATGCCATCTCCCCAACTCAGTCCCGAAGCCATCCGGGCGGTCACTAACGAACGCCTGAAACTCCTATCCTACGCCTATTTTATAAAAGGCACGATGATAGCCCTCACCGTATCCATCTTCATCTTTCACTTTATCTTCCTGCTGGCATTTTCGTTCATCCCTCAAAAAGTTTGGGATCAACCGCAGGTCGAAACGACAAGCTCACAAGCCATCGCGCCTCCCACGGAAGTCAGCGTCACCAATACCCACACCAACAACGGCCCTCCAGTGATCATATTCCGCGTCATGGCTGGCGTGATTGGCCTGATCATTCTACTCGGCTGGACTTTCGGAGCTTTGACGATTTATGCTGGTCGCTGTCTTCAAAAAAGGCAAAAACGCACCTTCATCTACGTGATTGCTGGCATCAATCTCATATTCATGCCCTACGGAACCGTCATCAGCATATTCACCTTCATCACTCTCAGTCAAGCTGACGCGCAAGAACAGTTCCCGAGCTGAAACTCTCCCGCCCTGTCGGTATTGAACATTCCCTGCTGCGCGCTTGTCAAAAGCATCGCAGTCACGCGATCACGTGAACCAGGTCGTTTGACAAAGTTTAATTATTCCTTATTGGCTATATAGAGTCATTCACCGATGTTTTTACAAATCAGTCATAGCCCAAACCAGCAACAGCCCCTCTCCAAGCGAGCCTGGAGCAGATTGGCTTTGTTTGTCGTTGGTACGCTTTCCATCTTTTTTATCACCGCCGCTTCCACCCAAGCAGGCTCCGATCACTGGGCCTACCAAGCTCTTTCCCAAACCAAAATTCCCTCCAAGGATCCAAGCTCGTGGTCAAAAACCGCCATCGACCGTTTGGTTGCAGCCCGCTGGCAGGAGCATCAGCTCAAGCCGGTCGCCGATGCAGACAAACGCACCTTGCTGCGACGTGCCACTTACGACCT
>JAJRVS010000292.1 GCA_024277195.1 Verrucomicrobiota bacterium | reverse complement strand
TTGATAAAATCGCCCGTTATAAAATTTTGGCTGATGGCCAAGTTAAGCTACTGGGACTTACGCAAGCTGATAAAATTCCCTGGGCCTTGCATCTTTCCCCGCAGGGTGACTACTTGATGGTATCAGCGACCCGGGCTGCGACCCTGACCGCATTCAAGATTGGTGAAGATGGTGAACTGAATAAAGTAGCCAGCTTGAAATGGGATGCCAATCTGGCGGATATTATTACTCGTTAGTTCATTTGACCTTTTTTGCCTCAGCTGCCTTTTTTCTAGCGATGCCCGCTTTTCGTATGCTTTCTGAATGATAGCGCATATTCACATTGCTTAGATCTTGTTTTTCAATGACGGGCAGATCAAATTGTTTGCGCAGGCCATCAAGTTCACGATGCAGGCGTTTGCTGATTTCGGTATAATCGGGATGGCCATACACGCTTTTCATTTCATGAGGGTCCGATTTCATGTCATAGAGTTCCCATTCATCGACATCGTAATAGCGCATGAGTTTGTAACGACCATCATAGACTCCTTCGTGTCGTTGTACCATATGCCAGCCGGGGTATTCGTAATAATGGTAATAATGACTGCTTCTCCAGTCGGCGGGTTTAGAGCCTTTGAAAATTGGCACCAGACTGGCACCCTGCATGTCTTGAGGGATCTTCGCTCCGGCAAGATCGAGAAAAGTCTCGGCAAAATCGAGATTTGAAACCAGATCCCGGTTGACGCTGCCGGGTTTGATTTTACCAGGCCAAGAGACGAGCAACGGGGTGCGGTAGGATTCGTCAAACATGAAACGTTTGTCGAACCAGCCATGCTCGCCGAGGTAAAAACCCTGGTCACTGGAGTAGATGAAAACGGTGTTTTCAGAAAGCCCGTTTTTTGACAGGTATTGCTGAAGTTCTCCAACGCTGTCGTCGACCGATTTGATGCAACGCAGATAGTCCTTCATGTATCGTTGGTATTTCCAGCGAGTGAGTGCCTTGCCGGTTAATTTGGCGGCAAGGAAAGCATCGTTTTTTTTCTGATAAGCAGCATCCCACAGTGCTGCCTGTTCAGGATTCAATCGACCATACCCCCTTTTCATGAAGTCGCCGGTGGCGTCTTTTTCTTTCACCTTGAGATCTCTGCCCAGCGTCATCGTTTTTTCGATCGTCATGTCTTGATCCCGGGCGGCGGTGCCACGACCGGAATAATCATCAAAAAGGGTTTCAGGCTCAGGAATTTCCACGCCATCGAAAGCACTAAGATATTCCGGAGCGGGATCCCATGCCCGATGGGGGGCTTTGTGCTGCACCATCAGAATGAAGGGTTTGTCCTTGTCGCGCTGTTCAAGCCAAGCCTTTGCTTTGTCGGTTACAATCTCAGTAACGTATCCTGTTTCACGGTGCTTGCCTTCTTTGGTGATAAAATCCGGGTTGTAATAACTGCCCTGTCCGGGAAGGATTTCCCAGTGATCAAAGCCGGTGGGATTACTGCCAAGGTGCCACTTGCCGATAATGGCAGTTTGGTAGCCAGCTTTTTGCAGTAGCTTGGGAAAGGTTTGTTGGCTACCATCAAAGACGGTGTTTTCATTGGTGTAAAAGCCGTTTTTATGACTGTATTTACCGGTCAAAATTGTGGCTCGGCTGGGTCCGCAGATCGAGTTGGTGACCATGCAGCGATCAAATCGCATTCCTTGCTCGGCGATGCGATCCAAGTTGGGAGTCGGGGCTACTTTGGCGAGCCTGCCTCCATAAGCACTGATGGCCTGGGTGGCGTGGTCATCGGAAAAGACAAAAACGATGTTTGGGCGGGAGTCGCCGTAGCTGGCGTTCGTCAATAGGACGAATGCGGATAGGAGGCAGAAAATGCTTTTCAGTTTCTTTGGTTTCATGATTGGTTATTTTAAGTGTTATTGTCCACGACCTTTACAGGTGCTCACGAAACCAGGCGTCGATGTCATCCATCATAGGGGTGAACCAGGGGTGGCGATTCCAACAGCCGTGTTTGCCGTCTTTGTAGTTGGAGAGAACTTTGGTCGGTATGCCGAGTTGTTGGAGTTTTTTAACCGACGGGTCGATTTTGCTCGGATCTTCCGTGCCTCCATATTGGAATAGGATGGGAGGCGTATTTTTATCAATGTGTTGGTGCGCATCAGCCAGCGCGTAGGCTTCGGGCATCTGCTTGACGCTGCCACCAAAGAGCCACACGGCGTTGGGTTTGGGGTTGTCTTTGATCAGTGAACGTTGTGCGACACTACCCGTGGCAATTTCCATCGGGCCGGACATGACCACTGCAGCTTGCACGGCGGAGGATACGCCCGCATTGCCTCCGCCTCCCTGCAGGGCTGCGACGTCAGGTGTGGTGGCGAGCAGACCTGCGAGGTGAGCCCCGGCTGATCCGCCGACCACGCCAATGCGTTCGGGATCCACCTTGTAGTCTTTAGCATGAGCGTGCAGAAAACGAACCGCGGCGTGGCAGTCTTGGATGTTAGCTGGAAATTTGGCTTCACCGCTGAGTCGGTAGGCTATCGCCATGGTGACGTATCCGCGTCGTGCCAGGTCGAGTCCCATGGCGCGGAATTTCATTTTGTCCCCACTGTGCCAGCCGCCGCCATGCAGGATGACTACTGCGGGGTGAGAGCCGTCGCCGGGTGGGATAAAAATATCGCTTAGCATTTTACGTGTGCCATAACGAGCATAAGTGAGATCGTAGTGAGGGGTGACGCCCTTGGGCAGCGTGACGCTGGGCTTGGATTTGCTCTCTTTTTCAGCCCAGCTTTCTGGCGGTTGGGCAGACACTCCGGAGATGCGCATTTTCTGCACGTGCAGACCGCCGAATCCGGTGATGTAAAGATCGCGCAGAGCTGATCCCCCGAAGGTGCAGTTGACCGGTCTATCCGGGCAGGGGATTTTATCGAGCAGTTTGCCATCGGGTGCCCAGATCCATATGTCGGTCGGGCCGGCGCAATAAACATTGCCAGCGCGGTCGATGCTCATGCCATCAGCGCCACCTTTTGCTTTGGGATCACCGCCTTCCATTTTAGCAAAAACGCGGCGTGCTCCGAGCTTGCCGTTCGCACCGACGTCGTAAGCGATCACTTGTTTGAGACTGGCTTCGGAGACGTAGAGGATACTTTCATCGGGATTGAGGATCAGTCCATTAGCGGTTTTGGCATCGTCGGCCACGGTGATGGCGGTTTTGCCAGGGGGGACATAGACGATTTCTCCTGCACGAGTCAGGGTGAAATAAATACCGCCCGAGCGATCGACCACCAGGTCGTTGGGCTTGCGGGTTTTGTCAGCGGCGAGATCTTCCTGATGAATGACAGTGACCTTGCCGTTTTTTTCGCGGCGCAGGATGGAGGCTTTGCCATTATCGACGAAGTAAGTGATCCCTTGATTATAAAAGCTGCCGCTGAGACGGCGCTCGCTCATCAGGGGCTGCCACAGGTCTTTGCTGGGGATATAACGCTTGGTTATTTCGCTGAATGGATCCGGAACCGTGAGCGACCAGCCATCCCAGGCAGGGCCGTCGGCGAGTTTGAAATCTCCGGGGATGGCCTGCATCGGGCTGTCCGCTACGACGGGGGAGTCGGCCGCCGCCATCAGGGTGGTGGCGGAGGTGAAAAAAAAGAGGGCAAGGAAAGCTTTGGGATTCATGCTGACAATTACTCAGGTGAATTCCATTCTGTCAAACCTGGCGGCATCACATGATTGCGCCCTATCTAAATAGTGCCATAGTATTGCCTTCGTTATGAAATCATTGATCCTGACTTGTGTTTTGTTCTCCTTTTTGATGCCTCTTGGTCTTGCCGAAGATTCTCTGGCCCGACCGGCCAAATCTCTGCTGCATGATCAAGAACTACCGCTTCTCGCCTCACCGGACCTTAAGGCCCCCCTGGATAAAAGTTTTCGTGTAGCCAAGGGGCAATGGACTGTGGAGGACGGCGTTCTCAAAGTGCTTGATTTGCCCGCAGAAAAACACATTCCGGTTCTGCATCATCTGGTCGGCCTCTCGGATGCGGTCATCGAAGTCGAGTTCCTGCTCGACGGTCCGGGCATTTTCATTGTTGGTTGTGATGCCAACAAACATGTCGGGCGAGTGATCATCAGTGCCAAGGGCTTGAGTATCGCCGAAGATTCAGTGAAACCGTCGCACCGCATAGCGCATCTTGCGGTCACGACTAAAACGAGGGAATGGCATCACTTACGGGTCGAGTGGAAGGGGGGGCAGATGGCGGCCAATCTTGGTGGCCATAAACTGAGCGCTCAACACGCCTATCTCGCCACGCCCAAATCACGTAGTTGGATTGCTGCCGGCAAGTCCGTCAAGATTCGTAATCTCAAAATCAGCGGAATCAAAACCCAACCCTGAATATCAGCTAAAATTCTGACGCATGGGATATTCGCTCTCAAGCAATTATGAAAATCTACCTAGTCGCCCTACTTTTATTTTTCAGTCTTCACGGTTCAGTTCGTGCAGAGCAGTTTGTGCTGTTTGATGAAGTGTTCACCTTCGAAGAAAAAGACGCGGTTCCGACCAAGTCGCATCTGCATGTCAAAGCAGAGCAGTTTGGCAAAAATACACCCAAGGACTGGACTTCGCCGATTGATTACCGCAATGGCACCGCCCATATCCGAATCGCAGTGCTCGAAAAACCTGCGGGTGATGTGCCTACCATGTGGAGCCTTTGTTACATTCCGAACAAGGGGCAGAATAACAATTATGGCTGTTTGAGTTCACCGAATTATAACAAGACGGGCATCTTTGAAAAAGATCAGAAGATGACCGAATTCTGGGAGAATGATTCGATCATCTGGACGCAGGGAATCAAGCAGATGTCGCTTGTCATCAAGCGGGCCAAAGCAGGTGGCAAAGCCCATGCTCATTTACAACCTGATCTGACGAAGTTTTTTCCTACCAAAATCCGCGTCACTATTGTTCAAGTCGCCAAAGGTTCCACTTATGATGCCACCAAGGTGCCGGGCCTTAAGAAAGCGAAGAGTAATAAATAATTCATCAGACATGAAAAAACTGGCGATCATTGCATTGATGATGGTGACACCTTTTGTCCTGGCGCAGGAAGACTTCGGCACCTTGATTTTTCACGACGATTTTGAGCGATCGGAATCTCAAGAACTCAAGGATGAACCTGGCAATGAATGGACCACGAGCAGTGAAAGGACGGCAAAGGGTCATAAGCAGGTCGATCTGCGCGATGGTTATATGCATATCTATACTCACGCAGAGGCGAATCATGCCACCTCCGTCAGGCATGCCTTTGCATTCAAAGACGGCACGATCGGATTGAAGCTTCGTTTTGAGAATAAGAAGGATTCGATCAAGTTGAATTTTACTGACCTGGGAGAAAAGAGCGTGCATGCCGGGCATCTGTTTAATGTCACGATTAGCCCTTCCGCCGTTAGCTTGAGTGATCTGAAGACGGGCGTGATGAATAATAAATTGCGGGCAGCCAGGAGTAATCAATCCCTCTCGGATGAACAGAAAGTAGAGTTGGCTAAGAAGAATAAAACCTTCACACACAAATTGGAGTTGGAAAAATGGTATCAAGTTCACGCCACTGTCGAAGGCGACAAAGTCAGTTGTCGTATTAACGGTCAGCTGATCGCTTCGTTTGCCTCACCTGGATTTGCCCATCAAAGCAAAACTCTCATCCGCTTGCTGGTGCCTGCCAAGGTCGACGTGGACGAGATCAGGATCTGGCGAAGGGAGGATAGGTGATGTGTTGTCAGTGGATAGAGTAGATCTCAAATCACTTTGCTGCTTGCGGTTCAACCTTGCGATAGAGAAAAGCATCGGAAGTCATCAGTGAAGTGATCAAGGCTTTCATGCTGCCTCCATTATCACGATAGGCCTTGTGGGCGGCTTGGAGGACGGGGGCGTCGTTGAGCGTTTCGTTGCGGCCCATCCAGAAGCGGAAGGCGTGGCGGACGAAGACCTGCTCGACTCGATTGCTCTCGGAAAGCTTGCGGATCAAATCCAAGGCGTCTTTCACTGGGCCGTCCAGAGCGGGGTCGCCAGAATCAATGATCTCACCGGAGGTGTCCACGGCTTGGTTGAGCTCGGTGGTTCGAAAGATGCCGGCGTGGTTAAACATCTCGAAGGGCAGGCCCAGCGGATCCATCTTCTCATGACAGGTCCAGCAGTATTTCTCCCTGGTGACTCGCATCCGCTTACGCAGAGTGTTAGTAGGTTCGTCGGGAAGCATGGCGTCCACGGTGATAGGCACGTCGGGAATGCCGCCGCCAAGGAGGCGTTCGCGGATCCAGCGACCGCGGCGGATGGCGTGGTTGTCCATGGCATCGGAGTGGGAGACCAACCAGCTAGGGTGCGTCAAGATGCCGAGGCGCTGATTCTCGGGGGCTGTGGCGAGGATGCGGTCGGGTTTCATGGAGCCACTGCCGAAGGATCGACGGCTGACGCGGGCGTAGATATTCTCGCCTGTCAGGTTGGCTGGGGCGACGAGCACGTTGCGGCTCCGTATCTCCTTCTTTTCGATTCCAATTTGTTTCTTTGCCGCAGCTAGGGCCTTTTTCTGTCGATCCCGCGATTTTTTGATCGCTTTGTCCCCGGGCTTGTCTTTCAGCTTGGCCTCAAGGTCGATTAGCTTGGCCTCCATCGCTTTGAGTTTAGCTGCTCCCTTTTTGGCGGCCTCTTTCTCGGCCACTTTTCTGGCGGCCAGCGCAGCGACTTTTTCCTCCTTGAGGTGTCTTCTGCCAAAATAGAGGTTGTCGTTTTTGGTGGCTACGACCTGCCGGGTGGTCAGCAGCAGCTTGAACACGTCCTTGTCTTCATTGAGGATCAGCTCGATGAGGCGGTCCGTGCTCGCGGTCGCGTCGAACATCGCCCGGTAATGGGAAGTGCCTCTGGTATTGGCGCCGGATTCACCGAGTGCCTTACTGTCCTTGCAGATGTAGCCGCCAAGATCGTGATCAAAGAAATCGCGGAAGAAGCGTAGGATGCGTGGCTTGCGGATGCTGTCGTCCTCAAGCATGCGGGTGACCTCGCGTTCCACGTCCTCACGGGTGCGCATGCGGCCTCCCGTGATCGCCTGACGGAGTTGCTGGTCGGGTTTGATATAGCGCAGCGCGTGATTCACGGCTAGACCCAGCTCCCAGTCCTGGAGCATCACGCGACCGTGTTGGTCAGCCTTGGAGCCTGTGGCCAGTTCCGTTCGAAAGAGAGCGTCGCGGTCCAGGAAGATCGCCGAGAGACCCATGAAGACGCCGTCCTTTTTGCCGACCTTCTCGATCGAGTCCTTGACGATTTGCAGGTAATCGTTGGATTCTTCCTTGGACGGAGGGCGGAAGGTCAGGGCTACAAAGAGGTGGTTCACGGCGGCAAGCAGACGTTCATCTGAGACGCCGGGGTCCTTCATCAGATCGTGGACCGGGGTCAGCGGGCGAACGATTTTTGTGTTGTAGACGATGGCGATGGGTGTTCCGCGAATATCTCCCTTTGGCTTGATTTTGTCGTAAGTTTTTGGGTCGTCGGTGATCTGTTCCGGAAAGCCGACGAGGCTGAGCGGGCCGTAGGCCATGTATTCAAGGATGTCCTCCGCCATACCCATAATCTGTGTCGCCTCGGAGCTGTTGACGCTGTAAAAATCAGGGTAATTTTCAAAACCGTGCTTTCGAGCCGAGGAAAGGACCACGGGCACGCTCTTGACCGCGGTAGCATACGCCACCGTTCCTCCCTCCCAGCGGATGATCCGGTCCGTGCCGAAGTAGAGCTTCAGCTCGCCGCCATGATTGGTGGGAACCACATCGCCGTGGGTGCGCACCCCCGGTTTTTTCGGGTCGAAATCGGGTTCGGTATTGATCAGTTCGTTGAGCCGCGTGATGTGCTCCTGGGGCGTCACTCGCCAGATGCGCGCCGGTGAAGATGTTGGCGCGAGTTCGATGCCATCGGGCAAGGGGTCGAAGAGCAGGTCATGGGAGATGAAGTTGCCCTTGTTAGGATCGAGGTTGGCCTGAAACCCCCCCTTGTTTTTCATCACGCGCTGCAGTTCGCCGACGACCCAGTCGGAGAAGCGCAGCCGTTCGATGACTTTCGGCTGAGCTTTTTTCTTGGGAGGCATTTCCTCGAGCGCGACCTGAGCCCAAATCGACTTCCAGATGGCGGCGTTGGTCTCGTCCACCAGACCGAGCTCGAGCAGCGAGAGATCGCCTTTGCTGGTATCGTCGTCGTGACACTCCAGACAGTTATTATCCAGAAAACCTTGGGCGAAATTTTTAAAGTTTCCGTGAACGGGATTGCCAGGTGTGTAGGCGTCGTCAGCGGCACTAGCAACCGTGCCGAGCACAGCAAAAGCTGTCACGGTGAGGACAAGAGAAATTCTATTCATGCCAGCAACTCTTTGATGGGGCCAATGCCGGAGTCGAACTTGGCCGCCATCTTTTTGCTCATGTTGAATCGATCGGATTGCACGCCGGTGGTCTGAAGAATGGTCGAGTAAAGGGCGTTGATCGGGCGTTTGCCGTCCAGTTGGGTGAACTGACCGGTTTTAAAAATGCCGCCGCAGTTGCCAAGCAGCATCACCGGCCAGTTGGCACCGCTGGTATGCTGAGCCTGGCCGTTGTTACTGGTGTAAACGATCAGGGTGTTGTCCATCATGGTGCCGCTGCCCTCGGGGACGCTTTCCAGCTCCTCCATGATCTTCACTAGCATGCGGCTGTTATACTGGCGGATTTTGATCCAGATCGGATTGTCCGGCTGCTTCATGTGGCCAAGGTTGTGACCCTGTTTCTCGATGCCGAGACCCTTCCAAGCGCCAAAGATCTCGCCTCGGCCCGAACCGACGGTGAGCACGCTGGTAATACCTGACTTGAGGGCGGAGATGCCGAGGTCCAAGAGATTGTCGTGCCAGTCGGTTTCGAATTCAGGTTTGGTGTAGCGGCCGTCCACCTCGGGAGCGAATTTGCGCAGGTGATCCGAAACTTTGCCGAGGCGCTGCCGCAGGCCATTGATGTCGTTGAACCCCTGCACGTACTGGTTGTAGCGTTGTTTGTCCGTGGAAGGCAGGGTGCCTCCTTTGGCGCCAGCCAATTGTTCGATGCGGTCGAACATGCTTGAGCGAGCTTCGTGCTGCTTGCGAATGTCCCCTTGGGAGATGCCACCGTAGAGCATCTGGTAGAGGTGGTTCGGGTTGGAGTGCATGAAGATCGGTTGGCCCGCGCCGCTGGCCGACAGATTTGCGACCGTGGGTTTGGCCGTCATGTTTTCCATGGAGTCCATGCCGATGCAAAGATGGGGAAGAAGCGTGTCGGGAAGAATCTTGCTCAGTTCGTAATCGATCGTGGGTCCGCTGGGAGGCACACCGTCGCTGCCGCGGTATCCGCCGAGCGCGCCGAAAAAAGCACTGTGTGAGGGACTGGTGTGCTTGCCGTGGAGACCATTGATGATGTGCAGGCGCTCCTTGTAGGGTTCCAGCGCTTCGATGGGCTCGGGCAGCTTGACCTTGGCCAGCGAGCCGCTGTTTTTCATCCCCGCCGGGATGCAAGTCGCTGGATCGAAACCCTGGTTTTGCAGAAAAAAGATTACGCGTTTTGGGCCGCCGCTCGAAGCTGGGGCCGCCTGGCTGAGATTTGGGAGATAGGTAGAACCTAAAGCAGCACCCAGGCTGGCGGTCATTCCGTGGAGTAAGCTCCTTCTATCAATTGTGGTCATGAGTATGGGGATTTACGTTGAATTCCGCCAGGGCAAGGCAAGGGTTTTACCAGCAGGTTGCATACATTAAGGCATTGATCCGCTGCCGACAAATGGCCTATATACGTTATATATGGGATCGGAGTCACAGCTGGCCGTGATGACGTGACTTGTGTTATGATGGTGGAGCAAGATATTCAGCCAATGCCTGTTGTCGAGTGGGTAAAAAATAAAACTTTTGATCATTTGTTATGAGAATTTACGTTTTTTTGTCCTTGTTACTGATTTCGGCAACTCACGCAGCGCCTAAACCAAATATTGTTTTCATTCTTGCGGATGATCTGGGTATTGGTGATGTGAATTGTTATGGCAAGGAACGTTGTCTGATCGAGACCCCGAATATCGATGCGCTTGCTGCGGGTGGACTTCGATTTACTGACGCACACGTCAACGCTTCAGTTTGCGGTCCCACACGAAGAGCGATTATGACCGGGCGTTACAACTGGCGTTATGGAGCGACTGTGAATCATGGCCCGTGGGGATTTTGTGGTCCGCGTCCGAATCAGGAAAAATCGACGCTGGGAAAATTGCTGAGACGCTCAGGTTACCGAACGGGATATGTGGGGAAATGGCACTTGGGCACCATCATGCAAACGCTGGATGGCAAGACTCAGGGTTTGACCAATGTCGATTTCACCAAGCCGCTGATCTACGGGCCGGTGCAGTTTGGTTTTGATGAAAGTTTTATCCTACCGGGATCGCTAGACATGTATCCTTATGCATTTGTGCGTAACAATGTCTGGCAAGGTGAGATCATTGCGCAGAAAGGCTGGAGCGCTTTCAATCGAGTGGGGCCCGCGGAAAAATCTTTTCAAGATCATGAGGTTCTGGAAACTTTTTATGGCGAGGCGGAATCGTTTATTAACAAGCAGAAAAAGGGCCGTCCCTTTTTTTTATTTCTTGCCCTGACGGCTCCTCACACGCCGACCAGTCCCGGGGTCAAGTGGCAGGGAAAGAGCAAGTTGGGGGTGTATGGCGATTTCGTGATGGAGGTCGATCACTCAGTAGGACGGGTGATGAGTGCGCTGAAGGCCAAAGGCCTGGATGAGAATACTTTGGTGATGTTCACCTCTGATCACGGACCGGCATCTTACTCAGGTAATATCCTGAAGGCAACGCCCGGGCAGATCAAATTGCTTGAAGCGAAAGGGCATTATTCCAATGGGCCTCATCGTGGTTATAAATTTTCTGTTTACGAGGGAGGTTTGCGTGTTCCTTTGATTGCCCGATGGCCGGGAGTGATTTCAGCGGGAGGAAGCTGTGATGCCCTGATTGGTATGAACGATTTGATGGCAACCTTTGCGGAGATTGCCGATGAAAAAATGGGAGACAAGGAAGGGGCGGACTCCATTAGTTTTGCCAATCTTCTGCGTAATCCCAAGGCCAGCGGCACGCGTAAAAATCTGATCATGAAATCCGTCGTATCTTTTGTGGTGCGTGACGGAGATTGGAAACTCTGTGTCAGTCCGGGCAGTGGCATTCCTGCCAATATGGAAAATGGAGTCGGCGCCGGCAACGAGCCCACGCCTGGGGCCGCTTGGAAGGCTGCTTTGGGACGAGTGGATGGCAGGGTGACAGAAGCAGATTTGCTGAAGGCTCCTTTTGTACAACTATTCAACGTGACCGAGGATCCGCATGAGGATAATAATCTAGCGGCAGACCAGCCAGAGCAGGTTGAAAAAATGGTTCTGCTGCTCAAGAGGCAGATTCAAAACGGACGCAGCACTCCGGGGCCTAAGCTGGAAAATGATAAAAATGTTATGATCATTAATGCCAAGGACAAACGTCTGCCTGACTTT
>JAJRVS010000291.1 GCA_024277195.1 Verrucomicrobiota bacterium | reverse complement strand
GAGAGTGTCTTCTAACAGTCCGCGCATTTTGAGGTCTTTGATCAGCGCCGCCGAGCCTTGGTCGGTGTCTTTGCACTGGCGGGGGAATTGATCGCGGATGCGGACGTGTTGATCCCAGCCGCGATGAAAGAGCTGGATGAAGCGCACTCCGCGCTCAGCCATGCGCCGGGCCATCAGGCAGTTGGCGGCATAACTGCCGGGTTTGGCGACTTCAGGGCCGTAGAGGTCGAGCACGTGTTGGGGTTCGTCGCTGAAGTCGGTCAAATCCGGCACTGAAGTCTGCATGCGGTAGGCCATTTCGTAGGAGTCGATGCGCGCCTGGATTTCCGGATCGCCGACTTGGGCGGCGTGTTGTTGGTTGAGTTTTTCGAGGTCGTCGAGTAGGCGGCGGCGTTGTTTGGGGCTCACGCCTTTGGGATTGGCCAGGTAAAGCACTGGGCTCGATCCGGGGCGCAGTTGCACGCCTTGATGGCTCGACGGCAGATAGCCATTGCCCCACAGACGGGAAAACAACGGTTGGCCGGGATTTTTTCCGGTGCCCTGGGATAATAGAACCATGTAAGCGGGCAGGTTGCTGTTTTCGCTGCCGAGCCCATAGCTCAACCAGGAACCCAGGCTGGCGTGGCCGAGTTGCTGGTTGCCAGTATTGATAAAAGTCATCGCCGGGTCGTGGTTGATCGCTTCGGTGTGCAGTGAGCGCACAATGGTGATGTCGTCGGCGATGCTCTGGGTGTGGGGCAACAGATCGCTGATGTAGGTGCCGTGTTGGCCGCAGCGTTTCATTCCCCATAGCGGAGCCATGGTGGGGTAGTTTTTTTGACTGGCGGTCATGCCGGTGACTCGTTGGTTGCCGAGTACGGAGGGGGGGACGTTGGTTCCATTGAGCCGCATCAGCTCGGGTTTGTAGTCAAAAAGATCGACATGGGAGGGGCCGCCGGATTGGAACAGGTAGATCACCCGCTTAGCAGTGCTGGGGAAGTTGGGGAATCCGGGCAGACCGGTGGATCCCAGGACAGCTCCGGTGGTTGGCGGCGATGTGGTTTTAGATGCCTGGGCGGAGCCGGGGAAAAGATTGGGGAACAAGAGGCTGCCGAGGGCGGCTTGGCCGATTCCAGTAGCACTGCGGCTGAAAAAATGACGCCGGTTGAGTTGACGGCTGTGATCGAGGAAAGGGTTCATGAGGGGTGGATTTGAGATTTAAAATTTAAAATTGGAATGATTTAACCGCGGATGGCGCGGATGAACGCGGATAAGAAATTATTCTCGGGTTAGGGTTTCGCTTAGGTTCATGATGAGGCTGGCGACGGTGGTCCAGGCGGCGTGTTCGGCGGGCTTGATGTTTTTTGAGGGTTGGGATTCTCCGATTGCGATGAAGGCGGTGGCCGAACCGGGTTGGGCGGCGTAGTTGTTTTGTTCGCGTTTCAAGGTATTGCGGATGATGTTGAGTTCGTTTTTACTCGGCAGGCGCGAGGTGCACTCTTCGAATGCAAAAACAATGCGGGCATCGGTATTTTTTGGTGCTTCGGTCAGGATACGACGAGCAAAAGCGCGTGAGGCTTCGACAAACTGCGGGTCATTTAATAAAACCAAGGCTTGCAGCGGGGTATTGGTGGTCGCCCGGCTGACGGTGCAGGTTTCACGGTTGGGAGCGTCGAAGCTGAGCATCGACGGAGGTGGCACGGTGCGTTTCCAATAGGTATAGAGGCTGCGGCGATAGAGATGTTCACCATGGCCCTGGATGAAGACCTGGGCGGTGGCGGGGCTGCTGCCGTAGTGGCTGACTTCTTTCCATAGACTCGGGGGTTGATAGGGCGATACGCTGGGGCCGCCGATGCGCGGGGATAGCAGATGGCTGATTTTCAGTGCTGAGTCGCGAATGAATTCGGCTTGCAGGCGGAACCGCGGGCCGCGGGCAAGCAGACGGGTTTGTGGATCACTGTCAATTTGTGCGGCCGTGCTGGCCGAGCTTTGTTGGTAGGTATTGGAGAGCACGATTTTGCGGATCAGAGCTTTGGTATCCCATCCGCTTTTGATGAAGTCAACTGCCAGCCAATCGAGCAGTCGAGGGTGCGATGGCCAGGACCCCTGGGAGCCGAAATCGCCTGATGAAGCGACGATGCCGGTGCTAAACAAGTTTTGCCACAATCGGTTTACTGCTACCCGTGCGGTCAGGGGGTGGTTGGGTTGAACCAGCCACTGGGCGAAACCGAGACGGTTGTCGGGCGCGCCTTTTGCCAAGGGAGGTAATGCGCCAGGGGTGGCGGGGGTGACTTTTTTGGTGCGTTGATCGTATTGACCGCGCACCAGCATGAAAGTCTCCCGTGGTTTGCTGGCGGTATTCATCACCAGGCTGGACTGGGGGTGGCTGAGGTAGTCGATGCGATCCTCGAGATTGCCGATGAGGTAGCGCAGGTTGGCGAGTTCGGGTGCGTGTTGGGTATAATAAGCGGAAAGCTTTTGTTTTTGTTCCGCATTGCGTTGGGAAGAAGCTAGGATGCCCTGTATTTCCTTGGGTACATTTGTTCCATCGTCCTGACCAGTGATGGCAAACATGCGGTATTTGCGGGCAATCAGACGATCAGACATACTGAATTCTCCGCCGCCCCAGTTCATCAGAGTGGTGAGGTAAGGGGTTTTTTGGGCGTCGAGCGGCTGGTTGAAATTAAAGGTCAGATGCTGCGGTCGCAGATCTCCGGGGTAGGGGGACCAGCCGTTGCTGTTGTGTTCGTCCAGACAATCGTTGGCGGGGTATTTTGGATTGGAAAAGCTTGCGGTGGCTTCACGGATATCAACCAGGCCGTATAGATCGGTTTGGGCGGAGGCGATGCTGGTGGCGGAGAGGGAAAAACCGGTGAGAATGAAACTGCCTTCAAAACCTTTTTTGCCAAAACCGCTACGTTTCTGTGGTGACTTGGGCTCGGGCAGGAACTCGATGCGCAAACCGCTGATGGCTTGTTTGATCGAGGCGGGGACCTGGGCGGATACGGAGTGGGCGCTGCCACCGGCACTTTCGAAATCAATCAGTTTATCGTCTCGAACGGTGAATTTATTACCCCGGTTGGGGATGGAGACTGATAGGATTTTCAGTGGATGAAGTTTGAGATTTTGTCCTCGTGCTGCCAGTTTTTTGCGAGTGTTTTTTCCCCATGTTGTTTGACCTGCATGGGAGCTTTTGAGTTTCTGTTGCAAGCTGCCGAGTTCTTGTTGCAGTTCTTTCAGCTCACTGTCAGAACGTAAAACGGACAAGGCTTTGACGGTGGGGCGGGCGTTGATGCCGCCGTTGCCGTCATTGCCTTTGTCATCGAGGGTATTGAAATAGGCGAACATGCGGTAGTAGTCCTCCATGGTAAGCGGATCAAATTTGTGATCGTGACATTGGGAGCAGGCCATGGTCAGTCCCAGCCAGACCTGGGAGGTGGTGTTCACCCGGTCAACGGCGTAGTTGGTCAGATTTTCTAGAGGAATGGTGCCGCCTTCATGAGTGATCATGTGGTTGCGGTTGAAACCGGAGGCGACGATTTGCTGGGGGCTTGCATTGGGCAACAGGTCGCCGGCTAATTGCTCGATGGTGAATTGGTCAAAGGGTTTGTTGCTGTTGTAGGCGTGGATCACCCAGTCACGCCACAGTGCCATGTGTCGTCCGCCGTCGATGGAGTAACCGTTGGTATCTGCGTAACGAGCCTGATCGAGCCAGGGCACGGCCATGCGCTCACCGAAGTGACGTGAAGCGAGCAAGTGGTCGACCACTTTTTCATAAGCTTTGGGATCCTGATCTTCGACAAAAGCATGCACTTCCTTGCTGCTGGGGGGCAGGCCGGTTAGATCGAAAGACAGGCGACGGATCAGTTGGCGGCGAGTGGCTGGCTCGGCGGGTTTGAGCTTATTATCCTCGAGTCTCTTGAGCACCCATTGATCGATTTCATTTTTTGGCCAAGTTGATTTGGATTACGGCAGAGGCGCTTGTTCGGGGGCGATGAAAGACCAGAGCCCCTGGTAATTGGCACCTTGTTCGATCCAGCGTTTGAGCAGGGCTTTTTCCTCGGGTTTGATTTTCAGGTGTGAATCCGGAGGCGGCATCAGTTCATCCTCGTCGGCAGTGATGATGCGCTGCCAAGCGAGGCTTTTTGCCGGATCACCGGGCACGATGGCGATGTGACCATCGACATTGGCGTAAGCCGCATCCGGCAGGTCGAGTCGCAGGTCGGCTTCGCGGCTTTCTTTGTCGGGGCCGTGACAGCGGAAGCAGGTTTCGGACAAAATCGGCCTGATGTCGCGATTAAATTCGATTTTGGTTTCGGCCGCAGCGAGCGTGGAGTTCGAAATAAGGCCAATTGCAGCAATCGAGACGAATTTGAGTAGATGGGGCAGGGACTTCACAGCAGGGTGGATCATTTAAGGTTTCAGTAGGCATTCTACATATCCATATTAAAAGCTCGTTCACTTGGAGGATAAACGCAATTTTTTGTAAAAAATCGGCATATTGAGAAAGAGGCTTCGTTTTAAAGGTGGATTTGTAATTGATCGTTATCATGTGAAACTTGAAGTAGAAGGGCAAGGGCATTGACTGCTGTGATGAGAATTTTTAATTTCGAATGTATGATGGATGAATTGAGCGAGATGCAGGCAAGGGAGAGCGGACTTTTCAGTCCGCCATTGAATCATGCCGTGCCGGACAGGAGCCGAAGACAGACGGTAGTTAATGTCCGGCCTGCTGTGTTGCGGGTGATTTTGAGCTGGGTGCTGTTAATGAGTTTCACGGGATCGTCAGTTTTTGCTGAAGAGAAGGAAATCAGCACCGACCTGCTCATTGTCGGGGCAACCGAATCCGGTTGGGCGGCGGCGATTCAGGCGGCACGCGGGGGAGTAAAATCGATAACTCTGGTGCATGACGGTCAGTGGTATGGCGGGCAGTTCACCGAGCAGGCTCTGGCTTGTGTGGATGAAAATAAAGGGGTGGGCAAAGTGGGTTGGGGAGTGGATTGGCATCCGATGAAATGGGCTTTTCACCGTTCTGGTTTGTTTAAGGAATTGATGGATCGGATTGAGCGGCAAAATACGGAGAAGTATGGTTCACCGATGCCGGGCAAGCCTTACCACGGGCCTTCGACTTTCCGCCCAGCAGAAGCGGAAGCGGTGTTTCGCGCGATGATCGATCCCTATGTGCAGTCCGGACAGATCCAGGTGGTGTGGGGGCATTATCCGGTGGCGGCAGAGGTGGAGGATTCGAAATTGAAAAGTGTCGGTTTTGCAGTGGTGGGGAAAATCGAAGAAAGCCTGCGGGTGAGGGCACGACTGACGATAGACGCTTCGGATTGGGGCGAGGTGATTCAAGTGGCAGGAGTGGCTTATGAATGTGGTCCGGATCCTGCCAGTCGTTATGGCGAAGCAAGTGCTCCAGCGGATTTGTTAAAAAATCCGCGCAATGAGATGAATCCGATCACTTGGACGATGATTGTCGAGCAGTCTGAAGGTGCGACCGCGATTGCCAAACCTGCACATTTTGATGATTGCAATTACCCGCGCGCCACTGGTTTCAGTCGCAAGGCTTTTGCCAATCTTAAGTGGGATGTGCCTAATCCGGGGGCAGGCTCTATTCCGCATTGGCCTGCAGCGGGAGAGGAGTCAAAGCGTCAACTGAGTGTTTACAACGTTCGTCGTATTGTAGATGGGTATAGCAGTAAGGATGGTAAGACGTCCATTTTGTTGGCTTACATGAATGGGCAGGACTACCCTTTGGAGCGGTTGCCGCAAGCGGTGGCTGATGCTTTGGAAAAAACTGAAACCGGGGCATCGCAAAAAAACATTGTTGAGATGTCACGGGCGCAGCGGGAGATTATTTTTGCCGATGCCAAGCGGCATTCTTTGGGTCTGCTTTACCATCTGCAAAATTTTGTTCATCAGCGTGCAGCGGACAAGACCAACAGTTTCCGTGATTTTCATCTCAGTGGTGAGTTTGGTAGTGAGGACAGTTTGCCTCCTAAGCCCTATATCCGGGAGGGTTTGCGCTTGAAGGCGATGTATATGATGCGCGAACAGGATGGTCGCAACCGGGATGGCGAAACCAAAAAAAACGCCAAGGAGCGTTTTGCTCATGTGATGTATCCCGATGCTCTGTTCCCGTGGCAGTTTCATTATGATTTTCATCGCACCGGGCGCACCTATCTGAAGGAGGAGGGGGCGAGCGGGCCATGGATTGATTTTCATAAAAAAAACCGCCACACCAGTTTTATGAGTGATCGTTCGGTGTTCCCATTGCGCAGTTTGATTCCGCAGAAGGTGGATGCTTTGCTCGGGGCGCAGGGCAATGTCGGTTACAGTAGTATTGTCAGTGCCGCGATCCGCTTGCACGATCAACGGATTCAGATGGGCCAGGCGGCTGGGGCGACGGCGGTGGTGGCCTTGCGCGAGAAGGTAAGGCCACGTCAGATTCCTTATGACCGTGCCCGCTTGGAGCAGATCAGGGATGAACTGTGCGGTTTTCGTGAAGGGAGTGTGCCGGCTTTGATTTGGCCTTTTCGTGATTTGCCGGTGGATCATGCGAACTTTGTTGCGATCAATCGTTTGGCGGCGCTCGGGGTTTTGCCAATCGGTGCCAGGGAAGTTGATTTCGAAGCGGACAAGGGCGCGCAGAAAAAGTGGATGCAAGAGGTTTTGCAACACAGTGGTGGGGAGCAGGGTTTTGAGCTGAAAACAGAAAGTCGTGGGGAATTTTGTCAGCGGGTGTGGGATAAAGTCCGGGCCGGGGGGTGGCAGCATTTTGCCTTTAAGCGTGTGAGTGAGGAGGATGCCGATGGGGATGGGATTTTGGATGGGGAGGACGCTTTGTTGTTCACTCCCAATGAGGCGATTATTTTTGAAGTTGATGTAACTGAGTTGGAGCTTCGGTGAGAAAGGCTGAGGAGAACCACTAATAAACACGAATGAACACGCATGTTTGCTTGAAATTTTGTTTGTGAGGGGGGCGTTTTTTTGGCAGGGTGGGCGCTATGTTGTGGTGCTTGCGTGTGATGCTGTTGGTTGTTCCTGTGGGAGTGATCGCAGTTTTGTTGTACTTGATGCAAGCGGGACGGGAATTGCAATTTCGTCAGGATGGGGATTTGGTATTTGTGGTGAGTGAAAAAGTAGGGCTGATCGATTCTTTTGCGGATTTGCGCGGGGCGGAGAGGCAGGTGGAGAGTTTGATTTTTGACCGGCTGTTCCGCCCGGATGATGAACGGGTGCTGCGTGCGGGTTTGGCCCGGTCGTGGATATACCGTCAGCGGCTGACGTTTTTTTTCGCTGATGAAAAACTGGCGGAACAAGCTGAGTTACAAGTTTTGGAGCGATTGGTGGAGGAGAAAAAGTTGCGCCCTACAGAGAAGTTCCAAGAAATTGTTCGTGAAGGTTCATCCTTGACGGTGTTTTTATCGGCTTATGATACTAGAAATGCCCGCGAGGTGATGGATTTTCTTAAAGGGTTGAAATACCAACAGGTGATCAAGTTGCGCTTGAGTCTGAAGGGGGCGGTGAGGGAGTCGTGGGCGGATTTTAAGAAGAATTCGGCGGAAAAAAAGCAGCTCAAAAGAGAGTGGATCGAAGGGGATCAAGCGGTGGTGATGTTTGTGGCGGGCGATGCGGAGCAGTTTTTGAAGGAGCTGCGTTTGTATTATGAATCCAATGGCAATTTGGATCCTGAAATTGATATTATCAGCCAGGCGGCCTATCTGGATGTGGCGGAGTGGTGGGTGACGCTCAGAGCGGGGGTGGTTTGGCACGATGGTCAAGCGTTCAGCGCAGAGGATGTGTTGTTTTCCTATGAGACGATGGCTCGCCCCCACCGTGCGACTCCGCTGACGGGGGCATTTTCCCATGTGGCGGCATTGCGGGTTTTGGATGATCTCCGTTTTGTGGTGCAGTGCCGTGAGTATTACGCTCCGGTCGCGGAGAGTTGGCAACAGTTGCCGATATTGCCTGCTCATTTGCTGAAGGGAAAAAAGACAGAGCAGCAGTGGCTGGCATTTTTCCAGCAGCCGGTGGGAACCGGGGCTTTTGTATTTGATCAAAGAACTGAAGATGGCGAACTGGTGCTCAAACGTAATCACAATTATTTTCTGGCTATGCCGCGTCAGGAGGTGCTCCGGTTCAAGTGGGTGACTGATGACAATGAGAGAATGAGGGGGATGCTTACGGGGGCGTTGGATGTGCTGTGGCCGTCCGGAGATGAACGCCGTTGGATGCGGGAGAAGGAGGGTTTTGAAGTGTTGGATGAGAGTTATAGCAAGCAAACCCTGGTGGCGTGGAATTTGCAGCGGCCTGTGTTTCACAATCCACAAGTCAGGCGGGCTTTGGCGCATTGGGTGGATTTGCCGGCACTGCTCGCAGCTGAAGGGGAAGGTGGGCGGCGTTTGTGTCGGGGGATTTTTTATCCTGGTTCCTGGTTTTGCGAAAAAGAAATGCAGCTGCCGGCTTTGGATGTTGAAAAAGGTCGCGCTTTACTTGAGCAGGCGGGGTGGAGGGAGGAAGATGATGCGTGGCGCTCGGCGAGCGGTGAGCGATTGGCGTTCAAATTGTTGGTGGATCAGGATTCTCCGGAGCATATGAGAGTGGCGGAATTATTGGCACAGGGCTGGCAGGCACATGGCGTTGAAGTTGAGGTATTTCCTATGGCTTGGGCTGAGTTGGTTGAGGATCATTTGTTGCTGCGTGATTTTGATGCGGCTCTGATCAGTTGGGAACTGGAGTCCGGGCGGGATCAGTACCGGGTTTGGCATTCGGCTGAGAGTGAACGCGGGGGAGGAAATATTTTTGCTTTGCGCAGCGCACCGGTGGATCAGCTGTTGCAGTCTTTGCAGCGGGAATCGGATCCGGATGAAGTCAGGAAGTTGGCGCAGGCCTTGCAAGATAAGATTGTGCAATTGCAGGCGGCTTTGTTTTTGACTGAAAGCGCGGAATCGGTGGTATTGAGGGAAGGGGCGGTGCGCAGCAGCCGTTTGGGAAAAAACGGTGTTTGGTCGGACGAAGCGGCGAGGAGTTCTACTGCAGGTCTGCGTTATGATTGGCAGTGGTGGGTATCAGCCGCAAGGGAAGGAGACGGGAACGAATGAAAAATTCCGAACTCAGTAAGGCGGACTATCTGGTCGATCTTTGCATGAAATATTTTTTTCGGGCGGTGATCTCCTGCCTGATACTAGGTATTTTTGTCGAAGGACTGATGCAGTTGGAGGCCTTGCGTCACGACCGGGAATTGGAGTATCATGTGTGGCAGTTGGTTTTGGAGGTATTGCCGGATCAAGGGAGCTCGATCGACGGGCAGGCCGGTGGTTCCGGAGACGAACGAGAACTTAATTTCACTCGGGAGTTGATCCGGGCTGGGTGGCAAAGTTTGAAAGTGAGTCTGCTGGCGATGGGTCTGGTGCTGGGCGTGGGGCTGCCCTTGGGGATGATTGCAGGGCGTTTGGCATCGGCGGGTCAGGGACGACGGTCGGGGTGGCGACTGTTTGGGCGGATTTTTCTACTACCCTGCCAGTTTTTGTATGCCTTGCCGGCCTTTGTGTTGGCTGTTTTGTTGCTCTATTTTTTGCTTGATATTACCGGGGTGCCGGTTTTTGAATGGATGCAAAAAGGTAGCCGGGGATTTGATTTTTGGGATGCCCGTGATACTCGAACCGCTGGGTGGTGGCGTTTGTTATTACCCGCTGGGGCGGTGGCTCTTAGTGCGGCCTCCTGGTTGGCGAAGGAAGTGGCGCAGGTTTTGCGCGCTGTTCGTGAGCAGGGTTTTGTGCACACAGCTGAGCGCAGGGGGGTATTTGGTGATCATTTGTATTTTCACTATGTGGTGAAAAGTTCTTTGCGGGACATCGGGGGGGCGTTGCTGAGGGTGTTGCCTTTTTTGTTGGCTTCTTTGATTTTGGTTGAATGGGTTTTTCGTTTTCCCGGCCTGGGGGAGATGGTTTTCAGGGCTGCGGCTGATAGTGATTTTGGTAGAATTTTTGTCACTGGGTTTGTTTTGATGATGATGGTCGGATTGGGAGGGTTTTTTCTCGAAGCAATGTTCGGCTTGTTGGATGGCAAAACCCGTGAGCAAGGAGGTTTGAGTGTGATGAGCGCTTTGGTCGATCAGCCGGGCGCAGTGAAAAATCCAGTGGAGGCGGGAGGGGCTAGAAAAAGATGGGCAAAGATGTGGCGGCGCTTGAAACAAGCTTATTTGGGAGTTTTGTTGTTGTTGGCTTTTTCATGGGGGATCAAGCTGTTTGCGGACTTTCGTTGGGAGGTGGAGTCAGGTTCAGGGTCATTGATGCGATCAGATCTGTGGCGGGTGTTGATCTCGGCGAACGAGACCTTGGTGATGAGTGGATTGATTAGTTGCCTGTCTTTGGGCTTGGCTTTTTTTGTCTCGGCAGTTCTGGGAGGGCTGGGAGGATGGCGGGCTTATTGTTTGGTGGCTAAAATTCACTCAGCACTGTGGGCGCTGCCGCTGCTGTTTGTGATGTTGGTGGCGTTGCCGGTAGTGGGAGCAGGTTATTGGCCGATGGTATGGTTATTGGTGGTGATCAGCGCGGTATGGGGAGTGGGGGTGCTCAGTCGGTGGTTTTTGGATATAGAATCCCGTCCTTGGGTGGAGGCGGCACGAGCCACAGGTTTGCGGCCAGGGCAGATTTTTTTCAGGCATTTCATCCCTGCGATCTGGCCCCGGGTATTGGCAAGGGTTCTATTGCTGTTTCCGTTGGTATTGGTAGCAGTAACGACTTTGGATTTCTCGTTATTACAGGAAGGCGCGGACAATGCAGGGCGGTGGGGAACTTTGCTGGCGGAGGGTAGGCAGGGGATGTGGCAGGATCCGAGGTTATTGGTTTTTTCGTCACTGGCTGTGTGGGGGACTGTGGTATTTTTTGATTGGCTTGGAATGTGGGCAAAAGCCTCATCCCAGGACCGAGTGGGGCCGGATGTGTATTGATGTTTGTCATGAGTGAAAAAATGGAACCTTCATCTGAGCAAGATCAGATCAAACAGCCGGTCTTGCAGATTAGAAATCTGAGTCTCGTTCGGGATATCCTTGAGCAGGAGATGGTGGTGCGGGATCTTTCATTGAGTGTGCAGCGCGGGCAAGTGATCGCATTGACGGGAGAGGATGGGGCGGGCATGTCGGCGGTGGCTTGGGCGGCGGCAGCTTTGTTTTTTTATCAGGGATTGAAGGTGAAGCAGGGGGAGATTTGTCTGATGGGGGAGGATATGCTCAAGATGTCGACGGGCAGGTTGCGGCGCTTGCGTCAAAGCAGGGTGGCCTATGTGGGTCGACAAACGATGGATACGCTTAATCCTTGTTGCAGTATTAGGCAGCACTTGTTGGAGGTCGCCGCTTGGAAGTCCTGGCCTGAGCTTGAATCCGGTCAAAATCTGATCCAGGCGCTGTATGAGGTGGGGCTGGCTGAACCGGAATCGGTATTGGATCGTTTGCCGGGACAGTTGTCTGCCGAAGCCTTGTGCCGGGTGGTGATTGCGATGGCTTTGCAAGCCGGGGTGGATTTGATTGTGGTCAATGAAATGACAGCCCATCTGGATGCAACCGTGGAGCAACAAATTCTCGAATTGCTGGTGGATTTAAAAAACCGTCAGCGATTATCCATGTTATTGGTCACGCATCATCCGGGAATCATTGAGGCGTTGGCCGATGAAGTGGTGGTGATGTTTGGCGGGCGAGTGGTGGAACAAGGCAAAGTAAGCGAAGTTTTATTAGCCGGGCAGCATCCCTATATCAAAGCGCTGATCTCTTGTGCACCGCGGCTGGGAGAGCGGCGGCATCGTTTGGGGGAGATCAGTGAGGCTGATCGTCAGGCAGCGGGGAAGATTGTTACTTGAATTGAGTCGAATTGTACTCGAATAAAAACCAAGATGTCGAAGAAACCAGCAGTATTGATAATCAGGGATGGGTGGGCCGAAAACCCGGGTGGGAAAAGCAGCGCAAAGAAGGACGGTAATGCCACCTTGCTTGCGAACACTCCTTATCATGACAAGTTGTTTGCCAAGTATCCGGTGTGCCGGATCAGCGGCAGTGGAATCGATGTGGGTTTGCCTGACGGGCAGATGGGGAATTCAGAGGTTGGTCATTTGAATCTAGGGGCAGGGCGTATTGTTTATCAAGACCTTACGCGTATTAATAAGGCAATTGAGGAAAAAGAACTGGCTTCAAATCCGATCTTGGTTGACGCTTTTGATCAAGCTAAGGGGCATCGCCTGCATTTGATTGGCTTGGTATCTGATGGAGGGGTTCACAGTCACCAGAAACATTTGGTTGCTCTGGCTGAAAGCGCTAAAGAAGCAGGTTGTGACGACATCATGGTGCATGCGATCACGGATGGTCGTGATACTTCGCCGACTGGAGGTGAGCACTATGTCAGTTACGTCGAGGACAAACTGGGAGAAATAGGGGTGCGCATCGGCACCGTGATCGGTCGTTATTATGCGATGGATCGGGATAATCGCTGGGAGCGCAGCAAGTTGGCCTGGGATGCGATTGTCAACGGGGTAGGTGAGTTTTGTGAAGTGCTGCCTTCGGACGCTATTGCCCAGCAGTATAAAGAGGACAAGACGGATGAGTTTCTGTTGCCGATGATTTTTTCCGAACCGGAGCAGCAACGGGTGAATGACGGTGATGTGATCTTGTTTTTTAATTTCAGGGCGGATCGTGCGCGTCAGTTGTCGCGGGCATTTCTCGAAGCTGACTTTGGTGAATTTGAACGTGGGGTTTGGCCAAAAGTTAATTATGTCACGCTGACCGAGTATGACGAGAAATACGGCTGCCCAGTGGTATTTCCTCCTGAAAAGCTGGAAAAAGTGTTGGGGGAAGTGGTGGCTAGTGCCGGACGCACCCAATTGCGCATCGCAGAAACGGAGAAATACCCGCATGTGACTTACTTTTTTAACGGCGGGGAAGAAAAGCCTTTTGCCGGAGAGGATCGCGCGATCGTGCCTTCTCCAAAGGTGGCAACTTACGATTTACAACCGGAAATGAGTGCCGAAGAGGTGACCGATACCGTGGTGGACCGAATCGAAAATTACGATTTGATGATTTTGAACTACGCCAATCCTGACATGGTGGGGCACACTGGGGATGTAGATGCCGCCATCAAAGCTGTGGAGATGATCGATGGCTGCGTGAAAAGAGTGGTGAAGCGGGTATTGGAACTGGACGGCAAACTGTTGATCACCTCTGATCATGGCAACTGTGAAGTGATGCGCAATGCTGACGGCTCGCCACAGACGGCGCATACCACTAATCTGGTGCCGATGATTTATGTTGCGGACGATGCCGACCGTCACGAGTTGCAGGATGGGATCCTGGCTGACGTGGCGCCAACTCTTTTAGAGATGATGGCGCTGGATGCTCCTTCGGTGATGACTGGGCATAGTTTGCTGGAGAAAAAATAGCATAAAAAATTTGTGTAAAATATCGCTGCAAAGAGTTGCGTTGAGGCCAGCTTTGCGTATTGGTGTGGCGCGCTTGAAGCAACGGGGTCAGCAAGATCACGTTGTCATGGATTTACCCCATGGTGTAATGGTAGCACTATAGATTTTGATTCTATCAGTCGAGGTTCAAATCCTCGTGGGGTAGCCAAGCGAAGCCGGAGGAGCGAGTTTTTTTAAAAAAACTTAGCAGGTCAAACGGGAGGCAGTGATGCAAGTTGTCCGTGGTGCCATTACACTCAGAATGGTATTGAATAAATTTCTTCAGTGTGGCGTTAGGGAGGGAGTATCGCTTGGTGGCGGGTACCCAATACTTGTCCGCCCGGACAAAGTTTCGGTAATACGAAGGAGACATGTTGTTAAGAAGGGGGGATCTCTTGGTGGTGAGGGGTACCGAAAACTTGTCCGGGCGGACAAAGTTTCGGTAATTTGGAAGCTTCTGCAGTGAGGAGCAGGCGGAGGCTATGACGTATTCCTCCTGGGAAGGGTTGGGGCGGAACGGTGGTGTTGTGGGAGGTTGTTCAATGAGGTATAGGGGGGAGGCTCCGAATTAGTAAGGTTGTTGACTGACGCTGTTTATGGGCGAAATCGAGTGCGCAAAAGAGTTGCTGCGGCATCGTTCGAAAATTTACTTGGGATATCGTCGGGTGTTGTGGTGCTGTGCGAGCCCTTCCTTGGTCCTTTACAAAGTTATTTTTGAAGTGATTGAAGCACAACGGGCTGCGCTCATTGTATCGGTGTTCCACCATAGCAAGGGGCTCGATTTGTGGAAGGAGCGGATTTGATTTTTTACCTATACTGAGTCCATTGGATCACTGGACTCCTAGCATCGTGGTGGCGGCGATGACTGGCATCCATAGGGCGATGAAAAATGTGGCCATGATTGTGATCACTGTGACCCAGCCCAAAGTCAGGATGAAGGGTTGATGGGTGCGAAAGGCTTCAAAACGTCTCAACCAAATGGCTGTCAGGCAAAAAATGATGCCGCTGATAGTGATGATTGGCAGCAAG
>JAJRVS010000290.1 GCA_024277195.1 Verrucomicrobiota bacterium | reverse complement strand
GCAAGCCGTGGCACTTGGTGAAGGCTGCCCGCCGAAGCCTCGGCGAAGGAGGGCTTTACGCGAACGAACGACAAAATCCATGCATTACGTCTATCTCATTCGAAGTGTAGCTAACCCTGATCAGACCTACATCGGAATGACTAGTGATTTGAAAGCTAGATTGAAAAAGCATAACGAAGGAGGAGCCTTGCATACAAGTAAGTTCAAACCGTGGGAACTTGAAGTTTACATGGCTTTTAAAAGTCATGAAAAAGCGGTGCGATTTGAGGGTTATCTGAAAAGTGGTTCAGGACGAGCTTTTGCAAAAAGGCATTTTTGGTGACTTACACAGAGGCCTGGGGGCTTTCAGCATTGTGCGAAGATAAAATTAAGAGCATGTTTGGGTTCACTCGATAAATTTATTCAATACAGAGGATGAGCAATGACTAATGCTAAATATCTCATTATACTTTGGTCAATCACCGCTGTTATATCGATATGCTTCTTTCGCTTTGGCTTGAGCGATTGGCTGAATTTTCTTTGTAGCGTAACTGAGTATGCGGGACGCACCTCTGAATGTGTCCGGTGTTCAGAGTTTATTCGGCACTTTGATGGGTTTGTTTACTCTTGGAACGGCACTCGTGTTGACGTTCCGCCGGAGGTAATCATGTCCGTGAGCCAGTGAAGAAGAAGCTTTCTTGATGTTACGCCCAACCGCCGCCGCCGGGGGTTTCGATGTTTAGCCGGTCACCGGTTTGGACCTGGATTTGTGCGACGGGGGGTAGGGTTTCAGAATGGCCATTCAGGCGGGTGAGGGTTTGTTTGCCGCATTGGCCGGGCTGTCCTCCGTTCAGGCCGTAGGGGGCTTCGAGGCGGTGTTGGGTGAGTAGGGAGACTTTCAACTGGCGCAGGAATTCGAATTCGCGGATCAGGCCGTCGCCGCCGTGGTATTTGCCTGGGCCACCGGAATTTTTTCTCAGAGCAAAACGATGCAGGCGCACGGGGTAGCGGTGTTCGAGAATCTCGGCATCGGTGATGGCGGTATTGGTCATGTGGGTGTGCAAACCCGAGGTGCCGTGGTAACCTGGACCTGCGCCGGCGCCGCCGCCGATGGTTTCGTAATAACCAAAGCTGTCATCGCCGAAAATGAGGTTGTTCATGGTTCCCTGGGAACAGGCTTGGATGCCGAACAAAAGCATCAGGGTGTCGACCAAGCGTTGACTGGTTTCGACATTGCCGCCGACCACGGCAGGGCATTGGGCGGGATCATCGGGAAAATCGGGATTGAGGAAACAGATTGGCAGGATGAGTTCGATGTCGCGCAGCAGCCCTTCATTGAGCGGTAGCTTGCTTTGGGTCCAGAGGCGCAGCACGTATAATACGGCGCTGCGAACGATGGCGGGTGTGGCGTTGAGGTTGCCACTGTGGGTGGCGCTGGTGCCGGTGAAATCCAGGTTGAGACGGTGGGGGGATTCTTTGCTGACTGAGGCGGAGATGGAAATTTGGGTTTTGTCGTCGAGGATCTGGTTGGCGAAATTTTGTGCCAAGGGGCTTGATTGTAGTTTTTGTTGCAGGGCGGATCGGGAGAGTCGTGCGGTTTTTTCCAAATGCATTTGGATGGTAGCCGCGCCGTGACTGTGGACCAGGGCTTGCATGTTGCACAGGCCTTGATGGTTGGCGGCGAGTTGGGCGTTGAGGTCGGCTAGGTTGTCAGCAAGGTGGCGGGTGGGGTGGGGTTTTTGAGTGAGCAGCTTTTCGATTTTATCAAAACAAGACTGGCCTTGGGAAATGAGCAGGGTAGGTGGAATGACAACGCCTTCTTCGCTCAGGCAGGTGGCATCAGGCGGCATGGAGCCGGGGGTGATGCCGCCGATTTCAGCATGGTGGGCACGATTGGCGATGTAGGCGATGGCTTTGTTGTCGTCGTTAGTATCTTTGTTCGAATCAGGATCAAAAACCGCGGTGATGAGGGTGACGTCGGGAAGGTGGGATCCGCCGTAGGCCGGGTGGTTGGTGATGAGGGTGTCACCGGGGCGTAGCGGGTGTTGTTTGATCACTTCGCGCACACAAAGTCCGAGGGCACCGAGGTGTACGGGAATGTGTGGAGCGTTGGCCACCAGGTTGGCATCCCCATCGAGCAGAGTGCAGGAGAAATCCTGGCGTTCTTTGACATTGGTTGAAACGGCCGAGCGTTGCAGTTGGGCGCCCATTTCGCCGACGATATTCTCGAAGCGGTTGCGGAACAGAGTGTCTTGAATGGTTAGGTTCGCAGGGGTGGTGAGGATATTGCCGTGGCCTTGGGTTGGGCTGAGCTGGCTGGGTTCGGTTTTTTTTGCAACACTCGGGGTGATCAGCAGGGAGAGGTCGGGGCTGACTTCACAGTGCCAGTTTTTTTTGAGATAACAGGTGGAAAATGAATCCTGAATGACCATTGGGCCGGTGAGATGATCGCCGGGGACTAATTGGGATCGATGGATGAAGTTTTGATCGTTGGTGATTTTGCGGGGCGGGTGTTTGCATGGAGGGATGTCTTTTTCCGGGTGTTTGTCGGCAGGAGAGATCACAACTCTAAGGGTAGTTAGTTCGATGTTTGCCTGTGGATCGGGAGAATAGGCAAAAATCTTGAGGTAGTGCACATGGAACTGATCGCTCAGGGTTTGTGGATCGGATATTTCCAATGAGAGGGTGGCGTCCTGACCGCTCAGACGCAGTTCGGCGATTTGTCGCCGGACGGTGATGTCAGCAGAGCCACGACCGAGATCTTGAATCAGTTGTTGCCGGGCTTGCTGGATGAGATCCTCTAGAAGTCGGGGGATTTGGGCTACGACCGAAGAAAGGTTTTTCAGTATTTGAGTCTGCGCAAAACGTTCGATGTGGGCGTGGTGCAGGCCGTAGGCGGAGAGCAGGCCGGCCTCTGGTGGTACGAGGATCGCTGGGCAAGCCAGTTGTTCGGCGATGTCGCAGGCATGCAAGGGGCCGGCACCGCCAAAAGCGAGCAGAGGGTAGTCCTTGGGATCAACGCCCTCGCTAACGGATATGCTGTGAATAGCATCGGCCATTTGTTCGATGGCGATGGTGATCAGGCCTTGGAGGAACTGTTGGTCGTCGATGGTGTCAGCCGTTCCGCTTTGTTGGCGCAATTGAGTGAGGGCGAGTTGGGCGTCGCCGATATTTTTTTGGTTCAGAGGAATGCCAAAATGGTCGGGTGATATGCGGCCCAGCAGCAGGTTGACATCGGTGATGGTCAGCGGTCCGCCATTGCCGTAACAGGCCGGGCCGGGATAGGATCCGGCCGATTCGGGGCCGACTTGCAGACCGGCTTCGCCGTGATGACAGATGGAGCCACCTCCGGCGGCAACAGTCTCGATGCGCAGTGAGGGGGCTAACAGAGAGGCACTGCCGGCTTTTTGTTCAAATTGGTAGAGAAAATCACCATCGTAACGCGCAACATCGGTCGAGGTGCCGCCCATGTCGAAGGTGAGTATTTTATCGTAGCCGAGACGACGGGCTGCAGAGGCGGCGCCGACAACACCTCCGGCAGGGCCGGAGAACAGCGAGTCTTTGGGGCGGAAACGGGAGGCGGGTTCCAAACCTCCGGCACTGGTCATGACGAGCAGGTCGGAGTTTTTCAGCGAGCTGGTGATGCGGTCGATGAAGTTCTGCATCACCGGAGTCAGGCAGGCGTCAACGACGGTGGTATTGGCACGCGGAAGCAGGCGGATGAAGGGAGCCAGATCGGATGACAGGGAGACGTGCTCAAAACCCTGATGCAAGAGCAGCTCACGCAGTTGCTGCTCGTGCTCTGGATTGAGGTGGCTGTGGAGCAGGGCAACTGCGGCGACTTTGATGCCTGTGGCGAGCGCTTTTTGGCAGTTTTGTTGCAGTGCTATATTGTCGAGGTCGAGGGCTTTGAGCACGGCACCTTGCGCATCGAGTCGTTCGTCAACTTCGATTGAAATTTGGTGGAGCCCAGCAGGTCGCTGATGGTGCAGGGCAAAAAGATCGGGACGTCGTTGGTCACCGATGGTGAGCAGATCGCCAAACCCCCGGGTGGTGAAAAAAGCGGTGGCTGCGACTTTGTTTTCGAGCAGGGCGTTGGTGCCACGGGTGGTGGCGAGGCGCAGTTGTATTTTTGGGAAGTTTCTGTTGAGCGCGGTGCCGGTGAGCAGGCGAATGGCGAGCACCGGTGCTTCTTCGCCGCTGGTGAGATCGAGGAGACTGCCTTTTTTTGACGGCAGCGCTTGGGAGAGAGTGAGAATTTTTGACTGAGCTTGCCAGTCCGTCACATGTATCGGTGTGCTTGGATCAGTTCCACAGACTTGATAAGCAGTGAAAAAATGGTCGGGAGTCCGGCAGTTCTGTGGGATCTCCAGTCGCAGGCGATCCGGCGCGAGATGTTCGACGATGCGTAGCCGTAGCTGGCTCGAAGAGAGCACCTTGAGGAAGCTCAGGTCGTCGCTGTCAGGCGGAGTCGCGCAAGCATCGGTGAAGGTGCCGCCGGTGTCGATGTTGATTTTCCAGTGGGAATCAGGCAAGAGCGAAGATTAGGAATAGATCTGATTGGCCTTGAGATACTTGGCGATGGGGGCGGTCAGCCAATCGGACTCGCCTTCGCCAGCACGGATGGCGGTGGCGTTGGCTGGGTTGTTCAAGGGGATGGTGATGTGGCGCCATCCGGGACGGGGTTCGACGATTTCTTCATCTCTGGTGGCAACGATGAACGTCAGTCTTTTGCGCAGCCTTTCGGGCTCTGCCCAGGTGTGGGCTTTTTTCCACTGATCCGCTCCGAGTATCCAGAAGAGTTCGCAATTGGGAAATTGGCGGGCGTAATAAAGGCTGGTCTGCCAAGAGAAACTGGGACTGTTGCGATCGATTTCGATGCGGGAAAGCTCGGCCCACTCGATGTATTTGGTGGCCAGGGTGAGCATCTCGCAGCGTTGTTTGTCAGTCGCTCGCGGAGCCTTTGATTTGTGCGGTGACTGGCGGCAGGGAATGAAAAGAACACGATCAAAGTCGGCTATCTGGCGGGCCGATCTGGCGAGATCGAGGTGGCCGTTATGGATCGGATCAAAGGTGCCTCCGAAAAGAGCGAGTTTTTTAGGCGCGTTCATAGTTTTGAATGGGTGGTGGATTGAGATTAATAAACGTCACGACGGTAGCGTTTGTCCTGTCTCATTTGTTCGATGTAAGCTGTGGCTTCTTCTTCAGTTTTGCCTCCGTGTTCGATGGCGATTTGGTGTAAGGCTTGATCGACGTCGTTGGCCATGCGTTCTGCATCACCGCAGACGTAGAAGATAGCGCCGCGTTCGAGCCAAGTCCAGAGTTCTGCACCTTCTTCGAGCATGCGGTGGTGTACGTAAATTTTATGATCCTGGTCGCGGGAAAACGCGGTGGTGATTTTGCTCAGGGTGCCGTCTTCGAGGTAGCTGTTCCATTCGTCCTGGTAAAAGTAACAGGTGTCCTGATGGATTTCGCCGAAAAACAACCAGGCGTCGCCTTTGGCCTGGGTGGCGTTTCGTTCTTGTAAAAAGGCGCGGAAAGGAGCGATTCCGGTTCCGGGGCCACACATGATGACAGGGGTGTCGTCGTCGGCAGCGGGAAGGCGAAAGCCTTTGCCAGGAGTGATGAAACAGGGGATGTCGGTGTTTTCATCACAACGTTCGTTGAGGAAAGTGGAGCAGACCCCTTTGCGATCCCGTTCGAAGCTGTTGTATAAAACCGAAGCAACGGTCAGATGAACTTGATTGGGCACGGCGGCGAGACTGGAGGCGATGGAATACAAACGCACGTTGAGCTTTTTGAGCACGTCGACAAATTCCTGGGCTTGCCACTTGGTATCGGGATACATCAGCAGGAAGTCGATGATTTCGCGACCCCAGAGGTAGTCGGAAAGTTCCTTTTTCTTTTCGGGATCAAGCAAAACAGAGAGTTCAGCAGCAGGTTCACCGACTTTTTCGACCAATCGGGCAAGGAATTTTTTATCCGCCAGAGTGATGGTGCATTGGCGGGTGAGCACATCTTTAAGCGCTGCGCTTGATTTGTCGGGTCCGACGACTTCTTCGTCACCGCTCATGCCCAAGGCAAGTAAAACATCGTCAACTGCTTGAGGCCAGTTGGTGGAAAGCACGGCAAGGGAATCTCCCGGAGTGTAAGTGAGTCCGGAGTTTTGTAAGTCGATCTCCAGATGCCAAGTTTCTTTCTCAGCGGCTCCAGCGGCTAGGGCTCGTCGACGCGGCATGTGGGCGATGAGTGGGTTCCTGCGATTGAATGTAGGCTTGGCAACGGTTGCTGTTTCTGACATGATGTGGGGATCGTAGAAGGTAGTTTCAAAAAGAGCAAGTCAAAGCTATTCAAATACTATAAAGATGGGGAAGTTGGTTAATAAAAAAAGCGCCGTTTGGTTTTTAGCGGTAAAACTGGCGGTGATCACTTTCTGGTTGGTAACGATAGGGGTTTTGGTGAAGCGCTATTTTTTTTCTGATGAGTCCCAAATGGTCAGGGTGCCACCGGATAAAGTTTTTGAAATGTTTTTTGCCTGGACCGAAGGGGCGGAGCTGACCATTTTGAAAGACGGGCTTCGCATCGGGCACATGAGCTTGAGCACGCAGTTGGCAACAGGTTCGTCGGATGCAGAAGTCGGAAGTAAAAGTTTGAGAGGGATTTCTGTGGCAGGATCGGTGGATTCTTTTTCTACTGGCGGCGCGGCGCCTGACGCTACGGTCAATCGCGACAGGGGCGTTTCCTGGCGCGGCGCGGTGGATCTTGATGATGAGTTGAATTTCCCCCGAGGGAATTTTGTCCTACGGATGCCGGATCTTGATCTGGGAGCCCAGGCTGGTTTTGATCAACCGGAGAATAAGATTTCTTTGAGTGTGCGATCCAAGGGGCAATCATTGTTTCAGTATGAAGGGGAGCCTGCGGGTTTGTCCAAGCTGCCTGAATTGGGGTGGATGGGGCGCTTGCTGCCTTTGGATTCGCTGTTGTCCGATGGAGGTTTGGAAAAAAGCGGATTGGAATCCTGGGCTCCGGAGATCAGCGGGCGTTATGGAAGTGCTTTGGTTGCCGGTCGCCGTATGCTGGTGTATCAGCTGTTGATTAAAGGCCGGACATCGAAAAATAAAACAGATGCGGATGTGACTTTGTCATTGAGTGAAACGGGGGAGCCATTAATGATTCAAACGGCGTTGGGCTATGAAGCTCTAGCGGAAGTCCTGGTGCCACTCGAAGTTTACCAGGATAAAAATTGAGCACAGAAAATAGGTGCAGAGACAGATCGTTAAGTGAAATAGCAGGGTTATGATAGAAGTGATTGATTTGTCGATGTCCTATGGAGAGCTGGTGGCTCTGGATCAATTGAACCTGAAAATTGAAAAAGGAGAGTTTTTTGCTTTTCTTGGTCCGAACGCGGCAGGCAAGACCACTACGATTAAATTGCTCACTGGATTATTACAAGCCACCTCTGGAACCGCAAAAATTTGTGGTTTTGATGTTTTTGAAGAACCGCTCGAAGTGAAAAAACGGATAGGCTATGTGCCGGACGTGGCTGAATTTTATGATAAACTCACTCCTTTGGAGTTTATGAATTTCATCGGCGATTTATTTCAAATGGATAGTGGGGAATCCCAGCGTATTACAGCTGACTTGTTTGACCGCCTATCCCTTGGTGAGCATGCAGGGCAGCGTATCGAGCACTTGAGCCACGGAACCCGGCAAAGGCTGGGCATTGCCTCTGCGTTGCTGCATTCACCGGAGGTGATCGTGATAGACGAGCCAATGGTGGGGCTTGATCCCCGCCATACAAGGATCATAAAAGAAGAGCTGAAAGAGCGTAGCCGGAAGGGGGTAACTGTGTTCATGTCTACGCATCAATTGAACGTCGCAGAGGAGTTGGCAGATCGTATCGGGGTGATCAATAACGGACGGTTGTGTGCGGTGGGCAGCCTGGCAGAACTCAGGCAATTACCGCAGAGTCAAAGTGGCGCTGAGGGGGTGGAAAGTGGAATTGAAGATTTATTTCTGGCATTAACAGAAAAGAATGTGTTAGAGGTTAAAAGTGCCGAATGAAGAAAAAAATGCAATTAATTGCCGTTTTTTCTTTACAGAGTGCTGAGAATATTAGAAAAGCGCGTGCACTATTTGAAAACGAAATACTAATTAAAGATGCTGAAAAACTACTCTTTTAACCGCTCCCACCTCGCGTGGATGACTTTTGGAATTCTGGCTGTGGCCGTAACGAGCATGCCGGATGTGTTTGCGCAGGAAGCGGCTGCCGCCGCTGCCGCTGACTCGGCACAAACGAAAACGCTATGGGATAATATCATGGAAGGTGGCTGGGCCATGTGGCCGTTGGGGCTGCTTTCCGTGGGTTTCATTACTTTGACTGTTTACAATGCGATGCAGTTGACGGCTAAGAAATTCGTTCCACCGGAATTGAAAGCTTCGGTGTTGGACAAAATGGCTGAAGTCCGGGTTCGCAGTGCGATTGAAGCTTCGGCTGACAGCGCTTCTTACCTGGGGCGGATGTTGGCAACGGCGTTGCCGAATGTCGATGCTACGGATACGGAAGGATTGGGGAAAGATAAAGTGGATGACGCCGTGGCGGACTTCACGGTGCGGGAAAACCCTTCTTACATGTCCTGGATCGGATATTTCTCAGTGATTGCCCAGGCGGCTCCGATGGTTGGATTGTTGGGAACGGTTTCTGGTATGATCAAAGCCTTTGCTACATTGGGAGTGAGTGGTGGATCGGATCCGGGCAAGATGGCTTCGGCGATTGGGGAAGCCCTGATGACGACGGCAACTGGCCTGGTGGTTGCGCTGCCTTGTCTGTTTGCGTTTTTCTTCTTCAAAAACAAGTTCAACTCCTTGGTGGCTGATGCGCACCAGACGGTGGACGATGCTATGGGCCTGGCAATGGCGACGGTGCATGGAGACCAGCAGTTGGCCAAGGTGCCTGAAGGTATCGCAGAAGGGTAAGTTTATTAAATTTTTGTTCTTAATGGCTGGAAATCGTATGGGTTTCCAGCTGTAAGGTTCAAAAGTTTGATCGGGTGAATTTTAGCAAAAAAACAAAAGGATCTAACAATGGCATCAGCAAAACTCAGAAGAGCAATGGCAGGCGAAGGGGAGACCATGAGCATGGATATGTCTCCGATGATCGACTTGGTGTTCCTGCTGTTGATTTTCTTTATGGTGAGTTCGCACATGATCATTGTCAAAATTGACAAGGACGTGAAACCCCCAACGGCGGATGCGGCTGCGGTGGCTGAAAACAAGGGCGGCCGGATCGTGGTGAATATTCATGAAGATGGCAAGTTTTTTGGTCCTGAACAGAGCATGGCCTTTCCTACGGCTGATGCGGTGTCCGAGTATGTCGATACCGAGCGTCAGAAAAATGATGAAATGCGGGTGAAAAGCCGACTGCATCTAAGGGCTGACAAACGGGTGCAGACTCGTTATATCAAGGAAATCGTTAAAGCCGCGGCGGATGCGCTGGTGGTGGATGTGATCTTCGGCACCTATGTGGTGGAAAAAGACTGAGCGATGTTGTTTTCAGTTATATTGAAACGACTATTTTACAAATTTTAGCAAGAATAAAACTCTCATGGCGGGAAATACAAAACTGCAGATACCAGAAGAAGAGGAGCCAGGTTTGGACATGTCCTCGATGATTGACGTCAGCTTTCTTTTGTTGATTTACTTTCTGGTGACCCAGACTCTGGATCCGAAAGAAACGGATTTGGGCATGACGCTGCCAACCACGGATAGTTCGTCTGCTTCCGAAGTGGAAATTGACCAGATGACGATCACGGTGAATGCGGCGGGGGCGATCGTAGTAGACGACAAGACTTTGGACGAAGATGTCAATAACCGGACGCTGGTGAATCTGGACGAAAAATTAAAGCAGTACAAGGATGCGGCTGATTTGACTGGCTCCCAACCCGTGGTGGTGGTGGCGGTGGATGACGCCGCAGTGGGGCAGCGATTCATCGATGTATTGAACGCCTTGGCCAAGGTGAAAATTCACAATGTTACGATCACCGGATTCTCGGATAAAAAGAAATAGCGCGTAACGCTTTGTTGAATTTTATGAAAACCAGGGTTCGCGATCACAGCATGAGCACCCTTGGTATTGAACGCAGCTATCTGACTGCGTATCAGCTGGATGATTTGAAATCGCAGCGAATGTGTAGCTGTCCCGAAATCACGGTATCAAGTGCTATGTGCTTGGAAAATTGGGGCTAGAATGATATTTTGAGAGTGATACAAATTTAAGCAGCTTAAAAAGTTATATAAGGTGTCGTGTGCGGCACCAAAAAGGGGATCAAAACCCTCTGAATACCCCGAATATTTAGCCGAAGAGAATGATGAGAACACTAAAAATGAAAACAGCCCCCGTTGCCCGGGTTTTGACCGCAAGATTGTCCACTGGATGGGTGGCGAGCATGACGATTCTGTTGTTAGCCGTGACCGGGGTGACCCAGGGATTTGCTCAAGACGGGGATGAATCGTTGGAGGGACTCTATCTGGCAGCGTCGGAAAAAGCACAGGTGGGAGACTTCAAAGGAGCGATACCCATTTTTGAAAAAGCGATCAAGATCTACGGATCAGTGGGGATGGAGGATTACGGTCCGGGTTTTGGGGGCATTTATTTCGATTACGGTACCGCTTTGTTGCAGATATTCCAATGGGAGCAGGCGCGAAATGCTTTTAAGACCTGTGTCGAGGATTATCCCAATCCCAAACCGGGAGAGAAAAATGTATCGAAAATTGACTCGACTAACAAACGCGAGAAGCTGGCGGTGTTCCAGTGGGGCTATTGTGAGCAAATGAGTAAAAATCCCGCTGAGGCGCTGAAACTTTATCAACGTTATCTCAGCTCTAAACCAGACCCCAAAGAGTTGGCGTCGGTGAGGAATGTGTATGCTTTGCGAAAAGGGGGAGCGTTGATTGCGGTTGGCATGGTGGATGAAGGGGAGGTGGAGATTCGCAAACTGTTTGAAAATCAGGCCCAGTGGAAAGTGGCTCCGCAGTTTCTGATGCAGGGCTTGCTGGAGTTGAGTCTGGGCTGGATTGATCAGTCGAGCAAATTGGGTAAGGACATCATCAATCGCAAAGCACATGATTTTTTAAATAAATACTCAAAGGCGCTGACGGTGCAGCCTTTTGATCAAGCTCGTTTTGGTTTCGGGCAACGCTTGAAAAAACTGGGTTTTGAATCGGCGCAGGCTGGTTTGCACACCTTGGCCTTGCGTTATTATTCGATGATCCCTACCGCTGACGATATTCTGGCTGATGTCAAAATGCGGACTTTGACCTTGCGTCAGGGAACGCCTGTTCCGGCTATTTACAGCTCGACGATCAAAAAGTATGAGGATGAGCTGAAAAAACCGGATCAATCGGATTTGGAATTGATGCGCTTAGTAGCTGCTAGCTACGATAAATTGGGTAACCGCACGGCAAGTCGGGCGATTTACACTTATTTGGCCGAGAATTATCTTAAGAGCAAAGCGCGGCCTGAGATCTTGCATGAAGCGGCTCGCTTTTCGACTTTGTTGGGTGACTACAGCAGTGCGCAGTATTACGGCGACAAATTCATGAAAGAGTTTCCAGATCATCGTCTGGAAAACAATGTCGCGACTTTCATGCTGCAGTCGCTGTTCACCGCTCGTGAATACAACACAGTGTTGGAAGTGTGCGAGAAGGTGCGCAAAAAATACGAGCCAGGTGATCCGGCACGGGAACTGGCCGATCACTTATATGGAGCAGCTATGTATTTCCTCGGCAATCATGTGGAAGCCCAGGAGCCGTTGGATTTGTTTGCAGATAAATACCCCGATAGCGGAAACCGTGAAGCGGCGCTTTATTATCAGGCAAGCAACTATGTGATCACTGGTAAATTCCCCAAAGCGGCGGGTTTGTTGGATCTCTACTTTCAAGAATTTCCACAGTCCAAGTTTCTTGATTTGGCTTTGTTTGATCGTGCGACCTGTCACTTTAATTTGGAAGAATACGACAAGAGCATCGAGGCGATTGATAAATTGAGAGAGGTGCGTAAAGATTCGGTGGTGCTCGACCGGGCTTTGAATATGGGAGGCGACGCTTATGACGTCAAAGCAGGATTGGAAACGGAGGATGAAGACAAGAAGAGGGAGCTTACGGAAAAAGCCCTGGGTTATTTTTCGGTGGCGATTGACGAGGGCAAAAAGCGTAAGCGCAAAGAAAGTGTGGCGGAAGCTCTGGCTCGGTCGTCTGACTTGAGCATACGACTGGAGAAATGGGATGACGCGGTGAAGTATTACGATGCCTTTTTCCCTGATTATGAAGGCACTTACTGGGAACCGCAGATTTCGGTGTTCACCATGGAAGCTTTGGAAAAAGCTGGCCGGGCGGAAGACGGCCTGAAACAGTTGGAGAAAATGATTAACTTCATGGGTAATCAGGAAGCGCACGAGCAGGACATCGAGTTGTTGCGCCAAGCGATTGGTTCTTATTCCGAGGCATCCGTTCGAACCCGTGGGGCAGACAAAACCGCTGCGGCCTTTGATGATTTTCCCGGAGTTGATAAAACGAACCAGGCTTTGTTGACTTGGTTGAAGATTCAGAAGGTGGTGGTGTTGCAAGGTAAGCGTAATTCTGTCAAAAAAGACAGTCCTGAATATGCTGCGATTCAAGATGAAATCGCTGCGGTGTTTGAGGAAATGAAAAACTACGAGATGAACAATCTGTCAGAATTTGCCTTGCAGCAGATCGGACTTTATCTCGCAAAGACGGACAATCCGTTTTTGGCGGTGCCTTACTTCGAAGAGTTGTTGGTTCGCCCGGACGATGCGTTCAAAGCACCTGCAGACTTTGAAATTGGTAAGATTGAAATAAGAGGGGCTGCAACGCCGGACAAACTCAATTCGGCTCGCGAACGTTTTTTGCGAGTGATCAATCAATACAAAGAGGTGTCATTGATTCCCGATGCTTATTTGAATCTGGGACGTTTGGCGACCAAGTTGGAAGATTGGGAAGGGGCTCGGGAGTATTTTGGCAAGATCAATAAAAACAAAAAATGGTTGGATCGCCCGGCACGTGCGGAATCTAACTTCCGTTATGGGGTTGCTCTTGAAAATCTCGGCAAAACCGATGATGCGATCAAGGTCTACAATGCGGTGATCGCAGTGTATGGGGGATATACAGAGTGGTCGAGTCAGGCCCTGGAACAAGGTTTTGAGCTGGCCTACAAGATTAATGATCCGGAGAAACGGATCAGAGCTTACAGTTATTTGAGGAAGATTCTGTATATGTTCCAAAAGGCCAAGGAGTCGGATGATCCTTCGGGAGCTCTGGCGCGCTTGCGTCGCCGCTTGCCTGCCGTTAGGAATGAACTGAATCTGACGCCTGAGCAGGTGGCGGAAATCGGCCTGCAGTTGGGAATTGTTGAAGAGGAAGCTGGTCAGAAAAAAGCAGCTGGAGGAAAGAAATAGACAAGCTTGAGTGTGAGCTTAACTGAAGAAGTAACTAAAACTTTAATTATGAAGGTGATGAGAACAGGATTATTGGGAGTAGCAGCGAAAGCGGGCGTGGCTTTGGTTGCGCTGGGAGTTTGGAGCATGAGTGGAGGTCAGGTTGATGCGGCTGCGGCCAAAGTGACGATGATGAAGACGGATGGCAACCGGGAGACAGGTTTCATTCAAGATTCGAATAACAAACAGATTTTGTTTGCTTACACGGCACAAGGCAAGGGCACGGCAATCAATCGCACTGCGGTGAAGACTATTTTTTTCCAGGAGGAGTCGAGTTTGATGGGACGGGGGCGCCAGGCGTTTACACAGGGGGTGTATGATGCGGCGGCCAAGATTTTTGGTAAGGTGGCGACGGATTACGAAGGTATTTCGGCGCTGAAGGATAACTTCGCTAGTGAAGCGAGATTTTTCCAGATGGAGTCCTTGCGTCGTTTGGGCAAATACGAAGAATTAGGTGCGTTGCTGGCGACCAAGTCAGGCAAAAGCATTTCGACGACCCAGGACAAACTGTTTGCAGAGAAGGTTCAGTTGATGAAGATGTGGGCGGCTTTTTCTGCCAACCAATGGGATGTGGTGAAAGCGGGACTTAAATTCTACGAAGTGCCGCAGGTGGGGGACGCCAAGATGTTGCCGGCTCCGGTGTTCAAAAAGATGCCCAAACCGATTATGATCCAACTTTCTTTTATTCGTGGCAAGATGTATGAGCAGGAGAAAAAACAGGGGTTGGCTTTGGAGGATTATTACCGGGCGTTCACGATTACTTATGGCAATTCACCTGCCTTGGCTAATGAGGCGATGTTGGCGGCACTGGCGATCGAAGCTGCTGATCCCAAGTTAAAGGAGTTGAAAGGGAAGTTGTGGCAAATGCAGGGATTGGCTTATTATTATAAAAATGGTGTTGGAGGTGGGGAGATCCCCGCAGAATACGCTGCTTATGCCGTTCTTCCTGATATCCCGGTAGTTCAAGCGGCTGAGGTGAAGAAAGAGGAGAAAGAGAAAAAAGAGGGTGAAGACGCCGCTAAAACGGCAAATGCTGTGGCGGACAAAAAAGCTGCCGATGAAAAGAAAGCTAAAGAAGCTGGCAGCAAAAAAGAGGACAAACCCAAAGAGAAAAAGGCTAAGTGAGGGGCTTTGGTCTTTTTTGTCGTCATAATAGCAGGTTCTAAGAGGGTAGGTGTTTTTTGACGAATCATCGTTGGATTTTGTGATTCGTGCAGTGTAGGGGTTTTGTTTTTTTACGATGTCCAAAACTGCTGACAAAGAACCAAACGCTGCTGAGGGGAAAACCGGAGAAGGGAAAAAAAAATCCCGTCGCTTGAGTCTGAAAGAGATTCTCTGGCTGTTTTCTTACCTGAAACCCTATCAAAGGTGGTTTTGGCCGGCGATTTTCTGCATGTTTTTTACTGCCGGGCTGGCTTTGGTCTGGCCGTTTATGATTTCCAAGCTGATCGGGGGATCGGTGGCGGCGGGTGAAATCGATGTGGCATCGGTGAAGCAGAACCTGGGAAGTTATTTGAAGATCACTTTGGCAGCTCTTTCGCTGCAAGCTTTTTTGGTTTTCTGGCGTATTCGCTGGTTCACCAAAGCGGGGGAATCGGCTTTGGCGGAGATCCGCAAACAGACTTATGGCAAGTTGATTCGTTTGCCGATGCCCTATTATGATGAGCATCGGGTAGGCGAGATGTCGAGCCGCATCGCTTCGGATTTGACTCTAATCCGGGAAACTCTGATCAATACCGTGCCGCAGATTGTGCGCCAGTCGGTGATGTTAATCGGGGGCACTGTGATGGTTTTTGCCAGTTCAACAAAATTGGCTTTGTTGATGTTATTGGGGGTGCCGGTGATCATGTTGATGGCGGCTATTTTTGGTAGAGGGATTCGTAAACTGACCCGGCAGTCACAGGATTTGCTGGCAGAGACTAATGTGGTGGTCGAGGAGACACTGCAAAGCATCACCAGTGTTAAGTCTTTTGGCAACGAGGCTTATGAAACCCGTCGATACGGTGTGCAGTTGGATCGTTTTCTCGATATGGCTATCCGAGCCGCGACGCCTCGCGGGTTGTTTATCGCTTTTATTATCTTTGCGCTGTTCGGGGTGATGACAATTGTGTTGTGGTACGGCGGCATCATGTTGGTCAATGGCGAAATTGATTCGGAACTTTTTTGGCGCTTTGTATTGTTCAGTGTGTTTGTGGGGGCGGCACTGGGATCATTTCCCGAGATTATCAGTCAATTGCAACAAGCGGTGGGGGCCTCTGACCGGGTAAGGGAGATTCTTGGTGAAGATACCGAGATCGTGGATGGAGCTGATGAGCAGCAGCGCTTAGAGGGAGCCGTAGTATTGGAGCAGGTGAGCTTCCGCTACCCGACCCGGCCTGACGTTGAGGTTTTGAAGGGGGTTAGTTTGAAAGCCGAGCCAGGGGAGAGGGTGGCTTTGGTTGGGCCTAGTGGCGCGGGTAAATCGACGATCATCTCATTATTGCTGCGCTTTTATGATCCCAGTTCAGGTAAGGTGGTATTTGATGGTAAAGATGCCGAGTCTTATGATTTAAGTTATCTTCGTTCGCAGATGGCCTTGGTGCCGCAGGAGGTGTTGCTTTTTGGTGGGAGTATTTTGGAGAATATTGCCTATGGCAATCCGGATGCTGAACGCGCTGCGATTGAGGATGCGGCGCAGCGGGCGAATGCGCATGAGTTCATCGAGGCTTTTCCAGAGGGGTATGAAACCCTAGTAGGGGACCGGGGAGTGAGATTGTCGGGAGGGCAGCGGCAGAGAATTGCTATTGCGCGTGCTATTTTAGCGGATCCGGCGATTTTGATTCTGGATGAAGCGACCAGTTCTCTGGACGCTGAAAGTGAGCGGGTGGTGCAGGAAGCGCTAGAAGCTTTGATGAAGGGGCGTACTTCGATTATCATTGCGCATCGTCTGGCTACGGTGAAAGACGCGGATCGGATTGTGGTGATCAAAGACGGGATGACGGTGCAAACGGGGACGCATGATGAATTGATCGCCGAGACCGATGGTATGTATAGGATGTTGGCTCAGTTGCAGTTTGTGGATTGAGGGGGAGCGGGGGCAGGAGCTAGAATTTAGGAGTCAGAATGGGGGGGGGCTGTAGGGCGGTCGCTTCGGCTGCTCGCGAGGGAGGGACGGTGTGGACGTGAGCGGGAGGGGGGCGGATATTGACAGTGCGGGCGTGGCCTTGCAGAGCTGAGTGTAAGGAGACTTGTGCTCGCAGGGAGGCAAAGCCGTCAACTCGTCCCTCCAGCGGAGGGGATGTGAAAATGAAGAAGTAGGCGGACTGGGGCTCGAACCCAGGACAAATGGCTTAAAAGGCCACTGCTCTACCAACTGAGCTACCCACCCTTTCTTCGTTTGTCACGTTACCCACAGTGGATTTTTTGTATTTCAAAAAAACTCAAACAGTGGTTTTCTGCGACGCCCCTGATTTAAGTCATAAATTAACTATGTGCAAGCTGAAAGTTGTATAAGGTTTTCTGCTTGCGATTTTGATAGCTTGCCCCTATGATTCAAGCTTACAACACTTGGATGACCTAGGCGCAGGCCGTGGGGGCAAAGTGGGGTGGGAAATTTTTCCCGCCCTTTTCTGTCTCGGGTTCCTACAGGACAATGACCAGCGAATTATTAGCACTCTTTGAGTATTACGAGAAGGAAAAGGGAATCGATCGCGCTACGATGATCGAGGCTCTTGAAAGCGCCCTGTTGGCGGCATCGAGAAAAAGCATTGGCCCGGCTCGTGGTCTGGAGATTCATATCAATCCAGACAACGGCAATATCAAGGCAACCGCTTCTCTCGTGGTGGTGGAAACCGTTGCGCATCCCTATGATCAGCTTGATCTGGCGACAGCCCAGCGGATCAATCCCGATGCGGAAATCGATCAGGAGATCGAGGTGGACGTGACGCCTAAGGATTTTGGCCGTATTGCGGCACAAACTGCCAAGCAGGCGATGCTGCAACGATTGCGTCAGGCTGAAAAAGCCTTGATTTACGATGAATTTAAAGATCGTGCGGGTGACATCGTCAGTGGCACGGTGCGTCGTTTCGAGAGATCGGACGTGATGGTGGATTTAGGCAAGTTCGAGGGCGTGATGCCATCGAGAGAGCGGGTAAATACCGAAGAATACAATGTCGGTGACCGGGTGCGGGCTTACGTGGTAGCGGTGGAAAACGGTTCTCGTGGACCTGAAATTATTCTTTCACGTAGTCATCCGAATTTTGTTCGTCGTTTGTTCGAAGCTGAAGTCAGTGAGATCGCTGACCGCACGGTGGAAATTCGCGGTATTGCGCGTGAAGCGGGCTACCGCACTAAAGTTGCGGTATACAGCGCCAACGATAAGGTGGATCCGGTGGGGGCTTGTGTGGGATTGCGCGGAGCGAGAGTGAAAAATATCGTTCGTGAGTTGAACAACGAAAAAGTCGACATCATTCGTTGGAGTGATGACATAAAAGAGTTTGTTCAGGATGCTTTAAAACCTGCGGTGATTCGTTCGATTGATCTCGATGAAGCCGCGCATTCGGTGAAGGTGACGGTGGAGGAAGAAGAGTTGGCCAAGGCGATTGGTCGGCGTGGACAGAATGCCCGTCTGACTTCTCGTTTGGTTGGCTGGGATATCCAGGTTGAGAAAGACGAGTCGATTCATGAGGCCTTTGAGGCACGGGTGGAAGCTGCGGCTGAAGCATTGACCGGACCTTTGGGGTTGGCACAAGAGAAGGCTTTGGAGTTGGTGCGTGGGGGTATCACTAATATCGAAATGTTGGCAACGTCGGTTGATGCCGAGGATATTGCCGGGATCATTGACGTGCCCGAAGATGAGGCTGCAGTGATTCTTGCGAAAGCTAAAGAAATTTATCAACCTGCTTCCGACGGATCTGAGGCTGCTTCTGACAGTGAAGTGGCTGAAACTGCTGTTGAAAGTCAGGACGGTGGGGCTGGGAAAGAAGAAGAAAACAAGGAAACCGAGGCTTCGGCTTAGACTTGTGAAGGCGTCGACTGCGACAGAACAAAGACAAGAGTATTTCAATCAAGGGAAATTAGGATTTAATGGCTTCGAACACAAAAGACGCACCTCAAGGCAAGGGAGACGCCGGCGAAAAAACCGGCAGCTCACTGGATGAAAAGAAAAAAGATGCTCTGAACCTCTTTGAGGAAGAAGAGCGTAAGGAAGTATTGCGCGGTAAGAGCAAGCGCAATCAGATTGATTCAAAGGCGTCTGAGGGAACTGTTTTTTCTTCCCTGACGGGGCCTCAGGCTGATTCGCTGGTGCAAAAAAGGCGCCAGGCGGAAGTGAAGGTTGAGACTGAGATCAAGAAACCGGCGCCCGTAGTGGTCGATTTGGTGAGTGAAAAAGAGGTGGTTAAAGCCGAGGTCGTCGAGGATGAGGAGAGCGAAGAGATCGATCCAGCAAAGATCATCAATTTGAAACCGCCGATTGTGGTGAGGGAATTGGCGATAGCCTTGGGTTTGAAACCTTTTGCTTTGATCAAGGATTTGATGGCACTGGATGTGTTCGTCAATCAGAATCAATCGATCGAACCTGATGTCGCGGAGCAAATTTGTGAGAAAAACGGCTTTTACCTGGAGAAAGAAAAGCGTGAAAAGGGTGGAGGAGTCCATAAGGTTGAGGAAGTTATAGAGGAGCCCGAAGAAGAGGTGGTGGAAGAGGAAAATAAGTTGCCCGCGCGTCCGCCGATCGTGACTTTCATGGGGCATGTTGACCACGGCAAAACCTCACTGTTGGATTTTTATCGTGGATCGAAAGTGGTCGATGGAGAAGCGGGGGGGATCACCCAGCATGTGGGGGCTTATTCGGTCACACGGGATGATAAGCAGGTTACTTTTATCGATACACCGGGACATGCGGCTTTCACCGAGATGCGCGCTCGTGGCGCTCATGTGACGGACATTGTGATTTTGGTCATCGCTGCGGATGACGGTATCATGCCAACGACCATCGAGGCGATTGACCATGCCCGTGCGGCGAATGTGGGAATTATTGTAGCGATCAACAAGACAGATTTGCCACGTGCGGATGTAATGAAGGTCAAATCCCAGCTGCAAGAGCGTGATTTGACTCCGGAAGATTGGGGTGGCAACACACTTTGCGTGGAGGTTTCGGCTAAAACCGGGGCAGGTCTCGAAGACTTGTATGAGTCGATTATTTTGCAGGCGGAAATCATGGAGCTGAAAGCCAATCCGGAAGGTTCGGCTCGTGGCACTGTGATTGAAGCGAAGATGACGCCCGGTAAAGGCGCTACGGCGATTGTCGTGATCCAAGCTGGTACTTTGAAGACGGGAGTTCCATTCATCTGTGGAAGTTATTCGGGTAAAGTGAAATCGCTTTATGGCACGAATGGTGGGGCGGTGAAGACGGTGGGACCAGCCGAGCCGGTTGAAATTTTAGGTTTTAGTGGATTGCCGAATGTTGGCGATGAACTGATCCAAATGGACTCGGAGCGTCACGCGAAAAAATTGAGTGAAGAGCGTTTGGGAGAGAGGCGTCAGAAGAAACTGGCCAAGCCGGTGCAAACCTCTTTGGAAACTCTTTTCCAGAATATCGAAGCGGGTGACAAGAAGGTCTTAAAACTGATCTTGAAATGTGATGTTCAGGGATCGGTAGAGGCGGTAGCGAATTCTTTGATGGATATTGAATCGGATAAAATCTCGGTCGATATCCTGCACGCATCAGCAGGCCCGATCACGGAATCGGATATCTTGTTGGCGAGTGCTTCGGAAGCCGTGGTGCTTGGTTTTAATACCAAGCTGGAGGGCAAGGCGGTACCGATTGCGCGACGCGAGGGCATTCAGGTGAAGCTGTTCAGTATTATTTACGAATTGATCGATCAGGTGAAGGAGTCTCTGTTGGGAATGCTCGACCCTGAGACCCGTGAAAATGTGATCGGTCACGCCGAGGTGAAGGAGCTGTTCAAGTTGTCGTCAGGTCGTGTGGGTGGCTGTATTGTCACCAATGGTCGTATGGCTCGCACCGCACGGGCGCGTGTGTTGCGCGGTGGGCAAGCGGTTTACGATGGAGGATTTGCAACTTTGCGTCGTTTCAAAGACGACGTCAAAGAAGTGCGTAACGGTTTGGAATGCGGTATCCGCCTAGGTAAATTTAACGATTACGTGCCAGGGGATATCATCGAGTGTTACGAGCTTGAAAAAGTGGACCAAACGCTTTGATCTTTTTGTTTGAGAAATAAACCCAAGGCAGGGCAACTTGCCGGGAAGTGTCATGAGCCAACGTCTTTTAAGAGTCAACGAGTTGCTGAAGCGTGAGCTAGGCACCTACATCAGCAAGGAATTCGATTTCCTCAATGTATTGGTTTCGGTGCATAGTGTGGAGGTGGCTCCCAACTTGCAAAGCGCGCGTGTATTTGTGGGAGTGATCGGTGATCCGGGAGCTATTACACGAGTGATAGCTAAACTGAATCATAACCGGGTGGCGATGCAAAGCTATCTGGGTAAACGGGTGACGATGCGTTACACGCCTCGTTTGGAGTTTCGTTCTGATGATTCTGTTGAACGCGGGGTTCGAATTGTGTCTTTGCTCGATAGTCTGGCAGATGAAAGTGAGGCAAATGCCGAGCAAGGTGGGGAAGAGTCTGCCCAAGATTAAGACGGATTAATATTTTGCTGATAGGGACCGGATGCAGACTCTTCGACAAATCGGCGAAGCTTTACAAAAAGCCGAGACCATAGCGGTACTGAGTCACATGCGTCCGGATGGTGATGCGATTGGTTCTGCGGTAGCCGTGGCGCAGGTATTGGGCAAGTTGGGCAAAGAGGTGACGGTGATTAACCAGGACGGAGTTCCGGCAGCGCTGGAATTTTTGCCAGGGGCTTCGATGGTAAAGCGCCCGATTGATTTGAAAGCGTCGTTGCAAGTGGATGTGACGGTGATCCTGGATACGGCTTCTGAGCAACGTGCCGGGGATGAGGTCTGGGCGGCTTTTGCCGAGCGTGGGGTTTTGGTCAATATTGATCATCATATCAGTAACCCTGCTTATGGGGATTTGAACTACATCGACGCCAAAGCACCAGCGACGGGCGAGATTGTATTTGATCTGATTGAAGAAATGGGTTGGCCGCTGGATGAAGTGGTGAGGAACAATATTTGGGCGGGGATTTCTACCGATACCGGATCCTATCGGTATCCGAGTACCACTGCGCATACCTTTGAGGTGGGAGCGGAGTTGTTACAAGGAGGGGTGGATGTGGGTGCGATTTCACAATCGCTTTATGAGTCATACCCCTTACGAAGGATATATGTGCTGCGCGACTTGCTGAAAGAATTGCAAATTTCATCTGAGGGGAAAGTGGCTAGTTGGAAACTGCGGCGTGAGGTGATAGACCGTTATGGTGTGCAGCCTTCGGACACCGAGGGTTTGATTGACGTGATTCGTTCGGTCGACAGCGTGGTGGTGGCGGTATTTTTTGAAGAGTTGGAGGATGGAAAAATCCGGGTCAGCGCCCGCTCCAAAACACCGGCGGCGGATGTGGGTGAGATTTGTGGGAAGTTTGGGGGAGGTGGGCACCAGTTGGCTGCAGGCACTCGGATGGGTGGTCCGATTGATGAGGCTGCTGCGAAATTTTTAAACAGTGTTGAACAAGTGATAAATGGATAATTCAATAGACGGAGTATTGTTGGTGGATAAAGGGCAGGATATGACATCACACGATGTGGTGGCAGTCGCGCGCCGTTGTCTGGGAATCAAGAAAATTGGTCACTGTGGCACCTTGGATCCGATGGCGACCGGGTTGCTGATTCTGGTAGTAGGCCGGGCGACAAAAATCCAGGATTTGTTGATGTGCGAGGACAAGGAATATGTGGGCACGCTTACATTGGGAGCGACGACTAATACCCAGGATGCCGAGGGCGATATTTTAGAAGAAAAAGAAGTGCCCGATTTTTCTGATGAAGTGGTGAATGCGGCTTTTGATGAATTTAAAGGCGATTTTTATCAGACACCTCCGATGGTATCGGCGATCAAAAAAGATGGCGTGCCGCTTTATAAATTGGCTCGTCAGGGCAAAACGGTGAAACGTGATCCGCGTTTGGTGTATGTGTATAGCAAACGCATCGATCGGATCGAATTGCCGGAAGTGGATTTTACGGTGAAGTGCAGCAAGGGTTTTTATGTGCGTACTTATGCGCATGATATCGGTGAGAAGTTGGGCTGCGGTGCGCATTTGAGTAAACTGCGCCGGACCCGTTCAGGTAAGTTTGATTTGAGCCGGGTGGTGACTTTTGAGCAATTGAAAGAGGGCAAGAGGAATGAAGTGCTCGGAACAATGCTGAGTCTGCCTGAGGTGTCGCGGATGAGGGGGGCGTGACCCTTTTTAGAAGAAAGGAGTTAGAAGCTAGGAGTTAGAATGCAGCTTGTGGAGGATATTGCGGGTTTGGGGGAGATTCCGGGGGTGGTGTGTTTGGCTATTGGGGTTTTTGATGGGCTGCACAAAGGGCATCAGGCGGTGATTGGAGCGGCAGTGAATGCGGCGGCAGAGTGCGATGGCACGACGGTGGTGGTGACTTTTGACCCTCATCCCCGGTCGGTGCTGTCAGCGGTAGAAGCGCCGCGGCTGTTGACTTCTACCCAGCACAAGTTGTTGCTGATGGAATCCCTGGGGGTGGATCATGTTTTGTTGATTCATTTTGACGAGGCTTTTTCAAAATTGAATGGAGATGACTTTATTCAGCAGCTGAGTGATGCGTGTGAGGATTTGCGACAGATCAGCGTGGGCAGGGATTGGGTGTTTGGTCATCAGCGTTCCGGGGACATTGGTTTATTGACGCGCTTGGGCGAGGATCTGGGATTTGATGTAACCGGAGTATTGCCGGTGCGTGAAGGGGAAGAGGTGATCAGCAGCACAGCGATTCGCCGGGCGGTGGATCAGGGGGATTTTTGCGCAGTGGAAAAATTATTGGGACGGGATTATACCGTTTTGGGGACGGTGGTGAAGGGCAAACAATTAGGGCGGACTCTGGGGTATCCGACTGCCAATTTGAGTGTGCATAACGAACAGTTGCCGCCTAGTGGGGTGTATGCGGTGATAGCCGCCCGTGATTCAGGCAAGGGGCTGCGGCATGTGGGTTTGGCGAATTTGGGTTATCGCCCCACCTTGGAAGGAGTGCGGGAACGACGTTTGCTGGAGGTGTTTCTGTTCGATTTTGATGAAGAAATTTATGGTGAGGATCTGGAAATCACTTTTGTGCAAATGATTCGTGAGGAGAAGAAGTTTGCCAGCCTGGAGGATTTGAAGATGCAGATTGCCCGGGATGAGGAGCAGGTTAGACTGCTGGGGATTTGAGGCGGGGAGAGGGTTGGGGCCATGACTGGGTTGAACTACGAATAAAATGGGTTTAACCACGAAAGTTACGAAAAACACGAAATAAGAGAATTTAGGATATTTTTTAACAATGGGGTTTGGGATTTCCAGAGTGAAAGGATGAGACGTCAGTTTGAAAGGTCAGTGTTTATCAGTGAAAATCAGTGGTTAATTTTTTAGTTTTTATGAACCGGTCGCTAAGCGTAACATTTAAAGCCAGCAGGAATTCAAGGTTTGTGATTGCGAAATACCTAGGAGGGGCTTTTTTGGCTATTTATTTCATTGCACTGATAGCTGATTTTGCTGTTTTTAGGAATTTATTAGTTTTACCTTTATTGCTGGGGATTCTATTGAACTTGTATTCCGGGCAAGCGAAAAGCCGAATCGAAGAAGTCCGGGTTGATAAAGAGGTCGTATCAGCTTGGTACCGTGATGGCAAATCAGTGATCGTGAATCGCGAGAATGAAGCTCATTTCGCTGAATACGGGGATTGCATCGTGATTGCATACAGGTCGTTTGACCGTGCCCAGTCTTTGCGAATCGCTAGATGGAGGTTTGAGCCAGAAGTGTGGCAGGCTTTACTCGAAAAAATTCGTCAAGTGCTCAGGGATGATTAGCCTTGATCCTGTTCAACAGGGTTGGTGGCCCCAGTCGTCTTCTTTGAGGGATTTTTCGTAGAGCGCCATTTGCTCTTCGGCGCTGAGCTCGGCAGGTGAGTCTGCTTTTTTTGGCTCGACAGGCTTAGTCGAGGAGCTTTCTCCGTCCGTCAGCTGCACGGACGGATCGGAGTTTTTATCATTAAGCTCCGGCTCACTCATTTTCCGTAAAAGGGGAACAGTTTTTTGATATCGGCTGCGCTGGGTTGGCGGCCGTATTCGCAAATTTCGAAAGTCTCGGCGTGTTTGACTTTTTCGCCGTGTTCTTTGCCGTAGTATTTGATCAGCAGGTCACGGTATTTGTCTGCCTCCCGGCCATTGCGACGGCTCCAGCTTTTTTTCATGTATTCAAAGCGGGCTTCCTTATCATCAGGTGAGGGAATTTTTGCCATTTTTTCGTCACTGCCAAAAACGCCACCTTCATAATTCTGGGTGCGCAGTTGCTCCACGGCACGGACTTTTTGATCCATGACGTCATCGATGTCAACGGCGATGGTGGGGGTGAAGGGGTAGGGTTTCTGAAAGCGGTCGCTGGAGTAGAGGAAAACCGGGTTTTTTTTCAGCGCCGGGGTATCGGGGCAGAAAAATGGAACGGCAACCATGAAGGCGGCGTCCTGTAGCAGAATGCCAACATAACGGTGATCCGGGTGGTAATCCCAAGGACGGTGAGCAATGACGATGTCGGCATTCCATTCGCGGATCAGGCGCACGATGCGTTTGCGATTTTCCAAGGTAGGCATCAGTTCCCCGTCGTGGATATCCATCACTTTGGAGGTGCTGCCGAGGATTTTTGAAGTTTCTGCAGCTTCGTGAGTGCGGCGTTTGGCCAGCGCGCCACCGGCTTCCTTCCAATGTCCGATATCGCCGTTGGTAACGGAGACCATTTTGACGTGATGGCCCATGGCTGCCCATTTGGCTGCGGTGCCTCCGCTTTTGTATTCGGCGTCATCGGGATGGGCTCCAAAACAGATGATGCGCAGTTTGCCGTCATCTTTGGCATCTTTGTCGGCAGCCAAAAGAGAGGGACTGACAAGAGTGGAGGATAGAGCGGCGAGGCTCAATGCAAGAGGGAAAAAGGCGCGGCGTTTCATAAGTGATCGGAGTTTTTTTTGGAGTTTATTGAGATTATTCGGGAGAATTTTTATTGATCAATGAGTTCAGGTCAGGCAAATCGTAAAATTCGAGTGCGCCATGAACCGTATTGATCAAGCGATTTTTGGTGACAGGAGTGTCGATGACTTTCTGCCAGGTTTCCAGTGAATTCTCGAATTCGGTGGAGGAGAAGAGCTGTGGTTCCAAGGCCGCTGCGTGTAGGGCGGGAGGAGACAGCTCATCGGAAGTTCCGGCGACGATCAATTTGATTTTTTGAGGAGCACCGTTTTCTTCTGACAAATAGCGGGCGCAGTTGAGGATGTCTTCGGCTCTCATGCCGAGGTAGGATTTCCCCAGCATGTAAGCGATGAAAAATTCGGCGGTGGCGGGACCGGTGATTTCAGCGGCTTGGCCGTAGCGCCAGTTATGGGTGCGGGTTTCTCCGGTATCACGGATATCGACGGCCAGGACGGGGTGACCTTTTTTGAGCAGGGCGACGAGGGTTTGGAGATCGGCGGTTTTGCCTTGTTCGTTGAGGTAGAGTATGGGCTCGCCGGTGGATTTGATGGGTTGGAATTTGATCGCGGGTAAAACGATGCCTGGCTCGGGTGTAAGTAGGAGTTTTTCTCCGCTGAATCCGTTCAATTGAATTTGACTGAGGTTTTGTTTTTTGAGTGCAGGGATTTCATCCAATGGACGAATGTTGCTGAGTTGGCGGACTTTTTCGAGCATGTTTTTACTCGTATTTGTGTTTTGGAATTGTTCTCGTTTTTTGCGCAGTTGATGAGAGAAGTCTTGATTAACCTGGAAGATGGATCGCGCATTAGGTAGTTTTAAAACCTGACCTTCGGGTGTGGCGTAGAGATCGGCGTCGGGGGCAATCGGGACTTCGTTCGCTTCGCTGATCTCCGAGGGGGTGTTGAGCAGGTAGCGCATCATGAAGCGGGTGGTGGCTTCGCGAAGCGGGCGGTCAAATCCGTGTTTCACGTCGGCCTCCACCAAGCGCATGCGTTCGGGGAAACCCAGTCGTCCGTAGATTCGTTTGGCCTGGCGGTAGGCGATCCAGCTTCCTTCAATGGGAACAAAATCCTGGGTGGCAGCGAGGATGAGGGTGGGCTGCGGGGCGCGGATAATAGCGAAGTCGGGGTGGTCGAGGCCTGCTGCGGTTTGGCTGAAAATATTCTGTTCGGCATCACCGGGGCCGGGTTTTTCGTTTTTGATCCGGGTGGTGGTGATGAAACATCCGGGGGCGGCCGCTTTGATGCGGGGATCGAGCGCCATCAGCATGGCGGTTAAGTTGCCTCCGCCGGAGATGCCGGTGCTGCCTATTTTATCAGGGATCACTTCTGGGCGGGATTGCAGGTAGTCAATGGCGCGCATGCCGTCCCAGATCATGTAGGTGGAGAGGCCTCGGCCGAGCAAGATCGGGGCGACGCCTTCGCTCATGTGTTCGGAAGTTCCTTGAGGAGCGTTTGCTAGGTTTAACAACTGTAGGCGTTCGCCCTGTCCAATGGGGTCCCAGCAAAGCACAACAAAGCCGTTTTGAGCTAGCAGGATGGAGGCTTTTTGATAGGGCTCGGCGGCTTTGCCGTTGGAACTGTGTCCGCAGGGCAGCAAGATGCCGGGGTGAGGCCCTTTGTTTTTGGGCAGGTAGAGATTGGCGGTGACAAAAAAACCGGGATGGGATTCAAAGATGATATTTTCGACTGAGTAATCCGGGTAGTCATGCTGGCCGGTGACTTGTGCGTTCAGCGGGGTTTTGGGAGGCGGTCCGCCGATGTTTTGCAAAAAGAATGCCTGGAGTTTTTTCTGGTAGGTTTCGATTTGTTCCTGACTCTTGAGTTGTTCGATTTCTTCCAGTCGTTGGTCGAGCCGCTGGTGGGTGAGTTGGCGAAGGTAGCTTCGCATCATTTGCTGTTTTTTGTCCGAATTGAAGTCGGTGGGTAAGACACGTAAGTCGTCAGCGGCAGGAAGTGGAGAATGACAGAGCAGGGTCATTAAAAACAGAATGACAACCTCTTTGCGTAACGGGGAGGGGTGAATTGTAGGAGGTTGCATGGGGCTTATTCTGTTTCGTTAAGATGCTCCTGAGAGCGGATCTTTGCCAGCATTTTTTTGTTACGCAGCCTTAATCAAATGATTCTTTGAGTCCTTTGCGCATCGCTTCCAGCGGGGCTTCGCGGTTGAACCAGTATTCAAATGAGATCGCGCCCTGGTGGAGCAGCATGGAGAGGCCATTCGCGGCGCGAGCCCCTGCATTTTCCGCTTGCGAGATCAGGTGGGTGCGTGACGGGCTGTAAACCATGTCGTAGATGAATTGATGGGGTTGGATCAGGTGGGAGGATAAGACTTCGGGGTCACTGCGTTTCATTCCCAGCGAGGTGGCGTTGACAATCAGGTCGATGTTGTCCATTTGTGCGGCCAGTGCGGCTTCGTCCATTGAGATCGCTTCGAGGCGTTCCATCGGACCGGCGATCCGATCTTCCTTGAAAAAAGGAGCAAGCTCCGCTGCGAGAGACTCGGCTTTTTGGGTGGTGCGATTGGCGAGCACCAGACGTTCGCAATGATCCATTGAAGCCTGAACCGCTACAGCGCGCCCGGCGCCTCCGCCGGCACCGATGATGAGGATGCGCAAGTCGCGCAAATCGACGGAGAATTCTTCGCGGATGGCTCGGGAAAAACCGGGGCCGTCACTGTTGAAGCCGATCAATTTTTGGTCTTCAACCAGCACGGTGTTGACCGCGCCGATGCGGCGAGCGGTCTCGTCGATGTCATCCATGAACTCAATCGCGGCGGCTTTGTGGGGGATGGTGAGATTGGTGCCGATGAAGTTTTGTTCTTTTAACTGCTGTAGGGCTGGTTGTAGTTCTTCGGGATGAATGTGCAGGCGCACGTATTGGGCATCGATACCGACGTCCAGCAGGGCCGGGTTGTGCATTTGCGGCGAGCGGGAGTGGGCGACGGGATCACCAAATACGCTCAATCGAGCGGGGGGCTGGAGTTGACTGGTGGATGGTGACCACTTGCAGAGATCGTCAAATGAGTAGAGGTCTTTGGCTGTGCTCATGGTGGGTATAATTGTTAATGATGAAGGATTAAAGTGAAATGCCTATTTTAAAGAAGAAAACATGATTTTATATTAATATCAGTGTCCATCAGTGGGTAACAAATTTTTAAACCACTGATTATCGCTGATAAGCACTGATGTTTATTTGAAAACGAGCCCTGAAATGTTGTGAATCACTAATGGTGGAGGGGAGTGATGTGTGTTGTCCCGGGTGACTGTTCATGGGCAAGGAGCTGAAGCGGACAGCTAGGAGGCATCATCGGGTTACGATGATGAGTTTAATTTTGTGATGAGAGTGGTGAGGCGGTCAAGCACACGTTGTTGTCCGATTAAAACCAGTAAGGGCATCAGGTCGGGGCCTCCGGCTTTGCCGGTGGTGGCGATGCGGCAGGGCAGCATGAGGGCTCCCATTTTGAGCTCGAGTTTTTCGGCTGTGGCAACGATCTCGGCTTTGATCGAGTCTTCGTTCCATCCTGCTGCGGTGGCGGAAAAGGAATCGTGAAGACCTTGCAGCACGTCAATGATATTTTCGCGGCCTGATATTTTAGCGAGGGCGTCGGGATCGATTTCTATCTGGTCTTCAAAAATGGGAGCGATGCCTGGAGGAATCTGTTCCAGGGTCTCGGCTCGTTGACGAATGAGTTGCAGGGCAGCGGGCAGGCGATCATCATCGAGGGCGATATTTTTATCCTGCAAAAAGGGAGTGGCTTTTTTCAAGAGCTCATCGGCATCGAGGCGGCGCAGGTGTTCGCCGTTGAGCCAGAGGCATTTTTTGAAATCGAAGCGGGAGTTGGAGCGGTTGATTCCACTGAGATCAAAACGTTTCACCAGTTCTTCGGGAGAGAAAATTTCCTCGTCATCTTTTGGCGACCAACCGAGCAGGGCGATGTAGTTGCACACGGCAGAGGACAGAAAACCTTGTTCGATGTAGTCGGTGATCGATGCGCCCTGATCACGCTTGCTCATTTTGGAGCCGTCGGCGTTCAGATTGAGCGGGATGTGGGCGAAGACGGGAAGGGGCGCACCGAGCGCTTCGAACAGCGCGGCGTGTTTGGGGGTATTGGAAAGGTGGTCTTCACCGCGGATCACGTGGGTGATTTTCATGTCGATGTCATCGACGACATTGACGAAGTGAAAAATATAAGAACCGTCAGCGCGGCGGATGACCAGATCGGGGTTGGCTGGCACGTCTTTTTTGAGCTTGGCATCCCAGCGGGTGGCACTTTGTTCTTTCAGGTTGATGGTCTGTGATCCACAGATGAGGTCATTGATGGTGACCGGCTCGTCGGGCATGCGGAAGCGGGTCGCGCCGCTTTCGTCTTTGTAACAACGTCCGGCGGCTTCGAGTTGAGCCAGGTAGCGGTCGTAGATTTCATTGCGTTCACTCTGAAAATAAGGGCCATACTCACCGCCGACATTCGGACCTTCATCCCAATTCATGCCGAGCCATTCGAGGCCGGAGAGGATGGCATCACGCGAGGCTTCGGTATTACGTGCGGCATCGGTGTCTTCGACGCGCAGGACAAAAGTGCCACCGTGGTGGCGGGCATGCAGCCAGTTGAAAAGAGCGGTGCGTGCGGAGCCGATGTGAAGGTGCCCGGTAGGTGACGGGGCAAAACGAGTGCGAACAGGTGTGGACATGGTGATAGTAAAATGGTGGCGTTGTTGAGCGAGTGGCAACCTTGGCCTTGCGACGGCGATGTGCAACTGGCAGCTGGGGAAATTTAGCGATTCATGATTTCAGCAAAAGGCACACGTGAGCCTGACGGCGGCGCGGCAGGGTAGAATGAAGAACGTGAATCAGCTGGATTGCCCGTAGTAGGCATTGGCTCCGTGTTTGCGCTGGTGGTGTTTTTCCAAAATGTGCGCGGGGATGGCGGCCGCGGAGGGCTCTAGCTGAAAGGTTGACAGAGCCATTTCTGCGCAGACTTCCAGCGCGATGCTGTTTTTGATCGAGTCCATGGCATTGTTCCCCCAGGTAAAAGGGGCGTGGTGGTGCTGCAGCACGGCGGGCATGGTGGCCGGATCGATGTGGTGTTGCTCGAAGTGCTCGATAATAGCGAGTCCGGTGTGGCCCTCGTAGTCTTGTTCGACTTCTTCAGGAGTGAGCGGACGGCAGACGGGAACTTCACCGTAAAAGTGATCGGCGTGAGTGGTACCGAGGCAGGGCAGGGGGCGCCCGGCTTGGGCGAAACTGGTGGCGTGAATGCTGTGAGTGTGTGTCACTCCGCCAATCGAGGGCCAGGCGCGGTAGAGTTCGAGGTGGGTTTTGGTATCGGAAGAGGGGCGCAGGTCGCCTTCGACAGTCTTTCCCTCAAGGTCGATCAGGACGATTTGCTCGGGTTTTAAGTCAGCGTAAGCCACACCGCTGGGTTTGATGCCAAAGATGCCTTGATCCCGGTCGACACCGCTGACATTGCCAAAGGTCAGTTTGACCAAACCCGAGCTCTCCAACAGTTGGTTGGCTTGACAAATTTCCTGGCGTAGTTCTTCGAGCATGGTGTTATTTTTCGCTGCGTGCTTGTTGGCGAAGGTCGATCAGGTCTTTCATGACGTGATTCATTTTGCCCTGCCACTCCGCCGTGCCAAAAGCATCATGGAGTTCGCGGTATAGGGTGTAGATTTTTGCGTAGGTTTTCTGGTTCTCAGGATCTGGGGTGTAAATTTTCTCCTGTATTTTGCAGCTTGCTTGTTGCACCTCCTGCAAAGTCACGCTTCCACTGGCGACGGCGCCAAAGAGGGCTGAGCCCATGGCGCAGGTTTGTTCGCTGGCGGCTACCTTCATGGGTAGGCCGATCACGTCGGCGTAGATTTGCATCAGGGTCTCATTTTTCAGCGACAGGCCACCGGTGTTGACCACTTCTCGAACTTCGACGCCGTGTTCTTGCATGCGTTTGATGATGGTCAGCGCGCCGAAGGCGGTGGCTTCGATCAGTGCGCGGTAGATTTCGTGGGCTTTGGTGTGCAGGGTCTGTCCAAGTAAAAGGCCGGTGAGACGCACATCGACGAGGATGGTGCGGTTGCCGTTGTTCCAATCGAGAGCGAGCAGTCCGGATTCACCGGGTTTTTGCTTGGCCAGTTCGGTTTCCATGTTGTCGAATTTTTTACCGATGGTTTTGCCGTAGCTGTCAGGGACGAGGTTGTGGACAAACCACAGAAAGGTATCGCCGACCGCTGATTGACCTGCTTCGATGCCGTAGTGATCGGGCAGCACGGATTCATTGGCGACTCCACATAGGCCGGGGATGTCGGCGAGGGTTTTGCTATTGGGGGCGACGGTGATGTCACAGGTGCTGGTGCCGAGAATCTTCACCAGAGTGCCTTCTTTAACTCCGGAGCCGACCGCTCCCATGTGGGCGTCGAAGGCACCGACGGCGACTGCGATGCCCTCGGGCAGTCCCAGTTTTTCCGCCCATTCAGCGGTGAGCCCTCCGGCTTTGTGGTCAGAGCTGAACGTTTGATCGTAAAGACGATCGCGCAGGTCGGCGAGAGCGGGATCGAGTTGGCTGAGAAATTCCTTGTCTGGCAAACCTCCCCATTGATCGTTGAACATCGCCTTGTGCCCGGCGGCACAAGTGCTGCGGGAAATTTGATCCGGGCGAGTGGTTCCGGTGAGAACTGCGGGGATCCAGTCACAGTGCTCGACCCACGAATGGGCGGCGGCAAATACTTCGAGGTCTGTTTTTAGGCAACGCCAGATTTTGCTCCACCACCATTCGGAGGAGTAGATGCCGCCGCATTTGGCGAGGTATTCGGGGCGCATTTTTTCTGCGGTGGCGGTGATCTGCGCGGCTTCTTCATGGCTGGTGTGGTCTTTCCATAGCCACACCATGGCGTTGGCATTGTTGGCAAATTCGGGTTTTAATCCAAGCGGGGTGCCTGCTTCATCGACTGGGATGGGAGTGCTGCCGGTGGTATCCACTCCGATGCCAAGAACGTTGGCGGGATCAAAGGCGGGGTCATTCTGCTTGGCTTGTTTGATCGCTTCGCAGATGATGGCTTGCAGGCCATCGAGGTAATCTTGTGGATTCTGACGCGCAATGTTAGGGTCTGCGGAATCGGTCAGGATGCCTTGTTCGCCGGAAGGGTAGGGGAAGACCGTCGAGCCGAGTTCGGCACCGTTTTCCAGATTGATCAATAGTGAACGACAGGAATTAGTGCCGTAGTCGAGGCCAATGGCGTATTTGCTCATGTGAAATGTTAGTGATTGACCATGTGGGATGAAATATTATCCGGTCTATTTTGGGAGACTCTAGATAAACGGATTGCCAATCCGTTCTACACCGTGAGCATCATGTGATTAGTGCATGTCTACGTCGCAGGAGCCGATGCCGGGGCGATAGTAATTGAACTGCACGTTGGGGTGATCGGCCAATAGCGACATTGGCACGGATGAATCGGCGATGCCTTTGGAGATCATCATGGCGGTCAGTCTTTGACCCAGCGGATTGTCATGGGTGCCAGCATGCCAGATGCTGACCTTCTCGGCTTTCCAAGTTTCCAAGGGGCCGACGGTGACGGCTTTGGCTGGAACGAGAGTGACATTACCGCCACCGGAAGTGCGGGCATTTTGCGCTAGAGTGACAGGGTGCAAATCGACGATGCGGGTGCCGAGGGCACGGTATTCTTCCGGAGTGGGTGGGGCGTCGGCGTATTTGCCTTCGCGTTTGAGTGGATCGTTGAAAGCCCAGTGTTTGATGTCACCCTGACCGCCTTGCATTACTGCGCAGCGCACGCCGTCCCAGGTGCCGATGTAGTCGGCGACATTTTCCGTGGGGAAGTGGAGGTTTTCGTCTGCCATCACCAGTTCGGGTTTGAGTTGATTGAACAGCATGCCGCGATCAGTGCGCTCGAAAGAAAGCGGGTGGTCGGTGGAGACGGCTTTGCCGTCCTTGCCAATCCATTCGTCCATGCCCCAGAAGTGGGCACTTTTGAGATCGATGTTCAGCTCGTTGACCAAACGCGCCACCAGTGGCATTTGTTCGGTTGGACCGACGGGACCACAGATGCCAACCGGATTGTCGGCGGTGGATTGTTGCCAGGCGTGGATGTATTCGAGCGCTTCGGCGAGATAAAAGTCTTCCAAGGTATCGTAGAAGACGATTTTGAAGCCGGGGCGGGAAAGTTGCAGCAAATCGTCAGCCGTCAGGTTGGCGGCGTCGTTGATCAGGCTGTCGTCGAGGGTGGTGTAATCCCACCATTCGGGGGCGATGTGGCTGAGTTTTCTAGACATGGTTTTATTTGAGATTTAAAGGCTGGAAAAATAAGGCGGATCGGGTTTTTAACAAGTGAAAGTGGGTGTTTTTTTGAAGAGGGAGGGAACCACTAATGAACACGAATTTACACGAATAAGAATGATGGGTTTTAGAAAGAGATGGTTTTCGGATTGGAAATCTTGTTTTTTGGGGCGGTGATTTCGCGCTTGTTGAAGTCGATGTTGAGGTGGAGGTCGGGGAGAATTTGTGTGGGTAGAGAGTCGAGAGTGGTTTGGTCGAGTTGGGTCAAATCGTGACTTTCGGCTTCGAGTTTTTTTAGGGTGAAGGCGAGTTGGTATTGTTGGAGGATGGTGTGTGCTCGAAGGTAGCCTGAACCATAAGCTGAGACGCCGAGGTTGAACAGGTCCAAGATGAGAATGCTTTTTCTGCTAAGGTGTTTATGCGCTCGAGGTGGCGGGAAGCTTGGGTTAAATAAAGTTCTAGGATCGACCCTGTCATATAGATCTTCTGTATAGGCTGTAAGCAAAGCTTCGTAATCTTGTGGATCCATTTTTAATAACTCTACTTTGATCCAATGCGCATTGACGACGTGTTGCCATTCTCCGCGCCACATGTGAATGAGGTTTTTGGGTACATCGTTTTTGAGAATGATGAGTTCACTCCATTGTTTCCATTGTTTGGAATGAATATTATTGTTAGATAATTGGGGTAAGATGCGGGAGTGGATGTGGGCTTGAAAGCTGAGCCGAATAGCCATCGATAGTGTTGTGATTATCAGGGTGGGCGTTTCGATTTCCCCAAAATGGTCAGCCCACCCATTTAAGGCGCGAAATGTTTGAAAAGCACTCTTTAGATCACCTTCTTCATTCTCAATACAGGCTTTTAGCTTCAAGTGGTCGGCGATGTTTTTAGTGAAGGAGATGCTCTTAAGAAAAAGTCGGTCGGGCGAAATTCCTGCATTGGATTGATCGGGTAGAAGTCCGATTTTCATGGCTCGCACTATGGAGTTTTGATGTTTTTTTAGATATGCTTTGGCTTCGCTAAGGGTGTTGTCGGGGAAGGCGTTTTTTTTGTTTTCTGATTGCAAAATGTCGGTGAATTTGTCTGGTAAGTTCGTTTGCTCCCATTTCTCCATGGCTTCAGCGTCCTCCTGCCATTCGAGGATTTTCAGGAAACCGTTTTGATCATCGGGAACGTTTTTGTATTCTACCTTGAGCAGAGGATAACGTTCGAGGATTTGTGGATACCAGGCGTCGATTTTTTTCTGTAATGCAGCCAACTCTGGAGAGTTTTCATCAGGTGGGGTGTAAGAGGGGCTTTTTTGTTTGAGGTAGAATTTGAAATCGTGCCACCAACCACGTCCCCAAGGTTGATTTTCTGCGACGATGCCGAGAATGATCAAATAGCTTGCCATGCAGAATAGGGCGAGGCGGATGGGAGTGGAGATGAGCTTTTTGAATTTCATGGTTTGAGTTGTTTACGGGATGAAGAGAGGAACCATGGATAGCGAGGATAAGAATAGTAACTATAGAGTGAGCTTGTTTTGAGGGCGATTATAAAATTTGAGTTATGTTGTAATGCTAGGCTAAGCTACTTGCCGATGGATAGAGTATGGATAGTTTTGTGGCTGGGTCTTTTTTTTGCGGTATCACCGTTGATAGTGGCGGATGATACGCTGGTGGCGGGGCGGAGTGTGTTTGATGAGAACCGGTATATCGAATATATTCCTGGCGATTTGCCGCTGATCATTTCGGCGCCGCATGGGGGCAGATTGAAACCGGCTTCGATTCCGGATCGTAAAAAGGGGGTATTGCTTGCGGATGGAGCGACGGATTTGCTAGCGATGGAAATAGTCACGGCGTTTCAGCAACAGATGGGGAAAACTCCACATGTGATTATTTGTCATCTCAAGCGATTGAAATTGGATTGCAATCGCGAGATCGAAGAAGCGGCGCAGGGCAGTGGAGAGGCGGAGTTGGCTTGGCGCGAGTTTCATGGTTTTATCGAACAGGCAAGGGCGACGGTGATTAAAAATAATGGTGCAGGGCTTTATATCGATTTGCATGGGCACGGGCATCCTGAGTTGCGTTTGGAATTGGGTTATTTGTTGAGTAAAAAGCAGTTGCAGGGCAGTGATCAAGAGGTGAATCGTTTGGAAAATCGTTCCAGTATGCGCGAACTTTCAGAGGGTCGTAAAATCTCCTTTGCGGAATTACTGCGGGGGGATTTGAGTTTTGGTGCTTTGATGCAAAAACGTGGTTTTCCATCTGTTCCGAGTCCGAAATTTCCTCATGCGGGGGAGGCAAAGTATTTTAACGGAGGTTATAATACTCGCCGATATGGATCACGCGATGGAGGAGTGATCAGTGGATTCCAGTTGGAGTGTCCGGGTAAAAGTGTGCGCAATTCCAAGAAAAATCGTCAAGCTTTTGCCAAGGCTTTTGTCGCGGCGGTGATGGAGTATATGAAAAGCCATCAAGTGCTGGGACAGGAGGAGTAAGAGATTGTAGCGCGGCCGCTTCGGTTGCTCCTGCAGAGGTTGAAGAGGGCAGGGGGAGCCCTGCAATGGTGAGGGTTGGAGTGAAGCGATTCAGCGCTCTAGATCCAAGAGGTAGTTGTCTTCTTCGGTGAGCAGGTGGTGGAGCATTCGTTCGGGGCAATCGAGAAAGGTTTTGGTGATTTGGTAGTGCTCGGTGTCTTTGTATTCGACTTGCTCGATTTTGTCATCGGTGAGTTGGTAGATGGTGGCATTGGGGTAGGCCATGATGATCGGAGAGTGAGTGGCGATGAGCAACTGGGAGCGGTGATAAACCAGTCGGTGCATGATGGTGAGCATCGCCAACTGTCTTTGGGGGGAGAGCGCGGCCTCGGGTTCGTCAAAGATGTAAAAACCTCCGCCGGTCAGGCGGTAGTTGAGCAGGGAGAAAAAGGATTCGCCGTGGGATTGCTCGTGAAGCCCTTTGCCGCCGTAAGCATCGTTGAGTGAAGGCGCGTTGTAGGTGGGGTCATTGAGCCGTTCGAGTTCGGAGGCGACGTTGTAAAAGCTTTCGGCTCTGAGAAAATAACCGTCGGTGGGTTTCTCTGGTGTTCGAGGAACCACTAACTTGGTAGATAAGTTAGAATGGGACTCGCGGGTTGCGAAGTTGAAATTTTTGCTACCTCCTTCAGGGTTGAATCCTAGTCGTACCGCGACGGCTTCGATAAGGGTGGATTTGCCTGCGCCATTTTCACCGATGATGAAGGTGACGTTTTCATCCAAGTCGATTTCTTCGAGGTTGCGGATCGCGGGTATAGAGAAGGGGTATCTGTCGAAATCTTCTACCTCGTCGCGTTTGAGCCGGATGCTGGTGTAATAACGCATAGGGTGAAGCTGTCACTCTTTTGAATAACACAGTAGCTCTCCGTTTTCCAAGGTGAGATAAATATTGCCCAGATGATCTATCGCACTGCCGCCTTTGACGGGCAAGGAAGGTAGCTTCATCAGCCACACATCCTTGCCGTCGTTCACATTAGTCAGAGCCATGAAAGCTTCTTCGGGTTTTTCATCCGGGTGTCCCGTGGATAGCAGTTGATCGCCGGAGACGATGAAGCTGGTGAAGCGGCGCTGGTTTTGATCCTGCCAGAGGTTCTTTGGTTTTTCAGTTTTGCCTCGACGACGTAACCATTCACCGGCTTTGTCTCTGGTGGCGCGCTTGGTGCCGGTCGGAAGTGCTTCTTGAAGAGCTAGGTCGGCAAACGAACTGCCTTCGTAAGCCGCGTTGTGACAAAGCAAGGTGCCGTTGTCATACTCGTGTTCGAGTGAAACGTATTTGCCGTAGTCAGGGTAGTAGGGGTAGAAGGCGGTGCGGAAACCCGCTTTCAAATCGTAGGCTTTGGGCGGATTCAAGTTGGCGATATTTTTTAAATCGTAGCGGGCGGTTTCGTAAACGCCGCCACCGAGGAATTGTAATTCGCCGTCGATGATTTTCAGGTTACCCTGCAAGCTGATGCCGTTGTCCACGTGGCTGGAGAGTTGGCCGGATGTGGTATTGCTGAATTTAAGTTTGCCACTGGTGGTATCGAGAGCGACCACGAAGGTTCCATCGTAATGGGTGATGCCGGCGGCGGCGTAGAGCGTATGGCTTTTTTCATCGACCACCACGCCCCCAGCGACTGGCCAGGAGGAGACCAGTTTGCCAAACACCGGAATGAATTGATCCGCCTGGCCCACACGAAAGGTCCACAGCAGGCGTCCGCTTTTGGCTTCGAAGGCGTAAACTCGGCCATCGGCGGAGCCGACAAAAAGCCGATCGTTACTGATGGCGGGAGGGTAATACACCGGACCGGCGGTGTAGTTTTTCCACACGGCTTTGCCTTTGTTGTCAGTAGCTCGAACCAAGCCAGAGCGGTCGGCGGTGAAAATCAATCCGCCTGCGGTGACAGGTGCGGTGGGCAGCTCGCCGTTGCTGATTTTGCTTTGCCATAACAGCTTTATCTTGTTGGCGATTTTGACTTGGGTGGTATTGGCGCGTTGATTATCACCGCGGTAAGCGGGCCAGTCGTTGGCATCGGCGTTGAGCGCTTCGACCTTGGCGGGATCGCTGTGCAGCGTGAGGGCGTTTTTATAAACAATCGCCGGATCGGGGATGCGGGAAGTGGACAAGGTATCCGGGCCAAGGGTGATGTTGCCATATAACGATAACTGGCAACCGCACATCCACGGACCCCAGTATAAATGGCCATTGGAAATAAGCACGCCGTCCTGACAGGCGGGGCGCATCGGGTCGATGTGGGTGGGGGTGTCGGTATCGGTGAACAGGCGGATGGTGCCTCCGCTGGCGCGGTAAAAAATGCTATCGACGCCACCTGTAGCCCGGGTGCAGGCGCGGCGGGAGGCGAGGGCTTTGAGGATTTTTCCGGTGGCGTAGTCCAGCTTAGCGCCGGAGGATGATTTTTGTGATCCGGCGGCGTAGATGGCGTCTTTGCGTAAAACCAGCTGCAGGTTGCCAGTGGGGTGGGTCCATGCCAGTTTGCCATCCTTGGTGGAGGCGACGGTCATTTTTTCACGTTGGGGGCCGGCGAAAAAGATGTAGTTTTTGTTGCACTTGATGTAGTTGCTGGTGGAATAACCAGTGATGTAGTGTTGCGCTTTGGCGTTCGGACCGATGGCTTCGAGCAGGTCTTTGTCGGAATTTTTCCAGGCTGCTTTGCCCGTGTTTAGGTCGATGGCCATGAGGAATTTCTCCGGGCTGTAGATATAGATCTGTTTTTCGTTCATGCACACTGCGCGTGCGTCGAGGAAATCCTGATCGCGGTAGTTCCACTTGATCTTTCCGCTTTGGGTATCAATGGCGACCAGAGTGCGACCAAATCCGAATGAGGTGCGCGGATCGCTATACTCATGTCCTTTCCACATCGCCCATGGCCAGTGGCCGAGTCCACGACGGGTGGCTTTCTGGGTGTCGACCTGCACTTCAGGGTTGCCGACCAGGGCGTAAAGGGTACCGTTTTTCATCCCCATCCACTTCCAGGTCTGTCCATCGGTGAGGTCTTTGGGAATGGTGATCTGACTACGGACTTCGCCTGTTTTGCCATCGATGATTTTGCAGGATTCGTGGTCACCGAGGTAGAGCGCGTCAGGGGTGGCGATCATGGTATTGCGATGAATCATGAAACCTTTGGGCAGCGGCCTTTTCCACAGAATAGTGCCGTTGTAAGCGTTCATG
>JAJRVS010000289.1 GCA_024277195.1 Verrucomicrobiota bacterium | reverse complement strand
ATCTTGTTATGATTCCATGCCACCACTTCCCCGCTGCGACGAATCACCCGCGTTTTCACTTTACCACGCTGATCACTGGAAGCTCCTCCCGTGATGCTCAATCCCCCGTTCGTGCCCGCACCATTCTCAGGTTTGCTCTTGCGCCGGATCACCAGACTTTTTGCCACGTCATGGGCGTTCTGACGGATCAATGCCCGTTCGATGATCGCCATCATTTCCTCAGCACTGGTGGTATGATCGCTAGCTTTCCCTTCCACACTTTTCACCAGCTCCTTAGCCACCGACTTGGCGATGCCTGCCACCAACTGACGGTTTGCATCGCTGAAAATATTTTCCTCGTTGCGGGACAACGCCAGGTCGGTCAGCGCATTGCCCACCGTTTCTGCGATCTCAGCAATATCAAAAGCTTTGGTCTGCCCGCCCACATTGACCTGTAAAAGGTTGGTCGAATCATCGTCCAGGTCTCCAGTCACTTCACCCCATTCAAAACGAGGTTTATTCTCTTTGGGAGTCGCAGCGTAGCGCTGCAATTCGAGATCTTCTTCTACAAAATTCCGGGTAATCATTATTTCAATTAGGGTTACAGGTTGGGAGAGGGGCAATAAAAGGTTTAAATAAAAATGCTGGTATTAAAAATTCTGCTAATGAGCCTTACAATTCATCATCGTCTACCATGCCAAGAGCCGAGGATTTCTGATATTCGGTGACCGTTTTCTCAAAAAAGTTATTCTCTTTTTTGAGATCCATGGTTTCGGACAACCAGGGAAAAGGATTTTTCAAACCAGGATTCAGAGGTTTGAGTCCAACCCCTTCCAAGCGGCGATCCGCGTTAAAATCAATATACTGACAAAATTCCTCAGCATTCAGGCCAACCGAACTGACCGGTAGGCAGTCATTGATGAAATCTTTTTCCAGATTCACCGCTTCGATCATCAGATTGGTCAATTCCCGCTTGAAATCCTCCGTCCAGATCTCTTTGTTCTCACCGATCAGATCCATCAACAGGTTTCTCAACAGCTCAATGTGATTGGATTCGTCACGCAAAGTGTAGCTAAACATCTGGCCGATACCGGGGAATTTATTCTGCCGATAAAGACTCAAGATCATCCCAAACAAGCCATAAAACTGGGTGCCCTCCATGCACTGGCCAAACACAAAAATATTCTTCGCCAACAAACGGATATTATCCGGATCCTTCATGTCCAGATCCCTACGCAAAACATGGGAAGTACGGGTCACAAATTCATTTTTTCGACGAATCGTTTCGATCTGCTCGAACATCGCCTCACATTCATGCGGATTGATACCCAGACTACTGATCATATACAGCAAGCTGTCCGCATGGATATTTTCCTCATGTGCGTGACGCCCCAATACCAACTTCAACTCAGGAGCGGTCACCAATTCGCGAATCACATGCAAAATATTGTCCCCCACGATACCTTCCGCCGCCGAAAAATACCCAATCCCCATGCGAATGATCCAACGCTCGGCATCACTCAAGTCATCCGACTGCCACTGCTCGATATCCTTCTGCATCGGAATGTCCTCAGGCTCCCAGTGATTGGCCTTCATCGTGCCGTACAAATCATACGCCCACTGATACTTCAAAGGCAGCAAATTAAAGGTCATTGTCTTGCGACCATTGATCACCTGCTTGGCGGCAAAAGCCTCCTCCGCCTTGGTCTGATCCAATACAAAACTCCGGTCACCAATCGTAAACGTCTTTTCCATGTAAAAATGCTGATTTAAAACTTAACTTTGCGAAATTTGCTTACTGATTTTCAGACTGAATATTATTTTCAAAAATTCTACTAATTTCCAGAATATGATACTGCCCAAAACATCTAATAATTACATTTTTTGATCCTGACTATAGAATATCGTCCTTTTTGTCAGTTTCACCCAAAACACCATATATGGGTGTCTGGCACAGTTTGTAACCCAACATGTAGTGGGTCGACAAGGAAAAAGTGTAGTTTTATTAAACTTTTTTTCTCCCAAAGGCGTAAATCCCTATAGGACGGCAATTTTTGCTAAGAGGCACTCAAAATAAAGTGAGCTTAATACTCAATTTATCCGAAATACCTGCCTCGAACAGATCTGCAAGCAGACAAATACCCGTCCTATCAGATCATCATTGAAATTCAGGGAAAATCACCTGATTTTAGTCATTCTAGGCTCCGAATTTGGATTATTGATCCTAGCCAGTTGCCCCTTTAGCCAATGCAACAGCGCCAGAAAATTCAAAGCCTGTAAAGCAACAAACCCTCCCGCCGCCTTCGATAGGAAAGAGGCGAATGCCCAAGGAAAGGTCACCTTGAAACAACCCGATGCCGCCAGCCCATACGCCGCCAGCTGCAGTAAAAAAACAAGCCAATAAAACCAGGAGGTATTGAGCAGCAGCATATTGCTCAATAACAGCACCAGCAACAGCACCGGCCCCAACAGACGCAAGTAAACATGCGAGATCAACTGCCAGGCCAGACGGTTCACCCATGGAAACATCCAGACCAGATAACGAAACATCACCTGCCATTGACCCGCCACCAGCTGAGCCTCCTTTTTGATCTCCTCCATTTGCGACCCGCTGTCCGCTGCTTCCAATTGATACGCTTTAGCCTGTGGAGCAAATAACACCCGGTGGCCACCCAGAATAATCTTCATTGGTACGATCAGTCCATCGTCCAAAACATCCTCGTCAATCGCCTCGTATGCATCACCACGCACCGCATACACCACACGCTGACAAAAAACCGTCGAAGCCAAATCGGATTCTTTTTCCAAAACTATCTTTTCCAACTCACGAAAAACATCCAACGACACAGCAGACTCAGCTGCCCCCCCGTCCGCCTGTCCCGGTTCAAGCCAGCCGGTCACCGCACCCACTTTTTTGTCCACAAAAGGAGCCACCAAATGGGAAACCGTATCGCTCGCAAAACGCTGGCCCACATCAGCAAAAACCACCACCTCCCCTTTAGCTATAGCCACCGCTTGATTCAAAGCCGCCGCCCTGCCATCCTTGCCTCGCTCCAATTCAACCTCCCGCACCCACTGCCCAATACCACCATCTTTCACATCACCGTCGGCTTCCGATTTTTCCGTAGAACCACGACCAGTGATCACCAGCACCTCAACCACTTTTTCGTAATCAGATTGCAGCAGATTTTCGATCCGCTCCAGCACTCGTGGTTCGTCATGATCCACCACCAGCACCAAAGAGACCGACACCCTGTCAGGCACCTTTTTTGGTACCCGCGGCTTGCCTGACAGCAATTTATTGAAAAAAGAAAGGATCGCCAATAAAAACGGATAAAGCGCGTAGCTATATATAATCAGAATCAAGCTCAACCAAAATACCCACTGCATAGTTTATTTCCTTACTTCGCTGTATTTAATCAAGATAACTCCATACCTGTCAAGACTGTTTCCAATCCATGCGCTTCGCCCACCTCTTTACTAGTCAATTTTCCGGCCAGGCAATTGATCCCGCCCACCAATTCCGGACGTTGCTGACAGGCCTGCTGCAAACCCTGCGTCGCCAGCAACTGAATGTAGGGCAAAGTCACATTGGTCAAAGCCTGGGTCGAAGTTCGCGCATAAGCTCCCGGCATGTTCGCCACACAGTAGTGGATCACTCCCTCTTCTTCAAAAATCGGGCTCTCGTGGGTCGTCGGACGGGTGGTCTCCACACAACCGCCCTGATCCACCGCGATATCCACCAACACCGTGCCCTGCCTCATACTGCGCAACATCTCGCGAGTCACCAGTTTTGGCGCTTTCGCTCCAGGAACCAACACCGCCCCGATCAACAGATCCGTGCGCGGCAACAACTCCATCAAAGCGCCTTCACTCGAATACAAAGTCCGCGCATGCGGCATCGCCGTATCCAACCAAGTCATGCGCTGCGAATCCAATTCCAAAATAGTCGTCTCCGCGCCAATGCCCGTCGCCACCTTGGCCGCATTCACCCCGCTGGTTCCCCCACCAATGATCGTCACCCTCCCCGGCAAAACACCCGGCACCCCTCCTAGCAAAGTCCCCCGTCCGCCTTCGTGTTTGGCGAGAAAGTAGGCGCCTACCATCACACTCATGCGCCCCGCCACCTCACTCATCGGCTCCAGCAATGGCAAACGCCTGCCTACCTGCACCGTTTCATAAGCAATGCCCGTCACTCCGCTGGCCAGCAAAGTTTCAGTCAGTTTTTTATCCGCCGCCAAATGCAAATAAGTGAACAACATCTGCCCCTCGCGCAACATCGCCACTTCAGCAGGCTGCGGCTCCTTCACTTTCACAATCAAATCCGACCGCTCAAAAACCTCTGCCGCCGACGGCACCAACTCAGCCCCCGCAGCGGTAAATTCCTCATCCAAATAGTCCGATGCCAAACCCGCTCCACTTTCCACCAATACCTCCACCCCACGCCGCACCAATTGCCTCACTCCAAGTGGAACCATGCCCACCCGACTTTCTTGTTTTTTGATTTCCCTAGGAATACCGACAATCATGGAATTAGGAGATAGAAGTTAGCATATTATTTCCCCTATCTTTCGAGGATTTCCACCTCGTAGCCGTCCGGATCGGTGACAAAGGCCATTTTGTTTTTGGCTCCACTAGGGAAAGCCTCGCGCCAATCCTCCGGCCAGATTTCGATCCCGTCTTTTTCGAGCTGGTCGCAATAAACCATAATGTCCTCCACCCCGACGGCCGTATGCATCAAATCCTCCGGCACCTCCACTTTATAATCCGGCGAATAACACAACTCGAGAAAATGCTCATTGCCCTCCAGTTCCAAAAAAGCCAACTGGTTGCCCGCCGGAGATTTATCCGTGCGCCGAGTGCATTCAAAACCCAGTTTGGCATAAAAAGCAATCGTCACCTCCAGATCACTGACCCGAACCCGCGTATGTAAAAATTTGATCATAAGCAATCATTTGCTTTGCCAAGGAAAATTGCAAGATCAGATACGACGAAAATCCATTCATCCTTCATAATTCCTTGTTCAATATTCAACATTCCCAACTCCCCTCACTCTCCACCCACCTTCAGCCCACTCGGCACCCTTTCCGGCACGCTCTTATCCCAAGTCTCATCATTCAAGGCATCGAGAAACGCCAGAACATCTGCAAAATCCTCGGCCTCCAGATGCAAATGTTTCAACAGAGGATCAAAAGGAGGATCGGTCTCCGCTCCTCCATCAATCACCTCCGCCGCCGCATCCATCAGCTTCTCATAAAAAACCATCACTTCATCCAATGTTCGTTTTCGACCATGATGCAGGTAGGGAGCCGTATAACGCAAATTGCGTAGGGTCGGCGTTCGCATCGCTTGACGATCATCCCTGCCCGTGCCAGTCACATCAATGAAGTGCAATTTGAAATCCGAAAACATCGGCCCACCATGGCAATGCACACAACCCGCCTTCTCATAAGTCTTCAACCCCCGCAGCTGTTGTACATTCATCGCCGCTTTGTCACCGCGCATAAAACGATCAAACGGCGCGTTATTTGCCAATAAACTGCGTTCAAACGCAGCGATCACTGCCGCTACTTTTTCAGCGGTCACTTCACCTTCTTTCCCCTCCGGTTTCTCCTCAGAAAAAATCTTGGTAAACTTCTCCCGGTACTCCTCCACCGCACTCACCCTTACCACCATCTGATCGACCGCCTGTGATTCCGGACAGTCATTGCCACGCATCTCCGCCTGCATGCGAATCGGATGAAACAGCTGCGCTTCCAGACCGCTTTCCCTTACATCCAAAAACATCGGTGCTTTTTTGGGATCATAATCCTGACCGCTCACCAAGCCATTAAAAGCCACATTCAACAATCCCGGAGTATTCCGCACCAAGATCCCTATGCCCTCCGTTTTCATTGGTAATCGTCTTGGCCCGATCCCCTTACCACCCACGCCAAGCGGAGTCGCCCGTCCATCCGCCCAACCATAATCCGGATGATGACAAGTCGCACAGGCCACCTTTTTTGTTGCCGATAAAATCGGATCAAAAAACAACAACCGCCCCAGTTCTACTTTTGCAGGCGTAGAAACATTATCATCCGGATCAACTGAGCGAAGCGGTAATGCCTCCAATTTCATTTCCGGTGGTGGCAGAACTTTCTGCGCCAGAACAGTCTGCGCCGTCACCAACATAATCAGCGAGAATATTGATCCTGTTTTATGAACTCCCATCGCATGACCACCTTACACCGAAATGCAGCTATTCAGAATCTAATAAATCAGCATGGATCGGCAGGGGGTGCAGGACAAAAAAAATAGCCATTGCTTATTGAAAGCTACCTCATCATCCATCAACATCATTCCGCCCTTTTAGGGCTGGCAATAAAACCGATTTAACCCCAGCGCTTCGCACTGGGCTATCACATTTTGTCCTTTCAGGACAGTTTGCTTTCATCTCTTGCACCAACGGTGCTCAATGAGACAGCCCAGCGCAAAGCGCTGGGTAAAAAGTCCAATTCCTCCAGCCCTGCAAAGGGCGAAACGTATAGCTATCAGCAGCTTAACTATTTTGTCTTACACCCCTCGGCAGGGTGAAAATCACATTGTAAAAACTCACCCTTTTAAAATCCTGTAGATCCAGTCCATCCATGCCAATTCTTCCTGTTTGCCGGGCCCCACAACATAAAACCCGGACCCTTATTTTAAAATACCCTTGAATGACAGCAAATCCCCATCGACACTTCCAGCCTCATGAAAAAAATCCCCCCCTTCTCAAAAATCATCCTCCCCCTGTTAGTTTTATGGTTCACCTCGATCAGCACGCTCACTCGAGCCGATGAGCGCCCTTTTTATATCGAAGGATACGCCGGTGACATCAGTGTCGTAGCAGGTGATGAAATCGGCTTCCATGTTTCATCCAGCACCCCTAAATTTGCAGTAGAAATCACCCGCCTGGGAGCCAAACCCCAAGTGGTATGGAACAAAAAAAATCTGCCAGGCCAGCTGCATCCGGTGCCAGAAGATGCCTCCGCCAATGGTTGCCACTGGCCGGAAACTTTCCGCGTACCCATTGATCCCAAATGGAAAAGCGGATATTACAGAGTCCAATTCAGCATCTCCGACCGGGGAGGGAAATGGACACAGCGCAGCAGCCGCAGCGCCAACTCGGAAACTTTTTTCATCGTCCGCTCCGCCAATCCCGGCAAAAATACTAAAATCCTCCTCCAGCTCTGCACCAATACTTACAACGCATACAATAACTGGGGTGGCTTCAGCGTTTACGCTTATAATGGGATTTCCAAGAACCAGGGACACAAAGTCTCCTTCGAGCGACCTGTCAGAACCCAGTTTTCCCGCTGGGAATTGCCCTTCGTTGTCTGGTGTGAAAACAACGGTTACGAACTGGACTACGCCGCCAACGGAGACCTCGAATCCCGCCCCGAGCTTCTCGAAAACTACAACCTCGTGCTCAGTGTCGGCCACGATGAATACTGGTCCACCCCAATGCGCGACAACCTCGAAGCCTGGATCGCCAAAGGTGGCAACGTCGCTTTTTTCAGCGGCAACTCCGTCTGCTGGCAGACCCGCACCGAAGACAACGGCAAGTCCTTCACCTGTTATAAAAACAACTACCATGGCGACCCTGTTTTCCAGACCCGTGATTTCAAATTACTCACCACAGCGTGGAGTCATCACCTGCTCAAGCGCCCGGAAAACGAGCTGACTGGTGTCGGTTTCATCTATGGCGGATACCGTGGCAGCCATGGCCAATTCATGGGTGAAAAAGCAGCCTACAAAGTGCATCGGCCTGAGCACTGGGTGTTCAAAGGCACCGAGCTGAAACGCGATGAAGAATTCGGCGGCAAAGACACCATCGTCGGCTACGAAACTGACGGCTGTGAGCTAACCTGGAAAGACGGCTTGCCTATTCCCACTTACAAAGATGGAACCCCCAAATCTTTCCAAATCCTGGCATCCTGCCCGGTCAAATGGCATCCCGATGACGTCGAATGGTATGAGCGCTGGGAAATCGACCACACTGGCAACGCCTGCATGGGCATCTACACCCAAGGCGGAACCGTCTTCACCGCCGCCACCACCGACTGGGCTCACGGCCTGCGCGGCAAAGACAAAAAAGTCGAACAAATCACCCGCAATGTACTCGATCGATTAGCGAAGGATTGAGAGAACTATTAGCCTTCCCTCCTTTCGCCCCAAAGGGGCAATCCTATGTCAGCCAGGGTGAAACCCTGGGGGATATGAGTGAGAAATAGTAACCCTAAAAGGGCGGTTCACTACGCTCCGCTTGATTAAAACTTCTAAACCAAGACCAGGTTCTCTCACAGCCTTCACTTCCATTGCCACACATCCGCTTCGATCAGCACCTCGCGCGCTTTGTCAGACTGCAACCATTCCTGCGCTTTTTTGTCACCTTTCAGATAAGCATCCCAGAATGCGGTGGTAAGTTTTAGAATAGCAGGGTGAAAACGCGGATCTCGCGTTTTCCCGCGACGCTTCATTTGGGTAAAAATGAAATGCTCCCCGTCTTTGAAAACAACATGATATTTACCACCATTCTTCAAGTTCGGATAAACCGTCTGACGAGATTCTGGAGTAACATGTGATCGGGTGCCAATCATGCTCTCATCCTTTGTGCCCGTCATACAGAAGATCGGCTCGTTAACGTGCCCGTAAGCGGCTTTCACAGATCCCATTCCCGGCGGAGAAGGACTCATCAAAATAAAAGCATGCAATCGCGAGTCATGAAAAGGCTGCTGCTGCCCAGCCTTCTGCCCCATGACCGCTTGAGTGGTGACCGCTCCGAAACTGTGACCACTCATACCAATGTGATCAAGATCCATTCTGCTCGAGAGTGGGTGTTTCTTTTCAGCATTCCAAAGTTCCAGTTGATCCAACACAAATTTCACATCCCCAACCCGGTCAGTGAATGATTTTGCAGATGCGGCTGACTGGAAGGACTTCCTGCGTTCCGCTATGGGAACATCCTTCCAGATACTCTCGTCACTACCGGGATGCTGCAAAAATACCGCAACATAACCCGCCTTCGCCCAATGCCTCCCCAGAAACGCACTGCCTTCACGCGACCCACCCAAACCGTGGGAAAATAGGATCACCGATTGTTTACCTGTCGCTTTTTCCCCGATATATATTTTCAATGGAACCACCCTCGACCTCGAATCGTCCTTCGCTTCAAGCAAGATTTCTCTGACTTCCGCCCGAGCCGCTATGGGAAAAGCAGCGAAATGACCTAACACTCCGATCAAGCAGTTTAAAAAAATCAGTCGGCGGTTAAAACTTGGTATTTTCATAAGCAGCAAGGATCACTTTACCCATTCGATAAAGCGTAAACCCCCGTCACCGTGAAAAGTTTCTCAATCCATCCTTTCCAATATCAGCGAATGCAGATCAATGCCGCTTTCCCCGGTTGGCTTGACCAACTCAATCATCGTTTTGGTTTCCCCCGCCTTCAACTCGATCTCGCCCAGTTCCTCAACCACAAAGGTCTGAACAAAACGCGGTTTTTTGATCCGTGTAGGACGCTGAACCGGGTTGGGAGTGTGAGCCGTCTTGATTTCCCCGGTGATAGAAACCCCGCCAGCGCTCACCTTCAACTGACTGCCCACCATGTCCTGCTCGCAGGCGTAGCGTAAGCTCACCCGATAACGTCCGTCGGTCACCACCCGGGTCTGCCACCAGATTTTCTGCCCGAATTTTTTCCAGTCCGTGATCCAGTCATGGGCAAATCCCCATTTATTATACCAACGCAAATCCTCGCTTTTAAAAGCTTCCGCAACCGTCAATTTGGTCTCCGGCCACTGCACATGCCCCACATCAATCACCGGGCGAACAATGGGCACCTTCCTCGCATCGACAAACCAATCATCATAAGCCTTCGATAAATCCCCTGTCACTTCAGGGTGCAAAGATGCCACATCCTTCTTCTGCCCCGGATCGGCTTGCATGTCAAAAAGTTGCCAGCTTTCGCCTTCGTTCACCGCCCGCCAACGCTGCGTGCGCACCGCGCCCGGATAGGGCATATCAATACTGGCCACCACCGGCTCCTTCACTCCTTTGAGTGCCCACCAGCGAATCGCCCGAGAATACACCTTGCGCTCAATCGGTCCATCCGCCTGCTGCCCCAACAACAGTGGTGCCAAGCTATGCCCATCCAACGGTTTGGTTTTAGCCTTTTTTAAATCCAAACCACACAGCTCGACAATCGTCGGCAACATGTCGAGATGAGCGGTCAGTTGCTCGACATTACGATCCGCCGCAATCTTTCCTGGCCAACGCACAAAACACGGCACCCGCATTCCCCCTTCGTGAACCGATCCTTTCATGCCGCGCATACCTGCATTAAAACGACTGTCCTGCGCCCCCTCCGCTCCGTTATCTGACATATAAATGACAATCGTATCGTCAGCGATTTGCAAATCATCCAGCAGCTTGAACAAACGCCCCAGATTCTCGTCAATATTCTGCACCATGCCGTAAATTCCGGCAACCTTATTATCCTCTATCCCACGCGCCTTGTATTTGTCGAAATATTTATCCGCTACCTGAATCGGCGTATGCGGAGCGTTAAAAGGCAGGTAACAAAAAAAAGGCTGCTCACGGTTTTTCTCAATAAACTTCATCGCCGCTTCGGCCAGCACATCGGAAATATAGCCCTTGGTCTGCACCATCTTGCCATTGTGTTCCAATTTCGGATCAAAGTAGTTATCCCAGTGCCCCTGCGGCATGCCCAAAAATTCATCGAAACCCTGTCCGCGTGGATGACTGGGAAAATACTCGCCAATGTGCCACTTGCCAAACATCCCGGTCGCATAACCCGCCTGTTTGAGAACTTCCGGAATCATCACCTCCTCCGGCCTCACCGTCTCCATCCCCCGCGTGACCGAACCACAACCCGTGCGCAAATTATAACGCCCGGTCATCAAACTCGCGCGGGTCATCGAACATAAGGGCGATACCATGAAGTGCTCAAAACGCGTCGATTCTTTTGCCAACTGATCCAACACCGGAGTGTCGATCAAGTCATTGCCGTGAAAACGCAGGTCGCCATAACCCTGGTCATCTGTCACGATCAACAGAACATTGGGGCGCTCTTTTGCATTGGCCTCATTACTGGCAAAACAATGGCACAGCAACAACCCTATTGCCAATCGGGTGAAATTAGAATTTTTTATGTTTTTCATCATCATAATTTTTTATTTTTTAATATAACGAATACGCGCTTCCTTCAATACAAACGCTTCTTCACCAGGGATTTCAAGCGCTCGCACCCGTAACTTCGTCAACCCTTTCTCCAGCCTCATTTTTCCAAAATCCAAAGGCGCATAAGTTCGGAACCACACCGGACCACTTGTCGCAAGCCGGTTATGATCCAGTTCCGCCGTCGTGGCAGGCTGGGGGTCATACGCCTTCACTACCTTTCGCCTCAATTGCTGCCCAGCCGCTTCAACCTCAATCTCAGCACCCGTATAACGCTCGGGACAGCTATACATCAAAGTGATTTCGTAACTACCCGCGCGAAGAACATCCAGATCCCACTCCACCGTCGCTTGGGTATTTTTCCAATCAATTACCACATCGTGTGCCCAACCAAATCTTCCCCGAAATTTCAGACCTCCCTGCAACTTGGCATCTTCCGCCTGCAAGGCGACCTCGTCAGTTCCCTCAAACCCCACCGGAGCCGGTGGGGCCGATGTGCCGGCAGCGGTCACCTCACGGTACCAATTCTCATAAGCTTTGCCCAGACGAGCACTCAGTTCCGGATGCTCAGAAATCACATTTTTTTCCTGCCCGGGATCATTGATCATATCATAGAGCTCATATTTTTTTCCATGATTAACCAATCTGAAACCCTGCGCACGCACTCCTCCAGGGAAGATCAAATTATCCCCGAAAACATTCTGATGAGTAAAAATCATTCGCTCCGGCCAGCTGTCCTTCCCGTCATCACTAGCCCCCATCAGCAGCGGCACCAGACTACGCCCATCCAGGGGCAACGTTTTGGGCATGGCCACACCCGTCAGTTCAAGCAAAGTCGGAAACAGATCCATATGAGCTGTGATCGGCTTGATCTGCAATCCCGCTTTGATATGCCCCGGCCAACGAATAAACAAAGGAACCCGCACCCCACCTTCATCCACCTGCGCTTTCCGCCCCTTCATTCCTCCGTTGTAGCGCCAATCCTTCGACTTCTTGGAGGTAGGCATCGACGGACCGTTATCGCTCAAAAAAACGACGATGGTATCATTGCTCAAATTCAAATCATCCAGCTTCTTGAAAATCCGCGCCATATTGTCATCGATATTTTCCACCATGCCGTAAACCGCCGCCACTTTTTCTGAAAACCCACGCTGCTTGTATTTCTCATAATAAGCAGGCGGCAACTGAAAGGGGTGATGCGGAGCGTTGTAGGGCAAATAACAAAAAAACGGCCGATTCTTGTTTTTCTCGATAAAGGAAATCGCCTGATCAGTCAGCACATCAGTTATGTAGCCTTTCGTTTCCACCGGCTCTCCATTACGCTCGATTTTGGCATCAAAATAATTCTCCCAGGCACCACGGCAAAAACCGAAGAACTCATCAAAACCGCGTTGATTAGGATGGTAAGGGCCATGCTCCCCATTATGCCATTTACCAAAGGCCCCCGTTGCGTAACCGCCCGCTTTAAAAGCATCGCCCAAGGTCACTTCATTCAACCGCAAAGTCTCCAATCCATGCGACACCCAGGAAACTCCCGTGCGCAGATCATAACGCCCTGTCAACAAACTGGCACGGGTCGGTCCACACATCGGACTCACATAAAAATGCTCAAAGCGTGCACCCTCGGTAGCCAGACGATCCATAGTCGGCGTATCAATTTTAGCGTTACCATTAAAACGCATATCCCCCCCAACCCTGGTCATCTGTCATGATCAGCAGGACATTCGGCGGCTCTTTTGCGCTGACATTGGCATTGGCAAGGCAAAAACAGCCCAGCAACAGGATCCCTAAACGAGTAAAATAGAAAACTTTTAAATCTTTCATCATGGTGTTTTTTTATTTTGAACCGGTTCTCTCAAAACCCAGTTTCCATAATCGGTTCCCAGCCACACGCTGCTGTCGTGGGGACTAACGCTGATCGCCCAGACGGTCAGCCCAGGCCCCAAATTAGCGCTGATGTTCTTCCAACTGTGCCCGGAATCAGTGGAACGAAAAATACCCCGCGCGATCCCGCGCCAGCTATGGTTTTGACCCGCATAGATCACCTCGGGGCGACGAGGATCAACCGCCACCGTCGAGAAACTGGTCTGGCCAAAAAAATCCTGTTCGAGACCGTTTTTCTCGTCACGCTTCAGCCAGCTCTTGCCATCGTATATCCAAACCCCCGAGGAAGTGGCCGCGTAGACTCGCGCGGGATTTTTCGGATCAATAGCGATCGCCTTGATCGTATGAGCTAGTTCCGGTCCCAGAGGCTTCCAGCTTTTGCCTCGATCCATAGATCGCTCTACTTGGGAGCGGCGTTTACCCGGTTGGGTCAAAGCATAAATCATATCCCCATCTGCGGAGAACATCTGGCGCAGCGGTTTATCAATCCTCTGCCAGGTTCTCCCTGCGTCGTCGCTGCGCAAACCCGCGGTTTTTGTTCCCACATAAACCACCTTAGCATCTTGCGGATGCCAGGCGAAAAAAAGGTAGTCATCCTCCTTGTCCGAAAGCACTTCCCAGGTATGCCCATCATCATAAGTCAGACACAAGCGCTGCCGCACCCATCCGCCAACGGCCGATACCATGGTTTGACTTCCAGCAGTCGGGTCATAGGCTCCGCCCGGCATACTCATCGAACCAAGATCTTTCTGTCTCGGAGCAGGGACATAGTCCCAAGTATCACCGCCATCTTTGGTCAGTGACGAACCGTGATCAGTGTGAAAAAAAACCATCTTCTTAGAGTCATCTGGCCGAAAGGCAATTGCGCTCGGGCTGCTGAGCCGGGAACCACTCACTCCACTACCTAAAAGTTGCCAAGTCTTGCCCCCGTCATTCGTGATTCGTAGCGGGTAGAGATGAAAAGCCGTCATGGCTTTAGTCGGATGCGGCACCAGACCTTCCGCGAAATAAACCGACGAACCGTAAAAGCCGGCCTCCCGCGATTCAACTTTGTGCCAATCCAATCCCCCATTATGACTGTAACAGGGCAAAGGCCCGCCCGTCTCAGTGGCTTCGGCGTAAAGCACCTGCGGATTAACCGGGCTCATCGCCAATCGCGACCATTTGCTTTGCAACCAGATCCCCCGGTTGCGCTGCTGCCAACTCTTACCCGCATCGCCACTGCGCCAGATGCCCGCCTTGCCAAGAGCCAGATATATAATCTCCGGTTTTCCCTGCTGAACAACCATGCCCTTGACCGGAAGTGCAGGGGTTTCGATCCGAACCCATGTAGTTGCATCATCCCGACTGAGCCACAAACCCTGATCAGCGGCGAGCCACAACCAACCTTTCTCCGGGTCACGATTGATCGCGTTGCCGATGATGCCTTTCGGCCCGACCGGTTTCCAAGATTTACCACCGTCGCCACTTCGCAACAGCCCCTGGTCATGGGTCAGGGCAAAAATAATCCGACTACCCGCAGTCGTCGCACCTGCTGGATCGAAGGCAAAATACTCATTCTGTGCCTGGCCACGTAGAAAAGCGGCATTATGAAGCAGCCTCCAGGTTTTTCCCAGATCGTCACTGCGATAGATGCCATCAGCCTGTTTGTCGTAATAACGTTCGTCAGGCGGGAATGAGCGCTCGGTACCGGCGCTTGATCGCAGCCCTGCTGCCCAGAGCACCTTTTTGTTGCTCGGATCAAATGCTACCGACTGCACCCCGTTGGAATGGATCCCCGCACGCCGACGCTGCCAGTTTTTTCCGCCATCCTCACTCACGTAGGTCGCAGCCGTATCAATGCCCAGTGCCAAAAAATTCGGATCCTGTTTGCAGATCGCCAGAGAAAAGGCCATTTGGCCCATCTCGCCTCCCCTCATGCCACGGGCTTTTTGTCCAGCAGTGCGCAGAGGCACAAGCTCCCACACGACAGGCTCGGCTCCACGGGTAACTGGCGACGTGACTCCCAACCCGCAGAAGCATAGCAACACCACTATTTTAAAAATCGATTGCACTTGGGACATATTTCTTTGTATGTTAAGACTATTTAGTAAGCTATTAAGATAATTTCATCCCTTCCCCTTGGTATCAAGTTGCAAAGAGTAGTCGCTGATCCTTGTCGTAACCAGCCGGAGATTAAAAAGCAATATATTCATAAAAATGTCCTATCGAATGCGTATTAAAATACCATGGTGAGCTCCAAGCCTGCAATTGAAAATTTCCTCCACCAATAAGGTAAGTATAGAGCACAATATCATCATTCTATTGAAATTCAGACATAAAGAACCACAGTATTCAGACGTGGCAAAAAATCACCGGAATGACCCCGCTCAAATTCCGCCAACGCTACCAATAATCGCAGTATGAAAAGCAACCAGCCCAGTCGTCGAAACTTTATTCTAGGATCCGCTGCCGCCGGTATAGCGGTCACTCGTGCCTTTGAACAAACTCACGCAGCAAGCAGCAAAAACAACAACCCAATCAAAGAGTTCACATTACGCTCAAGAAAAAAATACAGTGATCCCCTCTGGGACATCGAGCTAGACGTGCTGGTCACAGCTCCAAATGGCAAACAGCAACGCATCCCCGCCTTCTGGAGCGGAGGAAACAACTGGCGCTGGCGTTTTTCTGCGAAGCAGCCGGGGTCATACCGCTATGAAACGATTGCCAACGACAAAGACAATACCAGCCTACACGCAGTAAAGGGCAAATTTCAAATCACTGGATACAGCGACGATCAAACACTTTTTAAACAAGGCACACTCCAAGTTTCCGCCGACAAACACTACCTTGAAACCTCCGACGGTAAACCTTTCCTATGGCTTGGCGATACCTGGTGGATGGCCTTGACCGAACGCCTGAAATGGCCCGAGGACTTCAAACAACTCGCCGGCGATCGGCGCAAAAAAGGTTTCAACCTCGTCCAGATAGTCGCCGGTTTGTATCCCGACATGGACTCCTTTGATGCGCGTGGAAAAAACGAAGCCGGTTTTCCGTGGAGTGCAGACTATACCACCATCCACCCCGAATGGTGGGACTTGGCGGACCAACGCATCGAGCATCTGGTCGAAGCCGGGCTCATGCCCTGCATCCTTGCTTGCTGGGGATATTATCTCAACAAGATGGGAATGAAAAAAATGAAAGCTCACTGGCGTTATGTCATCGCCCGTTGGGGAGCTTACCCCGTAGTCTGGTGCCTAGCGGGCGAAGGCTCAATGCCCTGGTATCTTTCCAAAAGCAAAAAGAAGGACAAAGCCGAACTCGAAGAAGGCTGGACTGAAATCGCACGTTATGTTCGAAAAATAGATCCGTGGCAACACTTGATCTCCATGCACCCCACCCGCTCCTCACGGGAGGTGGTGCGCGATCCCTCCGTGGTGGATTTTGACATGTTGCAAACCGGACATGACGATTACCGCTCGATCCCCAATACACTCGAACGGATCAGCGCAGCGGTTGCCAAAAAACCGCTCATGCCCGTGGTCGAATCCGAAGTCTGTTACGAAGGCATCATGGCCAGTTGCCGTCAGGACATCCAACGTTTCATGTTCTGGAGCAGTATGCTCAATGGCTGCTGCGGTTTCACCTATGGAGCCAACGGCGTCTGGCAGGTCAATACCGAAGCCCAGCCTTTCGGCCCCTCCCCCCACGGCAGAACCTGGGGCAACACCCCCTGGCAACAAGCGATGAACTACCCCGGCAGTCAACAAATCGGCCTGGGCGCTCAATTCCTAAGCACCCTGCCCTGGCAGAAAATGAGCCCGCACCCCGAGTGGGTGATGCCGCATTGGAACAACAAAGGCTACCACAATCCCTCCGCCGCAGGCATCCCGAAAAAACTGCGCATCATTTATACCCCAACCCTATGGTCTCCCCCAAAACTACTGGGACTGGAAAAAGGCCTCACTTACCAAGCTCGCCTGTTCAACCCCGCCAGCGGAGAACTAACCACCCTGAAACCCATACAAGGAAATGCCCAGGGAGAATACCAACTCAAAACCTTCCCCGAACAGCGCGACTGGGTGATCATCCTCGAGCGTTGAGTCCGCAAAGTTAACAATGCCTATCACCGCAAAAGCCTCATGACATCCTGAAAAGTTACATCAATGAGCTCGCTCCCTCGAAGATCTGAAGAAGCCTTAAATTGATGGGGAAGTCCGGCACGATCCAGCGCTGGCAAAAGGGACTGTTCAAGCACATCACGAAACTGAATAGCCTGGAACCGTTCCGAACGTTCATCAAGACCCGGAGTTAAAAGGACTGTTTGGAATTTTTCCAAAGCGACAAAAACTGGAGCCCATGTCACCCAGGTAAGAGAATCACAAACTTCTGTCTGAGGAAGTAAAAATTCCCATTCCTTGTGATAAATCGAAAAGTTCTTTTCCCTTCCAACTCTGAAAGCACGAACATGGCCTGACTCTGCTAGCTCATTTAAAACCAATTGAACCGTGCGACGGAAGTAGCCCGTCTGCCGAGCAATCTCCGCAGGGTGTCCACTTTTATGTGTTAACAACCACGCAAACACCTCGGCTCGAGCTTGACGACCAAACAGTGATCGAAGTTTGAATAAAAATGTCGCCGCTGTATCAGGACGCGGAGACTGACTCATCTCGCGAAGATCAGGAACGGGGCGCAACCATCCCCAGCGCGAAAATATTTCATCACTCTTCCCAATGTTTGGAAGATCAGAAAACAATACTCGCGGCGATTCAACTACAGGATCTACTTTGAGCAGTGTCTTCCACTTGTGATGAACAGAATCTTTAACAAGGTGTTCTGCTATTGCAGCAAGAATAGTCGCATCGCCCAACCCCTCTTTTCTCATGCGTCCAATACGCTGGAGACTGATCCACTTACCGTTGATCTGAAGCCAGTCAAAAATCTCATCAAACAAACGCGCATCTTGACGTGCAACCGTGGTTGAAAATAGCAGTAAAGCTTCCGGATCCACTATCCACGAATCTTCCGATCCGGCATACCCGGCCACACCAAGTGCCGACCACTGACGCCAGAGGAATTTCACCAAACCTTCCTGTAAACGTTCTCTATAATTCTGTAATTGGGAACTCATGATCAAAATATTTGAGGACTTGTCCGAGCACCAACAAAAATCCTTCTGACGGATCTTGGGAGCGACACCACCTAGCCGCAGAAAACAGCTCTTCCCTGTTAGGCGTAAGGTCCTGAATATCTTGAAAGTGGCGACCCGGACCGGAATCCACCGTGGCATACAGCTTGAAAAAAATCTGGTCGTAACGACTGATGAAACTGATCCGCAGAGTCGACCCGTAATCTCTAGTTACTAATCTTTCCTCGATGCCTGACGGAAAACCTAATCGAAAAAAAGAGTCATCCGACGGCCCAGTATTGAACCAGTTCTCCATCAATCCAAGATCGACACGAACCTTCCCCGCAGCTTGCCTGAGCCACTCCGGTAAAGGTTTGGCAGTGACCAATTTCCCATTTTCCACACTCGCCAATACATCGACATCACGAGTGGTGGTACGTTGAACAAGTCCGAGCGCGAGTAGGGAAGAACCACCACAAACGACAAAATGTTGCGCAGGCTTCTCCTCTATCAATTCACCGAGAAGCTCGAGAGCTTCGGTGAGTGAATTTTGATCAATTTTATTCACAAAAACAATACAAATACTCGTTATGGGTATTTTAATTGTCTTTCATGAGAGTGGCAAGCTCTTTATTACCTATTCGAAGCAACAATAATTGAGCCTCATAATACAAATTCCACCGAGTATAATAATGAATAAAATATAAATATACGGTTTCGGAACCATATATTCATCCTCGAGCATTGATGCTCCCCCCTCACGCAATGATCCCCTTCACCACCTCTCCCGCCACATCAGTCAGACGGAAATCCCTTCCAGCATAACGATAAGTCAGGCGTTCATGATCCAGCCCCATCAGGTGCAGCACGGTTGCGTGCAGATCGTGGATATGCACGCGGTCATACACGGCCTTGAATCCAAAATCATCGGTGGATCCGTGCACATGCCCGCCCTTCACCCCACCGCCGGCCAGCCACATGCTGAAGCCATGGTTGTTATGGTCGCGCCCCTTGCCCAATCCCTTATTCATTCCCGGTGCTGGCAACTCGATCGTCGGGGTGCGGCCAAACTCCCCGCCCCACATCACCAGCGTTTCATCCAGCAAACCGCGCTCTTTCAAATCCTTCAATAAAGCCGCCATCGGCTGATCCCACATGTCCGCCTTTTTCTGATGCAACATGATGTCATCATGATCATCCCAGGGAATGCCTTTGCCTGTCCAAGCCTGCACAAAACGCACCCCGCGCTCGATCAAGCGACGCGCGATCAACAACTGCCGTCCATGCGGAGTATCACCATACATCTGGCGAATCGATTCCGGTTCGGTGGAAACATCAAACACATCCGCTGCTTCCATCTGCATGCGGTAAGCCAGATCAAAAGACTGGATCCGCGCCTCCAGCGGCCCATCGTCCACCACCTTTTCCGCCTGCTCCTCATGCAAGGCCTTCAACAAATCCAACTGCTTGCGCTGCTGCGAAAAACTGATGCTATTGTTTTTGATGTTGTCGATCAACTGCTCGATCTTGGTGTATTCGGTATTGATAAAAGTGCCCTGATAAGCCGCCGGCAAAAAAGCCGACTGCCAATTACGCGGGCCAAAACGACTGGGATAACCACCGGGGCAAAGTGAAACAAAACCCGGCAGATTCTCATTCTCCGTGCCCAAACCATAATTGATCCACGACCCCATGCTCGGTCGTGACTGAATCGGGTCGCCGCAGTTCATCTCCATGAACGAAGGTGGATGGTTCGGCACCGAACAGTGCATCGAACGTATAATACACATATCATCCACGTGCTCAGCCGTGCGCTTGAAAAGATCACTCACCTCGATTCCACTTTGACCATATTTCCGAAATTTCCAGCGCGACTTGTAACCCATTCCCGTTTTGCGCTCAGTTTTATAGTGCAGCGGCAAGGTTT
>JAJRVS010000010.1 GCA_024277195.1 Verrucomicrobiota bacterium | reverse complement strand
TCTGGCCATCAGCCCTTTGTTGATCAACGCTCAGGATAAGGATAAAGATAAAGCCGATCTGGAAAAATCAGAAGCCATTCTACTGAGTAAAACCCGTCAACTCACCTTCGAGGGCAAACGCGCCGGAGAAGGTTATTTTGGTGCTGACGGCAAGAACATGATCTTCCAGAGTGAACGAGTGGCCGACAACCCCTTTTTTCAAATCTACACCCTGGATCTCGAAACCGGCGACACCCAACAGGTCTCCCCCGGTCACGGCAAAACCACCTGCGCCTGGCTGCACCCCGATGGCAAAAAGGCCATCTACGCATCCACCCAGGATGATCCCGAAGCCCGCAAAAAACAACAAGCTGAAATTGATCTGCGCAAAAGCGGCAAACAAAAACGTTACTCCTGGGACTACGACGAAACTTACGAGATCCAGGAATACGATTTCACCAGCAAAAAATACCGCAACCTCAGCAATAGCAAAGGTTACGACGCCGAGGGCTGTTATTCCCCTGACGGCAAACAGATCCTCTTCGCCTCCAACCGCGCCGGATACATCGAAAAACTGAATGCTGAAGACCAGGCCTGGTTTGAGAAAAATCCATCGTTCATGATGGACCTCTACCTGATGGATGCCGACGGCCAGAACGTGAAACGTCTCACCAAAAGCCCCGGTTACGATGGAGGCCCCTTCTTCAACGCCGATGGCAGCAAAATCTGCTGGCGCCGTTTTTCCCGCGAGGGTGACACCGCCGAGATCTTCACCATGAACAGTGACGGCAGCGGCGAAAAACAAATCACCCGGCTCAAAGCCATGTCATGGGCTCCCTACTTCCACCCCAGCGGCGACTACCTGATCTTCGCCACCAACTTACAAGGTTTTGCCAATTTCGAACTTTACCTGGTCGATGCAGCAGGCAAAAAAGACCCCGTGCGTGTCACCTTCACCGATGGTTTTGACGGCCTGCCGGTCTTTTCCCCCGATGGCAAAACCCTGTCGTGGACCAGCAACCGCACCTCCGGAAAAAAATCACAAATCTTCCGTGCCCAATGGAACCATCAAGGTGCCCGAACCCTACTGGGGCTCTCGGATGAAAAATCCGCCAGTCCGGGCTTGGTAAGTTCTGGTAAAAAACCTGACTTGAGTCAAACTGCCGAAGACATCACCGAGGACGATTTACTTCAACACATCAGCTACCTCGCATCCGAAGAACTCGAAGGTCGTCTGACCGGCACCAAGGGCGCCCAACTGGCCACCGCCTACGTCGCTGATATTTTCAAACACCTGGAACTCGCACCTGCCGGCAGCGACCATTCTTTTTTCCAGCCTTTTGATTTCACCGCCGGAGTTGATCTCGGCCCGGACAATGAGTTGACCATCCAAACAGGAAAAAACAAGGACGTTAAAAAAGTCACTGCTGACAAAGACTGGCGGCCATTGTCATTTTCCAAGACTGGAGCCATTGAAAAATCGGGCATCGCTTTTGCCGGTTACGGCATGGAGTTGAAAGAAAGCACCGACAGCGATGGCAACAAATCCGACGCCTACACCTCCTATTACCATCTCGACGTGACCGACAAATGGGTGATGGTTTTTCGTTATTCCCCAGAGGACGTCGACAAGGAACAACGCCACCGCTTCGCGCGTGGTTCCGCGCTGCGATTCAAAGCGCTCACCGCCCGCCAAAAAGGTGCGCGTGGCATCATCTTTGTCACCGGCCCCAACTCCAAATCAAAAAGCGAACTGACTCGGCTCACCTTCGACGCATCGATGGCCGACTCCGGCCTCGCCGCCATATCAGTCACCCGAGAGGTCGCTGCGGCTCTGTTAAAAGGAACAGGCAAATCACTCAAACAACTTCAGGACGAACTCGACAAAGGTGAAATGGCCGCCGGATTCCAGATCCCCGATGTGACCCTGCAGACCCACATCGATATCAAACAGGAAAAACGCACCGGTCGCAACGTGTTGGCGCGATTGATCAGTGCTGATGCCGATGCGCAAAAAAGGCCTGCCATCATTCTCGGTGCCCATATTGATCATCTCGGTCACGGCGAAAGCCAGGGCTCCCTCGCCCGTGATAATGAAAAGAACGCCATCCATTACGGTGCCGACGACAACGCCTCGGGAACCGCAGCGATGTTGGAAATTGCCCAATACCTGGTGGCGCAGAAAAAGGCCGGTAAGTTGAAAATGAAACGCGACATCATCTTTGCCGCCTGGTCCGGGGAAGAACTGGGTTTGATCGGTTCGAGCTATTTTGTCAACCAGGCCACTGAGGCCAAAAAAGCCCACCCGCATGCCAAAGCTCCAGAGCTGAGTCAACAACTTGCCGCCTGTCTCAACCTCGACATGGTCGGTCGTCTGAAAAAGAACCTAGTGCTGCAAGGCGTCGGTTCCAGTTCCGTGTGGAGCGGCGAAATTGAACGCCGCAACGTGCCTGTGGGGCTACCCATCGTCACCCAGAAGGACACCTACCTCGCCACCGACGCGACCTCCTTCTACCTGCGCGGTGTGCCCATCCTCAGTGCATTCACCGGAGCTCACGAAGACTACCATTCCCCCCGTGACACCGTGGATAAAATCAATTTAGAAGGCACTCAAAAAATCAGCCACCTGATGGCCCTGATCGCCCGTGGATTGATCACCCGTGCCGAATCACCGGATTACATCAAAGTAGATCCACCCAAAAACAAAGGCAGTCGTGGCGGACTGCGCGCCTACCTCGGCACCGTGCCGGATTACGCGCAGGTAGACATCGTCGGAGTGAAACTCTCCGGCGTCGCTCAAAAAGGCCCCGCCGCCAAGGCAGGCATCCAAAGCGGCGACGTCATCGTCAAACTCGGTGACAAAGAAATCAAAAACATCTACGACTACACCTACGTCATCGGCGACGTCAAAATCGGCGAAGAAGTGAACATCGAAATCTTAAGAGACGGCAAACGCCTGAAACTAAAAATCACCCCGGGCTCGAGGGATTAAACCAATCTCTCCCTATTCCACCGTAGGATAGATTTCCAAATCTGTCCGCGCAGCTCTGGTGTGGCACAAATTACCCGCAACCACTCATCTAAACATTAGTGGCCATCCCGTGTCATCAGTGGTTTGAAAAAAACGGCAACCACTGATTTCACTGATAAGCACGGAGGCCTTTATTACGGCGTCATCATTTCAATAAACTCACGGCCGTTTCCTCTCCGTTCGCTCTTGATTCAACAAATCCAGCGAATGCAACTTCCACTGCCCTTCCACCACTTCGACAACTAATTGTGCTTCATAGCGGTTCACCCGGTCATGGGTATGCCCCCAATGGGTCACTGTTCCAATCGCGACCCATGAACACTTGGCCTTAAAACCAATATTCCGGTTATTCTCCCACTGCCCCAACTCACACTTCCTCAGATCCAATTCATAAACTTTCGCCCGAGCGCCTCCCTGACTTTCCAGTTCCAGGGATTTTTGCACTTCCAGATAAACTTTGGTCAACAATTCACCCGCGACACTTTTTGCCAACACATCATACACATCGGATTCTTTTCGATAATCAAAAGCCCGATAAGTGTTTTTCAACAAAGCATAGACCACCTCATCGGCAAGTTCAGGTGAAACGGGAGTGGCCTTTCCGGCCCATTGGACTTTCATCTGGTTCCGCCCCAGTACGGCCAGCGTCAACATGGCCACCACCAGCACGCCCAACCAAGCGGGTGTTTTATCCGCTAACCGAACCGCCACTAACATCAAAACCAAAACAAACAAACCCGCCAGTACGCTCAACAACGGAATCGTCACAAAATCCATTGGCGGAGGTACCGGCAAATCCAACAATTCCGGGATTTTTAATTCACCCTTACTTGTCCAATCAACCGCGGGCGCGTCCACGCTCACCTTTTTAGTCACCCTGTTTTCCCGGGTGCCTATTGATACAATCGCCGCCGACCCATCAGCTGGAAAAACCTGCCACTGAATGCTCACATCTTTCACCGGCCCGTCCAAAGCGGCCGCAAACACCACTCCCAACAAAGCCTTGTTGGCGATCACCGTTTCACTCTCTTCGATCACCATGCCCTTCACCGGATCCGGACGGACAAAATGCACCCGGTCGAGAACCATTTCCAACTGACGACCATCGACCGTCAAAGGGCATTTGCCATTCAGCCATTGGCCCACTTTTTTCTCAATTAAAGCCCGTCGTTCGCGAGTGATCTCCCCCTGTTTCTCAGACAGATCCAAATCCAATCTTTCCGCAATCGTATCTAGCCGCATCACAAACTCCTTACGGATCTCAAAAGTTTCGATCGAGACGTATCCGTGTACCGGAGCAAACATTTTCTGTGCTTTGGCCTCGCTATGCCAAAACAGACACAGGCATGCCAAAACCCAACTTAAAATTGGTAAATGTTTCTGATTTGCTCTCACCAACTACACCCAACAGGCCAACCCATCGATTGATCAAGTTTAAATCCATTTTGCAACTCTCTCTTTTCAGTATAATCTGCTCCCATGTTCAGCTCATTGACAAAAAATGCCATCATTCTATACGGCGGCCTTGCCATGATACTCACGTTTTCTCCGCTCACCGCTCAGGAAAAAATAACCACTCTGGCAGGAAAAGGCGAACAAGGGTACGCTGGAGACGGTGACGCGGCCCTTCAATCCCAACTCAACCAAACCTTCGGCGTGGTGGTCGGCCCGGACGGAGATATTTATTTCTGCGATACCGGCAATCATGTCATTCGCAAAGTTTCGCGCAAAAGCGGAAAAATCACCACCATCGCCGGAACTGGGAAAGCGGGTTATTCGGGAGACGGCGGGCCTGCTACCGAAGCGCAACTTTTCGAACCCTACGAACTTCGTTTTCATCCTTCGGGGGATTTATACTGGGTTGAGATGAAAAACAACCTCATCCGCCGTTTGGACGCTCGCCACAATACAATTCATACCGTTGCGGGCACTGGCGAAAAGGGATTCTCCGGGGACCAGAGCCCTGCCAACAAGGCGCAATTCAGCCGTCCACATTCGATCCAATTCGACCAGAAAGGTGATATGCTTTATATTTGCGACATTGGCAATCACCGCATCCGCCGGGTTGACCTCAAATCAAAAATCATCAGCACTTGGTGTGGCAACGGCAAAAAAGAGCCTACCCCTGATGGTGCCAAGATTAGCCCTGACACACCACTGAACGGCCCGCGGGCGCTGGACATCGATCCCGATGGCAACCTTTGGCTCGCCCTAAGAGAAGGCAATAGGCTTTATAAACTGGATATGAAATCAAACACCTTGCACCACATCGCAGGCAATGGGAAAAACGGTTTCAGCAGTAGTTCTGGCCCCGCGCTCGACGCTCCTCTATCCGGCCCCAAAGGAGTCGCTGTATCCCCAGACGGCAAACGCGTCTATCTCGCGGACACCGAATCTCATAGCATCCGTGCCATCGATCTTTCCCAATCCCCGCCCAGCATCCAACTTATCGCAGGTGACGGCAAAAAAGGTGACGGTCCGGACTCTGGCAATCCTCTGGCTTGCCAAATGAACCGCCCTCACGGAGTCGGCACCGACCCGCTCAACGGCGATCTATACATCGGTGATACCAATACTCACAAAATTCGCGTGATCAAAGGATTCGCTCCAGAACAAGCAGGAGGAAAAACCACCTTGCCCGCGCTGGCTGCCTACGCCAAGGATGAATTCCAATTCGAGGGTCGCCGTTGCATTGTCAGCAAACCCAAACAAGCTGCTGCGGGAAACCCGTGGATCTGGCGCTGCCGTTTTTATGGAGCTTTCCCCCAGGTTGATGCCGCCCTGCTTGCCGCCGGTTGGCATGTGGCCTTCATTGATGTCGCCGATCTTTTTGGTGGGGCCGAAGCGATGAGGCTTTTTGATGCATTTTATCCTCATGTGATGGCCAAATACCAATTAGCGGAAAAACCCGTCATGGAAGGCTTCAGTCGTGGCGGCCTGCCGGCGATGAACTGGGCGATCAAACACCCGGACAAAGTCCGCGGCATCTACCTCGACGCTCCGGTGCAGAACATCCTCTCCTGGCCCAAAGAACACTCCAAACCCGCCTGGGAAAAATGCAAACAAGCCTGGGGGCTCACTGAAGAGACCGCCAAACAATGGCAGGGCCCGCTCGATCACCTCGCCCCACTCGCACAACACAAGGTGCCCATCCTTTCCGTTTGTGGCGGTGCAGACGAAGTTGTTCCCTTTCGCAAAAACAGCGCCATTCTAGAATCACGTTACCAAAAACTGGGAGGCCCCATTAAAGTCATTGTTAAGGCCTCCTGTGACCACCATCCACACTCACTCTATGACCCGTCGATCATTCTGAAGTGGATCTTTGACATTCCGAGTTCTTAAAACCTTGATTAAACAAGGCAAAACTTGTTTTTAACCAAGCTAATGCTAGACTGATTAGTTTTTTTCTCCGCTACTTGAGCAAACGCTTTAATTATAAAGCTTTGATCAATAAACGGCAAAAATCCGTTTCTGATATAACATGCCAGACAAGTCCGATCAGCGAATCAGCTTCACCTGCCCTGAATGCAAGGCGCACCTCAAAGTGCCCGCAAAACTGGCTGGCGTCACTGGCCCCTGCCCAAAATGCCACGCCAGCATTACAGCTCCGGTCACTAGCACGATGGAGGAAATTTTAATCCCCGAAGCTGAGCATCCTGCAGAAGATACAATGGTTCAAGAAGTCGAAAACGTGCTTGATGAAATCGACACCACAGTCATTGATGCGCCTGCCCCTGAAACCGCTGATGAAAGTGATCAAAAAAACAATGACGATGACAATTTGAAGGAAGCTGAAGCCGGTAAGACTTTCAATATTCTGCCCGCTCCTGTTTATGACGTCAGCCCAAGCCCCTCTTTTCCGCCTTTGGAAATCCCGAAGGCTGAATATGAACACCCAGAAGAACTAAGCCCCGAGCAGTCCGAGCAGTCCGAGCAGTCCGAGCAGTCCGAGCAGTCCGAGCAGTCCGAGCAGTCCGAGCAGTCCGAGCAGTCCG
>JAJRVS010000288.1 GCA_024277195.1 Verrucomicrobiota bacterium | reverse complement strand
TGATGCGGGAGATAAAAACGGTTGGACGGAAGGAAGTGGGCCATGGGTTTCCAGTTTTGATACGATTTTCTCTACAGTGGAAGATGGAGAGGCTTGGAGCAGTTTTGGAGAATTTGGAGACGGAAGGCATCAATCAGGTGGATATGGCCGTAGTTTTGACGGGATCAACAATGCTCCCAGGATGGATGACGAATTGCGCCGGATGTTGGAGAACCTGGAAGCTGAACTAGCTGAGTTGCGTGGCGGGGAGTGATGGCAGAACAATTTGTCGATTTAACAAGACCTGTGTTGGTTCAAGTTTTCTATTCGTTTTTGGGGCGTTGATTTAGTGTTTTGACGGTATATGTTTATTCATCTAGAAAGATGAAGACGTTGAAATATTTTTTATCCACTTCGGTAGTGTGTTGTTTTTTAGCACACACGATTTCTGCCGAGGAAAACTTAATCAAAGCACTTCCCTTGAAGGCTGCCTCCGCAGAATTCAAAGGAACCCGTTTTGAGCTGCTGCCTGCTGAAAAAACCGGGGTGTCCCATGTTAATTTGATCGATATCAAACATCCGATGAAACGGGTTTATCACTCGAGTTCGGCTTGTGGTGGGGTGGCTATCGGGGATGTGGATCTGGACGGGAAAACTGATTTTTTTGCATCCAATGGCCCACGATCCAATTCATTGTATTTGCAGACAGGGGAGATGGTGTTCGATAATGTGGCGGAGGCTCAGGGCTTGGCAGGGGGTGATGATGCTTGGGGGGTAGGGGTGTCGATGATCGATATTGATAATGACGGCGACTTGGATATTTATGTGGCTAACTACGATCATCCGAATCAGCTATTTATCAATCAGTTGATAGGCAAGGACGGCAAGCGGTCGAAGGGAGGGCTGAGTTTTATCGAGCAGGCTAAAGAGTTTGGTTTGGATGCGGTGGATGGCAGTATCGAAGGGGCTTTTTGTGACTTTGATCGTGACGGGGATTTGGATATGTATTTATTAACCCATCAGGTGTATCGCGATGGAGGGCGTCCGAAAGATCCGGTGCCGTTGATCAAATTGCCAAATGGCAAACCTGAAGTGACCGAAGAATGGCAGCGTTGGTTTCGGGTGGATCATCAGGAAAAAGGGCCAAAAGGTGAAGTGATGTACACCGAAAGGGGGCGGCCTGACCGTTTGTATCGCAATGACGGCGGTAAGTTTGTTGAAATCACTGAGGAGGCGGGTATTTCAACCGGCCCTCGCTGGGGGAACTCGGTAACCTGGTGGGACTACAATCAAGATGGCTGGCCGGATATCTATGTGGGTAACGATTTTTCGGATCCAGACTATCTTTATAGAAACAACGGTGATGGCACTTTTACGGAAAGTGCCCGCCCTACGTTGCGGCACACCACTTGGTTCAGTATGGGAGCGGCTCAGACGGATTTGAATAATGATGGTCTGATTGATTTTTTGGTGGCTGATATGATGCCGTCCACTCATTTCATGCAGAAGGCTTCGATGGCTTCGATGGGATCTCGCTTGAAAAGATTATTGGCGGTGCCGGGGGCGCGGCAACTGATGCGCAATGCCTTGCATTTGAATACCGGAACGGATTACATGATGGAGGCGGGTTATTTGTCCGGGGTGGCGCAAACGGAATGGACCTGGGCGATCCGCAGTGCGGATTTTGATAATGACGGAGATGCTGATTTGTTTTTCACCAATGGGATTCCGCGTCAGTTCAACCACTCCGATGTCGCGCCGTCTTTTAACCACGCGATGTTGGTGGGGAAAAATAAGTGGGATTATTACGAAAAAACTGCGGAGCGACGGGAGCAGAACATGGCCTATCAGAATCAAGGGGGGCTACAGTTCACCAATGTAAGTAAAAAGTGGGGGCTTGATCATGTGAGCATGAGTTACGGGGCGTCTATTGGTGATTTGAATGGCGATGGCTGGCAGGATTTGATTGTGGCCAATTTGGAAGATCCGCTGAGCTTGTATTTGAATAAAGGGGGAGAAGGTAGCCGGGTGGTGATCGATTTGCAGGGACGTGAGAGTAATCGTCAAGGCATAGGAGCGCTGGTGACATTGGAAACTGCAGGAGGAAAAATACAAGTGCGACATTTGCTGCCGACCGGAGGATTTATGGATGGTGACGAAGCGCGGGTGCATTTTGGTTTGGGGGAAGAAAAAAATATCGTCCGTTTGAAAATAGCTTGGCCGAGTGGCCGGGTGCAGGAATTCAAGGATTTGGCAGCTGACCAGCGTTATGTGATTCAAGAGCCGACCACAGGCGAATCTAGCAAAAAACCTGCGATTGAGAAACGGGGTTTGAAGTCGCCGATGTTTGTCGAATCAAGCGCTTTGAAGGGATTTGGAGTCGAGGAAAAACCGTTTGATGATTATGCGCGCCAATCGCTGTTGCCTTTGGGGCTGTCACAGTTGGGGCCGGGGCAGGCCTGGGCGGATGTGGATGGTGACGGGGATGATGATTTTTATCTCGGAGGTTCTACGGATCAGGCGGGGCGTTTGTTTATTAACCAAACAGAGCCGGGTTCCGATCAGCCCTTGTTGGTGCCTAGCCCGGTGATTGTATTTGGGGAAGATGCGGCTTATGAAGATATGGGGATGCTGTTTTTTGACGCAGACAGTGATGGAGATTTGGATCTTTATGTGGTGAGCGGCAGCATTGAATGTGAGCCTGGTGATAAAATCCTGCAGGATCGTTTGTATTTGAATGATGGGAAGGGGGACTTTTCAAGAGCGCCACTCGGGACTCTGCCTGAGATTCGGGAAAGCGGCAGTGTGGTGGTGGGGGCTGATGTTGATCGAGACGGTGACGTGGATCTATTTGTGGGCAGTCGTTCGGTTCCTGGCACTTATCCGGTTATTCCAAACAGCACTTTATTGATCAATGAAGGTGGGAAGTTTGTGGATGCAACGAGCAAGGTATCGCCAGAGTTGTTAAAGACCGGACTGGTGACCGGAGCTTTGTGGTCGGATGTGGATTCTGATGGGTGGATTGATCTGGTGGTGACTCACGATTGGGGATTGGTTAAAATATACCGAAATCGGCAAGGGGTTTTGAAAGACGAGACGGCGCAGAGTGGAATAGGCAAGGAGTTTGGCTGGTGGAATGGGATCGCTGCACGGGATATTGATAATGATGGGGATGTGGATTTTGTGGCGACCAATTACGGCTTGAATACCCAGTATAAAGCATCGTTGACTTCTCCTGAGCTGATTTTTTACGGAGATTTTGATAAGACTGGCAAATCACATATTCTCGAAGCTAGCTTTGAGGGGGATGTGTGTTTTCCTCGTCGAGGTTTTAGTTGCACCAGCTTGGCAATGCCTATGATTGGCGACAAGATGCAGACCTATAGCAATTTTGCCAGTGCTTCGCTGTCACAGATTATTCCTATTGACCGACTCTCAGGGGGAATCAGGCATCGGGCCAATATACTTGAATCGAGTGTATTCATGAATGATGGCGAAGGGCATTTTACCGTGGTGAAATTGCCTCATTTGACCCAAGCTTCACCAGGATTTGGAGTGGTGCTCAGTGATGTCGATTTGGATGGAAAGGTGGACTGTTATATCGTGCAGAACTTTTTTAATCCTCAGGTTGAGACAGGACCTTTTGACAGTGGTTTGAGTTTGTTGCTGCGCGGAACGGGAGATCCCAAAAAGCCGTTCGAAGCTGTGTGGCCGGCCAAGAGTGGTTTGTTGGTGCCGGGTGATGCCAAGAGCCTGGCTGTCGTTGACTTGAATAGGGATGGGCGTGAAGATTTTGTTGTTGGAGTGAATAACGCGGATCCTCAGGTGTTCATTAATGCGATTCCTTTGAAGGGGGTTCACCCATTGCGCATTCAGTTGATCGGAGCAAAGGGCAACCCCCAGGCTCTGGGGGCGCGGGTGACGGTACGCGCTCCGGGTATGAAACCGCAAATGGCGGAGATCTATGGCGGAGGCAGTTATCTGACTCAGTCGAGTGATGATTTGATCTTTTCAGTTCCTCAAACGGGAAAAGAAAAAAAGGATGTCTTGCTTGAAATCCGTTGGCCGGATGGAGGCATCACTTCGACCAAATGTGATTCAACTGCCCAGTCACTGTCGATTAAGAGGAAATAGGAGCACGGGCGGGAGCTTGAGTTTTCTAAAATTCAAGCATGCCGTTTTCTGTAACGATGGCGTCGACCCGTTGGTCGTGGTTTTGTTCGGGCACGTGATTTAATTGACAGTCGAAGCAAACACCGATCGTGATGAGTGGATGGCGGGGGCTCTTAAGCTGATGAAGAAGGCGGTCATAAAAGCCTTTGCCTTTTCCTAGGCGGGCACCGTTTGATGGGTCGAAGGCGAGTCCGGGCAAGAGGATGATTCCCAAATCCTGCTGAGGAAAAAGCGGGCAGAGTTGTGGCGATGGTTCGTTGATATCAGCGTAACCCGGGATGAATTGTGAAGGGCTTGTGACTTGTCGGATCTCCAATTGATCGCCAATCACTCTAGGGAAACAAAAACTTTGCCGGGCCACTCTTTTTTCGAACAAAAGCATCAGGTCGGGCTCGTTGGCAAGCGCGGCGAAACTGAGCGTGGCATGGGTTGAGCTAGAAAAAAAAGAGCGGTATAAATGACGGCAGATTTTTTCTGACAGGTCTTTTATAGTTTCGGAAGACAGCAGACGTAATTGTTCGCGGGTAACGGATCTAAGCTTGGATTTCGCCCCAGCTTTCATTTTTGTGATCGAACCACAATTTTGGAGCCGTTTGCTTCAACCACGGTGATAGCGGTGGCTTGGTCGATGAATCCCGATTCGGCGATCACATCGAATTTTTTACCGTCGATCAGCGCTTTGCCTGACGGCCCGAGATCAGTGAGGGTTTGGCCCTTTTTGTTGAGTAACAGAGATTCCTCTTCCGTAGGTTGTGGGCGTTCTGCTGTTTGGGTGAGAATAAAGTGTTTCATTCCCGGGAGTTTCTCAAAATTTTCCATCCAAAAATATAGAGCTACGCAGGCCATCACAAGGATGGCCAGAGTGGTCAGGATGCCGGCATTAAATCCGTATTCGGTGAAAGTGGTGACGATTGCCCCGAGTAGGCACAATGCCCCTAGAAACCCTACGATGCCTCCGGGAATAAAGAGTTCGAGTAACAGGGCCGCAGTGCCAATTAAAATGAGAGTGATAATAAGAGTCACGAGATAAAGAGAGTGATTTCAGATAGTATAGACGGAATAGTCTCCCGGGGTAAGGATAAAATGTCAGTTACTTTTCGGGTTTTTAGCTAGGTTGCTTTTCCATCCCAGAGACCGGGCGGCTTGTTGGGCATGTTGAGTAGCGGATAGTCCGAGGCGTTTGATGTCAGATTTTTTTAATCGTGAGGAAGGGCCGCCGACCATCAGGGCTATGGAAATAGGGCGATAATGACAAGGGACGGGGGCTGCAATCACGCAGCGCTCATCGGTTTTTTCCAGAGCATAACCTCTTTTGCGGATTTTTTCCAATTCAGCTAACAGCTCACTTGGAGAAGGAATGGATGGGGTTCCTGCTTGCTGGTCGTGTTTGAGGCATTCCAGCACATAGTCTTCATTGCAAAAAGCAAGAATAGCTTTGCCACAAACATCATGCCAGGGAAGACAGCGCAAGCCGACTCGCCCTCCCAAACGGATTTCCTTGCCGGAAATGCAATCATGTAGGTATGAAACCTGACCAAGGTGATAATGGGCGGCGGATGCGGTTTCTCCAGTTTCTCGGCCAAGCGCTTCGACGTGGGGAATAACCGTTTGTCGAACAGGCATACGGGCTTGCAAAATATGACCGAGCTCGAACAGTCGTAAGCCGAGATCGTGACGCCCGTCTGAGAGCACTCGAACATATTCGCGGGACTTCAAAGTGCTTAATAGACGGGATACGCCGCTTTTGTCCATCTTCAGCATACGGCTTAGTTCCATCACGCCAAGAGGGCCTGTATTTCCCAACGCGTCGAGCACGTCCATTGCTTTTACCAGAGTGCCTACCTGACCTTTCATGGGAAAAGTTTACAATTGACAGTTGCGAAATGCAAGACTCTATTGTAAATAACGCAACGCCATAAAGGTTTGGTGCCCCCCTATGAAAACCTCCATTGTTAAAATAGCCGTCGTTTTTCTTTCTATTTCGTCTCCCTTGTTCGCCGCCGAACCGCTCAAGGTGGCTGACCACCTTGAGTTGTTTGTTGATGATTATCTTGTTGAGAAGACGACAGGAGATGTGAAACAGCAACTGATGAAACCTGTGGCGAAGGAGGTGGTTCTGGTGACGGATTCACCTTGGGAAGGCAATACCAGTGGTTATTACAGTTTTTTCAAAGATGGCGATATGTTTCGTGTCGTTTATCGTGGTTGGCAGCATGACGCTAAAATGAAAGCCGAACATAAGGAGGTCACTTGTTATGCTGAAAGCAAAGGTGGCATTCATTGGAGTAAGCCGAACCTGGGTTTGTTTGAGTGGAAGGGATCGAAGGAGAATAACATTGTTTGGCTAGGGCCCGGCACGCACAATTTTACGGCTTTTCGCGATGATAATCCCGGTGCATCACCAGAGGGGCGTTACAAGGCGCTCGGTGGTTTGGCCGGAGGTTTGGCGATGTTCCAGTCTCCTGATTGTAAAAATTGGAAACTGGTTCAGGACAAACCGGTCATCACCGATGGAGCCTTCGATTCACAGAATTTGGCTTTCTGGGATACTGACCGTAATGAATACCGAGCGTACTGGAGAATATTCACCAAAGGCGTTACGACGAAAAAGAATTGGAAGCCCGAAGGTTTTCGAGCCATTCGCACGGCGACTTCCAAGGACTTTAAGACTTGGGGAAACCAAGCTGATTTGACCTATGGCGAGGAGACGCCTGCTCAGCACCTCTATACCAACGCTATCCAGAAATACTTCAGGGCACCTCAGATTTTCATCGGTTTTCCTACGCGTTATCTGCCTAAGGAGGGTCAGCGGGTTGAACCGGTTCTGATGTCGAGTCGCGATGGGGTGAAATTTAATCGATGGGCGGAAGAGGTGATCAGTGAGGATGCTCCGAAAGACCGGAAGGGGAATCGCTCTAATTATATGACCTGGGGAATGTTCCAGCTGCCGGGCAAACCCAAGGAGCTTTCGGTGTATGCCACGGAAAATTATTATGAACGGACTCCGGGCAGGGTGAGACGCTTTGCTTATCGGGTTGATGGTTTTGTAGCTATGCGGGGAGGGGCGCAGGGGGGCGAAGTTTTGACCAAGCCTTTGCAATATATGGGAAAAAACCTGTTGATGAATTATGTGGTTCGCGAGGGCGGGGCACTGAGGGTTGAGGTGCTTGATCAAGACGGTAAGGTGATTGGGGAATCGGAAGCCTTGCAGGGGGATGCTGTTGATGATGTGGTTGAATGGAAGAAAAACCCTGAGCTGAAAAACGGGGTGGTGAGCTTGCGAATTTCACTCAAAAATGCAGACGTCTTTTCGTTGAAGTTTTCTAACTGAGCTTGTTTTTAATCAAATCCCTAAAATTGAGATGAAAATTCAATCGGCATTTATTCTTTTTTTCGTGTTTTTGTTCGGCTTCGCTTCTGCGGGAGAGAAGGGGAATCCGGTCGGCAATCCGAGCGTCTTAAAAGGGAAGGTCAATGAAGTGGTGGACATCGCGTCACGACGGGAGTTGTTTGTGGATCACTTCCTGATTGATCAAATGAAAGGTGCCCAATTGGTGATGAATCGTCCCCACGACGCAGGGGTGGTTCTGAAGTTTGACCAAGCCTGGGAAGGCCCTTTTTGTGGCTACTGCACGGTTATCAAAACGGAATCTGGGTATCGAGTTTATTACCGAGGCAAGTTTGGCGCGGGTACAGACGGGGATACTGGCGAAGTGACTTGTGTTGCGGATTCCAAAGATGGCATCATTTGGGTGCGACCAAAGTTGAATCTGTATGAGGTGGGTGGTCACCGTGATAATAACATAGTGCTGGCGGGCAAGGCTCCTTACAGTCATAATTTTTCACCTTGGCTGGATACCCGGCCAGGAGTGCCGAAGGATCAGCGTTACAAGGCTCTTGCGGGTATTCATTCATCGGGGGTTGCTTTGTTTGTTACCCCGGATGGGTTGAGCTGGAAGATTTTGAAAGAGAAAATTCTCACCAGCAAAGAATTTGCTTTCGACAGTCAGGCTTGTGCCTTCTGGTCCGAGTCCGAAAAACAGTATGTCTGTTATTTCCGTACCTGGAAAAACAAGGTGCGTTGGGTTTCGCGTTCTACTAGCAAGGATGCGCTCACCTGGACGGATCCCGTTGAAATGACTTTTGGTGGTGCTCCTGCAGAGCATCTGTATACTAATCAAACACAGCCTTATTTTCGAGCGCCTCACTTATACTTGTCAACGGCAGCCCGTTTCATGCCTGGTCGCCAGGTGGTGACTGATGAACAAGCTCGTGAGATCAATGTGAATCCGAAGTATTTCAAAGACACCTCTGATGCGGTGTTAATCACTTCCCGAGGCGGCAGTGTTTATGACCGGACTTTTCTGACCAGTTTTATCCGTCCGGGGATCGGGGCGAAAAACTGGGTTTCGCGTACCAATTATCCGGCTTTGAATGTGGTGCAGACCGGGAGCGCTGAGATGTCCGTTTACGTCAATCAGGACTACGCACAACCGACCGCGCACCTGCGGCGTTATTCGATGCGTTTGGACGGATTTGCGTCGGTGCGGGCGGAGTATAGCGGAGGGGAATTGCTCACTCGGCCATTCACCTTTACTGGCAAAATGCTCTCGATCAATTTTGCTACCTCGGCGGCAGGCTCTGTTCGTGTAGAAATCCAGACCGCGGAAGGTAAGCCGGTTCCTGGTTTTTCTGCGATGGAATGTCGTGAGCAAATTGGCAATGAAATCGACCGGACAGTGACGTGGAATGCAGGAAGTGATGTGTCTGCACTCGCAGGTAAACCGGTACGCTTGCATTTTGTGATGAAAGACACGGATATTTTTGCGCTGAAGTTTTCGAAATAAATTCAACCTCTAACTCAACCCCCAAAGACAAAATGAAAAACACACCCATGAAAAACCCTCTTATTCAAAATATTCCTGCGCTCTCCCGTCGTCGTTGGTTGGGACAGTCCGCAGTGCTTGGTTCCGGATGGTTGTTTGGTATTCAATCAGGGAAGGCTGCTGCTCCGAAGGCAAGTATCCTAGAGATCAAAACGATCTCGAAGCAGCCGGAATTTTATAATGGCTGGCCGACGGTGGCCCGGCGGAAAAACGGACAACTGGTGGTGACCTGGTCGGGTGGTCGGGTGGGCCATGTTTGTCCTTTTGGTAGGGTGGAGATGATGACATCCCATGATGATGGCAAAACTTGGAATTGGCCGAGAGTATTGCTGGATACTGACATTGATGACCGGGATTCGGGAGTGATGGAGACGGCAAAGGGAACCATGATTGTCACGACGTTCACTTCTTTGGCATATTTGAGAGGGGATGCTTATAAGAAAAAAGCATCCTGGATGGCAGCTCATGCGCGGATTCAAGATGATAAAGTTCGCGAAGCGCAGCTCGGGGAGTGGGCAATTCGATCGACTGACGGAGGGCTGTCGTGGTCCAAGCCTATTGATACGATTGTGAATTCGCCTCACGGTCCTACCCAGCTAGCAGACGGACGTTTGCTCTATGTAGGTAAGCAGTTGTGGAAAGGGCCAGTGGATTCCTGGTCGGAGAAGAAAAAAATCGGTGTGGCGGAATCTAACGATGACGGTAAAACCTGGAAGTGGTTGGCAGATATTCCAAGTCGCCCCGGTGACAAGGTGAATGCTGCGTATCATGAATTGCACGCGGTCGAGGCGGCGGATGGCACCATTGTTGCCCAGATCCGCAATCACAATAAAAACGGAGCTGGGGAAACTTTGCACACGGAGTCTAAAGACGGGGGCAAAACCTGGTCGGTGCCGCATTCAATTGGAGTATGGGGGTTACCTTCATTTTTGACCCGCCTGAAGGATGATCGTTTGTTGATGACTTATGGTTATCGTCGTAAGCCTTTTGGCAATCAAGCACGGGTGAGCGATGATAATGGCAAAACCTGGTCGGATCCGATCACCATTTCTGATGATGGGGCTTCGGGAGATTTGGGTTATCCCTCAACGGTGCAGTTGGAGGATGGAAGTCTAGTGACCGTTTGGTATGAAAAGATGAAGGGATCGCCCAATGCGGTGTTGCGTCAGGCTCACTGGAAGCTGGAGTGAAGCGCTTGAGTTGAGCGTGATGCAAAGGGGAGCAGGCGGAGTTTGTCAAGAATTGTTGCCTGACCCCATTTGGGGGTGGGGGTTATTTTTTGGGCAGATGGCGGTCGGCGAAGTCGAGGTATTGGGCCCAGTCGAAATCGGTGACGTCGTGTTTTCCAGTGCGGATGTGGTAGCGGATGAAGTCGCCGGTGGGGTGGTCGATGGGTGGCTGTTGATCGCTTTCGAGTCCCTTTTTGCCAAACAGGGAGTAAACGGGTTCGGCGTATTTACCGGATAGAAATTCGCCTTTGGGGTCCGCCCATTGGTCTTCGGCGGCACTGGCGATGTAAACGGGACGTGGAGCGATCAGGGCGATGAGCTCGTGTTGATCGACCGGCAGGGCGTTTTCGTAGTCATTGTAATCGTTAAAGCGGTCATTGAACCAATGGGGGAAGGAGGTGTTGATACGTTTCACTTTTTCGCCAAAACGACGGCGACTGAGGGCGGCCCCACCGCAACCGGAGTCGTTGGAGATGATGATGGCAAAACGTTGATCCTGGGCTCCGGCCCAGAGGGAGGTTTTGCCGAGGCGGGAGTGCCCGATCACGGCGATTTTTTTGGCGTCGATGTCCTGATCCGTTTCGAAGTAGTCAAGCGCGCGGCTCAAGCCCCAGGACCAGGCTCCGATCGATCCCCATTCGTTGGGTGCGGGTTTTGTCTGTCCATCGCGGTAAAATAGTGGTTGGATGCCGTTTTTGAAATCATCGTCAAAGTCAGGATCGATGTCGCCGTAGTAGATGGTGGCCAGGGCGTATCCGCGATCAATGATAGTTTCCACCGGCCAGCGGCCGGAACTGCTGCCGCGTGATTTTTCTGTGGCTTGATGATCTACCACCAGGCCGTCTTTTTTGGGGCGCATCCATGATCGGGAAAGGGTGATGCGGGGATCCGCGAGGATGGTGTGATTGCCACCAAAATTGAGTCCGATGAAAGCTGGCACAGGTTTGTATTTTATTTGGGGGACAATCAGCAGGATGTCCATCTTGGGGCCGTCTTTTTTGCCATTGAACAGCACACGGATTTCTTTCATGCTGGCTTTGCCATTGAGAAAGTCAGGCACGGTTTTCAGAACCTGGTAAGTCAATCCTTTGGGCAAACCGTCCGGGGCATGGCCGTAAACGTGTTCCCTGAAAAGGTCGAGGATCTCGCCGCGACGCCGAGCGCTCCACTGATGGGAGGAGGTCACGGGGGTGCCGTCGCCCATTACGAGTGGGTTGGGTAGGGTGAATTTGGGCACTTTCGTTTCGTCGATGTTGGCGTCTTTGGGAATGGCGAAGAGGGGATTTACATGCAATAATGACAGTAAAAATAGGGTGCAAGTATTTAGTAGAGAGCGGGTAAGGGTTTTTTGTGGTATTTTCATAGAGTGGTGTGCGTGACTTGCTTAATAATTACCATCAGCATTGGTGCCGGGCAAGGGTTTGCCGTGTTCTTTGATCTGGCGTACGCCTTCGAGGATGTAGTGCAGGGCTGAGAGCGCGGTGAAAAATCCGGCGAGGTAGAGCAGGATCATCGGCGGGTCGCTGTCGCTACGGAAGTCGAGCATCAACCAGACGATGGCGGTCAATTGCAATACGGTGCAGGATTTGCTGATCCAGTGCGGTTTGATCGGGACTTTGCCGTTGATGCGATGAAGGATGGCGATGCCGTTGAGAATGATGAACTCGCGGATGAATACAAAGACCGTGAACCAGATGGGGAAACTGACCGGCCAGCGAGCAAAGCTCAAGGTGAACACGGCGGCGAGCATCAGGGCTTTGTCGGCCAGAGGGTCGAGCAGGATGCCTAGTCGGCTGACTTGATTATAGTGACGGGCGACATAACCATCGAGTCCGTCGCTGAGGGCTGCGATAGCAAAAGCGAGCAGGGCGGCGTAGCGCCAGTTGATATTAGGGTTCCCAGATTGCACGCTTGTACCATACAAAAAGGCAAAAGTCACAAACACCGGAATCAGGGCGATCCGGCTGATGGTGATTTTGTTGGCGGTGGTCATGTGGGTGAAGAATTCAGGAGAAAGGATTCAGGCTACAGAATGTATTTTATTGCTGAAGCCTTGCAATATAAGAGTAAGGTGAATGAAATGTCTGAGCAAGCTAAAGTGGGCGATGTCGCCCCGAATTTCACGGCGCCTGTAGTGGGTGGAGAATATGGGGATGATGCGCAAATTTCTCTACAGGATTTGCGTGGTCAGAAGGTGGTATTGTATTTTTATCCCAAGGACGATACGCCGGGCTGCACCAAGCAGGCATGTGCTTTGCGAGATTCCTGGGACGAGGTGTCAAAGTTGGCACGGGTATTCGGAGTGAGCATCGATTCGGTGAAGCGTCATCGTAAATTTATCGATAAATACGAACTGCCGTTTCCTTTGATCAGTGATGAAAACAAGGAAGTGGTGGAGGCCTATGGGGTGTGGGTAAAGAAAAAGCTCTACGGTAGGGAATACATGGGCACTGAGCGCACGACTTTTGTGATCGACGAAAAGGGCGTGGTGGTGGAAGTTTTTCGGAAAGTGAAACCGCTTGAGCATCTGGACCAGTTATTGAGTGCATTGTCATGAGTGAAGGGGGGATAAAAAAACTGCTGTCCGGTATTGATGTGGTTCCGAGTCGGGAGTTGGGGCAGAATTTTTTGATCGATGTCACGTTTTCCAAATGGATCGTGGATCAATTGGATCCACAACCGGAGGATGTGATCGTCGAGGTGGGGCCGGGCACAGGGGCTCTTAGCCGCCATTTGGTCGGTCGCTGCCGCAAGTTGATTTTGATTGAGAAAGATCCACGCTTGGCGAGGTATTTGCGCAAAGAGTTTGCTGAGGGCATTGCTGCGGGTGAGGTGGATGTTTGCAATGAAGATGCGATCCATTTTGATAAACGCCCTTTGTTCATCGAGGGGCCGATCAAGTGGATTGGAAATTTGCCCTATTCGGCAGCGACGCCGATCATGCGCAATTTTCTGGAGCAGCCAACGCCAGTAAGCCGGGCAGTGCTGATGTTGCAAAAAGAAGTGGCGCAGAGGATTGTTGCCGTGCCGAGTACCAAGGCTTATGGCAAACTCGGGTTGCGGGTGCAGGCGGAGTGGGAGGCAGAGTTGGTGAGGACAGCTGGCCCCGAACTTTTTCATCCTCAGCCAAAAGTGGATTCGTCGATCATTGTATTGAATGTGCGGCCGCCGGGAACTTTGCCTTATTTCAGCAAACGCATGTTCGATGAGTTGACCAACCGGGGGTTTGCCCAGCGGCGGAAGTTGCTGAAAAAGAATTTGGGGTTGAAGACGGATCAGTGGGCGGAGCTGGCGGCTGGATTGCAGGTCAGTGAAAGTGCCCGAGCGGAGGAGTTGACTTTGAAGCAGTGGGTTGATTTGACCAATGACTTGGATGATCATCCGGTTTTGGAGCTGCCGGAGGATAGCAGTGGTGAGATGTTTGATGTGGTGGATGAGCAAGACAAGGTGGTGAAGCAGGCCGCTCGCGTGGAGGTACACGAAAAGAATTGGCGTCACCGGGCCGTGCATATTTTTGTCAGTAACAAGTCGGGCGATCTGTATTTACAGAAACGCTCAGCCTTAAAAGACCGTCATGCGGGGCAGTGGGATTCCAGTGCTGCGGGGCATTTGGATGCCGGGGAGGACTATGAAGCTGCCGCCAGAAGGGAGTTGTTTGAGGAGTTGAACGTCAAAGCGCGAGCGGTTGACGGGGTGGAGGAGTTGAGTGAGGTGGCGAGGATAGAGGCGTGCGAAGAAACGGGTTGGGAGTTTGTGCGATTGTATCAGTGCCAGATAAGTGGGAAGATCCGCACTCATGGCAGGGAGATAGCGTGCGGGGCTTATTTTCCGATGGACTTGCTGCGCTTATGGATCGAACGACGAGCGCAGGATTTTGCCCCGGGTTTCATCGAGTGTTTCAGGCTTTTTGACTCAAGCGATGATTGAGCTGTTGCAGAGGCAGGGGGTGGCAAAAGCTTTGGTGCTGTGGTTCTGTTTCATTCTGGGTGCTTGTGAAAAGAAGGGGGAGGAAATTGGGTTAGGGCGGCAGCGACTGTTGCCGATGGCTTTTTGGGTATGGAATCGAGAGTCGCCATTGACTGAATTTGAGTTGGCCCAGTTGAAGCACTCTGGTATCGAGACCATTTATTGGCAGATTGCAGAGTTGGAAGTCAGAGAGGGGCGCTTGAGAGATAAAGCCAGGTGGGCTTTGCCATCATCGACTGAAGGGATATCTTTTGTGCCGGTGATCCGTCTGGAATCCAGCATCTCGGATCCGTCGAGGATTGATCCGCTAGACTTAGCCAGGTGGGTTGAAAATGCAGGGGTTGAGGAGGCCTTGCAGTTTGACTATGATTGTCCTGAACGGTTGTTATCATCGTATGCGAAGTTGCTCAGGTCTTTTCGCCAGCAGTTTGGCCCATTGCATTTATCGAGCACAGCCCTGGCGTCCTGGTGCGGATCTGCGAAGTGGGCGGAAGTCGAGGCGGAGTTGGATGAGGTTTTCCCGATGTTTTACGATGCTTTGCCCGAGGTAAAACAAAAAACAGTGCGCCCGGATCAGGCGAGGGTTTTGGTGGATTCTGAGTATGTGAGTTCTTTGATCGATCAATGGAACAAAACGAGCAAGATTCCGTGGCAGGCGGGTTTGCCTAATTTCACTCGCTTGTCGATTTTTCGTGAAGGTAAAGCCAAGGGGCATATCCGAGACTGGCGAGTTGGGGAACTGCTCGTCAATCCAAATTTGACGTATCGGGGCAGCGGGCGATCTGAGCAATCTGGAATTTCGCTTTTCGAAGTGGAGGAGGATACGAGGATTGGGCAAATTTCTTTGCAAACGGGGGATTGGTTGTGTTTGCGGATTTGTGATCGAGAGCAATTGCGTCAGGTGATGGCGTCTGTGAAAGACAGCTCAGCTACTGGAGTTGTGTGGTTTCAGATGGCTCGTCAGGGTTTGGCTTCCAGTGGGTGGAGTCTTAGCGAGGTAGAAAACCGTTTTTCAGGAAAGCCTGATTTGGAAGCGAGTTTGCAAGGTGATCGTTTGGTGCTGAATAACACTGGCACGGCGGATGTGGCGATTGATTTTTCCGAGGGTCACGAGCTGCGGCTTTCTTGGGCACGTCCCATTTTGCGGGAATTCATCGCAGGGGATTTCATTGAGCCTGAATTTTCGCAAAATGGCAGGCAGGTTCCTGCGGTGGGCGCTTTACAACTAAAACTAGGCTTTTCAGGCTTGGCAGCGGGGCAATCGCTGAGCAGTGGTTTGATTCTTTTTCGTCAAAATAAAAAAAAGCTGGTAGTTGAATATCAAATCGATGACGCTGAGTGGAAAACCTTAAAGATGGATCAATGAATCGAATCGCACTTTCGCTGTTATTTCTGGCATTTTCAGTAATTGATATTTTTGCCACAGGAGCTTGGTCCCGACCTCCCCAGGGGCTGGATCATTACCTTGATCGCTTGCCAGGAAAATCTTTAGCACAGTTAACACGGGAAAAATCGGGTGAAGGGGGAGATCCGTTGTCAGGTTCTATCTCAGTGGATGGGGTAGAGCTTCGCTTGCAGTGGTTGTTTCAGTCGATGGGTAAATCTTCGCGCGATGAGTCGATAAAAACCTGTGATGACTTGCTGGTTGCCTTGCGTCAAAGTCCCTTGGTGCCGCCTGCTTGGAGCAATCTAGTGATTGATGTGCGTGATTGTTTGGCGGATCAAAAAACGCCGCTAGATGAAGCGCGGGAGTATTGCCGTTGGCGCTATCAATTGGGGAGAATCCATGGCAAGCTGAAGGAATCCCAGCGGGCAGAATTGGACGCACGTCTAGCGGCAAACAGAGGTCGCACGATGGCACACTATCTTTATTTGTTGGCAGCGGATGGGTATTTCAGCGGTGATGAAAAGTCCAGCCATGGTCAGGAATATTTTGCTGCGGTGGTGGAGAAATACCCAGAACATCCCCGTGCTGAAACGGCCTTGTTCATGATCGGACGCAGTGCTTTGCAGAGTGCAAAAGGAGCATGGGGCGAGGATCCTTCCGAGGAAGGACTGAAAATAGCAGAATCGGTGTTTCAGAGTTATCTTAAGCATTACCCCCAAGGGCGTTTTGTTGGTGATGTGCAGGGGTGGTTGGGGGCGGTGGCAGTGAAACGGGGGGAATATGCCGAGGCACTGGACTGGTATTTCCGTCAAATGGAAGTGAAGGAACATCCGGAGAATGTGCGTAGTGCCACGCAAATGGTCGAGCGTGTATTGGCGCTTTTGCTCGCCCGGCCTGATCAGCAAGCTTTGCAGGAGATTGCCGCTCGCCCGGCGGTGGCGATGGGAACGGTTTATTGGGTTTTGCATGCGCCTGAAGCTAACCTTTACAATGGGTTTTACGATCACCCGCAAGTAGTGAATGCTTGGAGATCCCATTGGTTGCCACGTTTGGCTGCGGCGGTGCAATCGCAACAAAAACGATGGGAAGATCATGAGGCGATGCCGTGGTTTGTTGCGATTCAAGCGCATGCGCTCAGTGATGCGGGGGATCAAGCAAAAGCGCTTGAGTTGGTGGATTCTCAGCAGGAGTGGTTGAGGACTTCGGATGATCTGGCTTTTATCAGAGCGGTGATTTTGCAGCGTTCGGGGGCGGCGCAAGAAGCGATTGTGGCTTATCGTGAATATCTGAGTGATTTTCCATCCAGTGTTTTATCCAAAGGGGCGAATTTTCGATTGGCAACAGCTTATCAGGATGCGGGTAGGAGTGGAGATGCGGTGATGGTATTGTTGCCATTGATCAATCGGAATGAACCGGGCAGCGAACCTGGTCGTCAGCAGCAAGGTTATTATGAGATGGAATTTTATCCGTTCAATTATGCTGCTTTACCTCCTGCTGCGAGTGCCCTCAGCCCCGACTTGAGTGTGGCTGAAGATACTCAGGTGAGGCAATATGTGGACACTTTATTGCAGTTCGGTCCTTTGGAGGAGTTGGTTCAACTTGAGTCTTTTCAAGCGGCAATCAGCCCGATTCATTGGGAAAAAATCCGCAGCTATCTTTTAGGGCGTGCTTTGTCGGAGGGGCATCCGGATTATGCGGGAAAGTTGACGGCGCACAAAGATGCAGACTTGGCAATGCAGATTGCGACACGGGTTAAAGCGGTTGCAGAAGCCCCCTCGGCTACGGCTTATCTTGATCTCGGCAATGCTTGGCAAAAGGCGCGTGGTAAGCTCACTTCGCTTGTTCTGGGGGAGGATCGAGAACAGATTTATTTAGAGTTCTATAACGAAACTCCAGAAAATTTGCGGGTAGCTAATGCTCGTGTGATAGGTTTTGCCGAGGGGGCCAAGCAGCGTATTTTGCGCATGGACGAATTGTGGAACGCCGTTCAAGCATGGGAGGAGTGTGCAAAAATAGCTGAGCGTGGATCTGCTGAGCAGGCGCAGTCCTTGGCATCCTTGTTAGAGGCTTTGCCCAAAATTGCAATGGCGACTCCTTTTTTCAGACGTTATGCAGCTGAAAACGGTTGGAATGAATGGGCGGTAAAGCGCTATCAGCAACTGATCACAGATTGTGCGGAAAGTGCGGAGGCGAGGGATGCGGCACGTCCGTCGTTCAGGGCGGCAGCGAATGAGGAGAATCGTGAAGAGCAGAAATTGGCGAACCCAGCTAAAGCCAATCCCTTTGATCAAGTTGCACCTGCTTGGAAAGAATCCCTGTATGGTTTTGAGCAAAAATACCTGCGCCATCGGGAGTTTTTATATGGGTCTTTGATTGAGCCGACGGAACAGGAGCGTTCGAGCAAACAGACTCACCCTGGATATCAAGACTTGGTGAATCGCTTGTATGCGGTTGATGGAGGGGGGGCTTTGGCTCCCTTGGTATTGCAGATGAATCAATTGCAAAAAGAATCGCAAAAACTCTATCGCAACTGGAATGATGCCTGTATTCACTTTGCTATCACTGATCTTGCTGATTTGGTGATGCAAGACAGGGAGCTTGCGGTGGATGTGCGGGCTAGATATTTTGAAATCCGCCGCCACGCGATCAATGTTATGGTATGGAATTATGGCATTGATCTCAAAGAAATCCCAGGCTCCAAAGGTCGGAATATCAGCGATGTGGTGATCGCTGAGTTAGATGCCGCGTTGGCTGATTCGCGAATGAAAAGCGTCGAAGACCGGTTGCATTGTTTGCGGTTGTTTTTAGTCGCCAATCGCGGTATTAGCCTGCCGGTTAAAGATAGGGGGGCAGCAGAGCGTCCCGGTGAAAAGAGCATTGAAACCAGGGATTATAAATTTGTCGAAAAAGCAGCGAAAAAATTTCTCGATCAATACCCAGATAGTGACAAGCGGGAAGCGGTGTGGTTGTTGTATTTGCGCGCGACTTATCGAGCCCGTCGTCCTTTGTGGTATAGCAGGGGTGTTTCATTTCCTGAGAACCCTTTCATTGCTGCTTCATACATTCGTAAACTTCAGGTCAATCAGTTGCCTTGGGATGCCAAGCCGGTTGAACAGGCTATAAAAGATTATTTGAAAGAATACTCGCAAGCCAAATACATGGGGGAGGTGCTTGATTTGCAAGCGGCTTTGGCGGTGCGCGAAGCTGACTGGGACAACGCTTTATCGGCATCTTTGGCTATTTTGAAAAATCCTCAATACCGTGATTTGCACAGCGATTCACGTTTGCGCTTATGTAATATTTTTGCCCTATTGGCAGATAAAAAAGATCGCGCGGCTGTTCTGCAAGCGATCAAATCGAGCCCCTTGGCGAGGGTTTATTTGGGGAGTTATTTGGATGCGACTGACAAAAAAACCTGGGGAATGGAGCCGTTGTATTTTCACACGGCCTGGTTGCGGGATGAGCTTGGGAAATAACAATAAAGTTTTTTATGACTTCGGGGCAAGGGCGTCGCGATCATTGGCGGCGAGCTTTTTGAGTTTTTTGCGTAGTTCGGCAAGTTTGTTGGGTTCAGTCGAGGTCAGATTATTTTTTTCGTTGAGGTCAGTGGCGAGGTTAAAGAGTTCGGCTTTGTTTTCGTTGCCGTTTTTGGCGAAAAACAGGATCAATTTCCAGTCGCCGTCGCGCAGGGCTTGAGAGCGGAAGCTGGTGCCGGCGGAGTAGAGGCTGCGTGCAGGTAAGCTGCCTTTGCCCGACAGCAGTGGCCAGAGGTTGGTGCCGTCCCACTTTAGTTTGGACTGGTCGGCAGGGTAACCTGCGAGAGAGCAGAAGGTCGGCATCCAGTCGACGATGTGAACGGGCGTTTCGCTGGAGCTGCCGGCGGCAATTTTTCCAGGCCAACGAACAATCGTGGGAACGCGAGTGCCGCCTTCGTAGAGGTCGCCTTTTTTGCCACGCAGGGGCAGGTTGTTGCCGGTCAGCGCTCCATTGGGGCAGTCGTCTTTGATGTTGGGATATTTGGTGTCGTTGTTTTCAGCCGTGGAGCCCCCGTTGTCACTGGTGAAGATGATGAGAGTGTTGTCCTTTTTACCGGATTTTTCGACAGCTGCCACAATTTGCCCCACCGCGTCGTCGAGGTGGAGAATGCAGGCGGCGTAGTGACGCGCCACTTCTCCGGTGATTTCCTTTGGCACCCGATCGAGCAGGGTTTGAGGTTCGCGAATCGGAAGGTGGACGGCGGTGAGAGGGACGTAGAGGAAAAAGGGAGTATCATCTTTTTGTTTTTCGATCCAAGTGACGGCTTCCTTTGCGAGCAAGTCAGTGACGTGTCCTTGTTCGCTGAAGAGTTTTTCATTGCGATGCCAAGTGGTCGAGTAGGGACCTTTTTTGTAAAAATGTGACCAAGGAGTGACCCCGCCCGCCATCGATCCGTAACTGTGGTCAAAACCAAAATGATTAGGACCCCATTCGGCCTTGGAGCCGAGATGCCACTTGCCGGTGATGCAGGTGTTATAAGCTGATTTTTTGAGAGCTTTGGCAACCGTGACGGTGTTGAATGGCAGCGCTAGAGAATTGGTCGGGGTGGTGATGCCAAAGCGACTCCAGTAGCGCCCGGTCATGAAACCTGCCCGGGTAGGGCTGCAAACGGGAGCTACATAATGCTGTCGTAGTCCCATGCCCTCGTCGAGCAGCTGTTTGAGATTGGGGGTGGGAACATTGCCCCCGTGGAAATCGACATCCGCCCAGCCAAGGTCATCGGCGATGATGAAAACGATGTTGGGGCGTGCTGGGGTTGTGACGGTATCTTGACCTTGCGATTGGCTGTTGAGGAGAAAAAAGCCAGCTAACAGGGTGTAAAATAAATAGGCTTGGAGTTTCATAGTATTGGGGAAAATGGGAGGATTTATTACAATCGGCTCTGGGCTTCGTTCAGTTCTTTGCGTGCATCGACGATCCACTGCTGGATTTTCTGTTCCATCGCTGCTGCTTTTAATTGGAAAATGATTCGTTCTTTGACTTCTACAAGCGGGGTGGGGGCGCCGGTTTTTCTTTCGATCACGGTGAGGATCCGGTAGTGGTCCAGATCTTCCAGCACCGGGCTGATTATACCGACTTTCAAGGAGAAGATAATGTCAGCCAGACCTTTGCGCAAATCGCTTCGTTTCATCCATCCGCGATCTCCTCCATTAGTCGCTGCCGAGTCGTCTGAATGTTCTTTTGCCAGAGCGGTGAAGTCTCCGCCATTTGCCAATTGTTTACGTAACGTTTCCATGGCTTGCATGGTTTTGGTGACCATGGGAGCCGATATCATTTTCAGATGAACCTGGTCGTTATTGTAACGATCCTTGTGTTTTTTGTAATAATCCTGAATCGCTGAGGGTGAGGGTGTTTCAAGTGGCACTTCGACTTGCAGGACTTTCAGACCTTTGGCCATTTCCAGTATCAGAGGTTTGTCATTGTTGGTTTTAGCTGCACTCGATTGAACTAGCAGCCATCGAGCCATCAATGTGCCCACACGGTCGGGGTGTTTTAACTGGCCGTTGGCTTTGATCAAAATGCCCAGAGCGGCGATGTTTTTGGGATCGAGTTCGATGGCTTTGCGAGAAGCTTTGATCGCGCCTTCATATTCTGCGCGAATCAGCAGCGTCTCTCCGAGTTTGATCCAGCTATTGACATGAAGCGGGTTCACTTCACAAGCCTTACGAATGGCGTTGATCCCTTCTTCGGCTTTACCTTGTTTGAGCAAGATCACTCCCAAATTACTCCAGGCTTCCGCGTCTGCCGGATTGATATCAAGGGCTTTTTTTATGGTAATAACAGCTTCTGCCGTTTTGCCTTGTTCGAGCAAGGCTCCGGCTAGATTGTTCCATGCGATGCTTTCTTGCGGGTTCAGTTGGGTTGCCTTCTCAGATGCGGTGATGGATTCATCTACTTTGCCTTGTTTGAGCAGTGCTGCGCCAAGATTAGCCCAACTCAGGGCGTTTTTCGGATCGAGTTTGATGGCTCGTTGTGAGGCTTCAACGGATTCATCCAGTTTTTCCAAATAGAGCAATACGGCTCCGTGGTTGTTCCATGCAGTGGCATCAGCCGGGCCTAGTCCGGTTGCTTTGTGGGTGGCTTCGAAGGCTTCTTTCATTTTGCCCTGTTTGAGCAGACATCCGCCAAGATTAGCCCAGGCGGCGGCACTTTCGGGGTTGATTTCGATTGCTTGATGTAAAGCCGTAATGGCTTCATCCAGTTGTCCTGAGTCGAGCAAGGCTTTTCCCATATTGGACAACAAAGAGGCGTTTTTGGGATTGAGTTGGATGGCTTTTTGAAAAGCCGCGAGCCCTTCAGATGTTTTGCCCAGGAATATCAAGGCGGTGCTCAGACCGTTCCAGGCAACGACATCGTTCGGGTTCTTTTTGGTAGCAGAGCTGTAGCGCTCGATCGCCTCTTTGGCAGATTTCTTAGGATCTGCTGCGTTAGTAGGCGTGACGGTTTCCGCTACAAGCAAAAATAAGATCAAGATTTTTAAAAACCTGTTCATGGATGCAAATTATCACCTATTAGCGCTCGATGACTAGCTCCTTTTTCCCTTTGATTTGAAAATACTTACGTTCGACACTGAGCCTTGTCGTGTTTAGGGTGCTGCACCAAAAAAATGAATGCCAGACTTCTCAAACGCGGATTCCTCAGCCTCACGGTGGCGCAGTTTTTCGGGGCGGCGAATGACAATTTGCTCAAGACGATCCTGGTCTTTTGTGTAGCAAGCGGAGGTGTGTGGCATGGGCCTCTTGGGGACGGTGGGCCGGCTTATGTGGGTTTGTGTCTGACGATCCCTTTTATTTTACTATCGGGTTATGCCGGGCAACTGGCGGATCGCTTCAGTAAGCAGAGGATATCGAGGTGGGTCAAGGTGGTGGAAATTGGAATTGCCTTGATTGCTTTTTTGGGATTTTTTCTTGGCAATATGTGGTTGGCTTTGAGTGCGATGTTGATGCTGGCGATTCAGAGTGCTTTTTTTGGACCGGCCAAGTATGGCATGATTCCTGAATTGGTCACCGATGAGGATTTGTGTCAGGCGAACGGATTTATCAATATGTCTACCAATATCGCGGTGATTGTCGGTACCTTGTTGGCTGGGCCTATTTACGATGCCTTCCAAGGCAGCGCACCGAGTTCTGCACGCTCTGCGGTGCCGGGCATGGCTTTGCTGGGACTTGCGGTGTTGGGGTGGGTGGCGATCATGTTCATGCCGGCGCTGAAAGCGATGAACCCTGCGCTTAAATTCTGTTGGAACCCTTTCAGTATTTATTTTGGTGCATTAAAAGACATGCGCAAAACACGCTTGCTAACGGTGGCCATCGCCTGGGCTTCTTTTTATATGATTGGCATGATGGCTTTGTTGATCCTTCCCGAGTATCGAACTTTACTGGATATTTCAGCAACCAAAGCAGGGTATTTGCTGGGCATCATGGGTCTTGCCATTGGCATTGGCAGTGTGTTGGCCGGATTCATATCGAGGCACAAAATCCAGCCTAAATTGATACCTTTGGGCGCGGCGGGTATGACCGTGTTTTTTGCTTTGTTAGGACTGGTGAAGCCTGAATTCAAAATGGTGGCGTTTTTTATCGCCGGGGCAGGGGTATTTGCCGGATTTTATATCATTCCGCTGCAAGCTCTGTTACAAAAGTTATCACCGGATGACGAGCGTGGGCGTTTTCTGGGTACAGCCAATGCTTTGTCTTTCATGGCCAGTACGGTGGGCTCGCTGATTTATTTGTCGGCTCGCTCGCAATTGGGGCTGGCACCCAATCGGGTGTTTTTGATCTGTGCCAGTTTGGCATTATTGGGCACGACGCTGCTGCTCTGGATGCTGCTCAAATTGATTCGTGAGAAGGTGATTTGATTGCGCCTTGAATTCAGTTAAAGTGTCATCATGAATGAATCTGACAGCACTTTTTCCCGGCGTAATTTTTTTCAGCAATCAGCAGGTCTTTCTTTAGGTCTTGGCGCAGCGGCGACGGGGGTGGGTGCTTTGCAGGGACGATTGCAAGCGGCAGAGAAATCGCTTGATTCAGCGGGATTAAAAGGCCGGATCAAACATTCGGCGTGTAAGTGGTGTTACAGCAAAATACCGCTGGATGATTTGTGTGAGGCGGGCAAAAAATTTGGTTTGGCTTCGGTCGAATTGTTATTGCCTGAGGATTTTGCGACTTTGAAAAAACATGGCATGCACTGTGCTATGGTGAGTTTTCCTCAGGGGGAAACGGACCAGGGGGTGAAAGTCGGAGGCATCACCAAGGCTTTTAATCGCTTGGAGCATCACGACACACTGGTAGAAATTTATCAACCATTGATCAAAGCTTCTGCTGAAGCTGGTTTTAACAACGTGATTTGTTTTTCTGGCAACCGTGAGGGTTTGGATGACAAGCAGGGGATCAAAAACTGTGCGACTGGCCTGAAACGCTTGATGCCCTTGGCGGAAAAACTGGGAGTAACTTTGAGTATGGAGTTATTGAATAGCAAAGTGAATCACGAGGATTACCAATGCGACCATACCCAGTGGGGGGTGGATCTTTGCAAGGAGGTTGCTTCGCCGAATTTTAAATTGTTATACGATATTTATCATATGCAGATCATGGAAGGGGACGTGATCGCTACCATCAAAAAACATCATTCCTATATTTCCCATTATCACACCGGCGGGGTGCCGGGGAGGCATGAGATTGATGACAGTCAGGAACTTTTTTACCCAGCGATTATGAAAGCAATCGTGGACACCGGTTACAAAGCCTGGGTGGCTCAGGAGTTTATCCCTGCCAGAGAAGATAAGCTGGCATCCTTGAAACAAGGTGTGGAGATTTGTGATGTCTGAGCTATGAAGTATAGCTCTCTATCGAGCGCCCTGTCAGGTTAAATGACAGGGCGCTTGAAGGAGGATTGATTTTAGTTGCTGCTTTGCAAGAAGTCCTTGATGGCGCGGTAGTCCGGGCCGGTGAGATTGGCACGGATTCTCATGTGCAAACTGGCGACTTCCCATTGCGCATCGGTGTATGCTCCGGGGTCACGGTAATTGTGACAACTGGAGCAGTTGTTGGCCCAGAGTTCGGCACCACTTTGCTGGATGGCGGCACTGTCTTCGCCGTCAGACTCGGACAAATTGGAGCAGGCACTCAATCCGAGAGCCAGTAAGCCAAGGCTGAGGATGGCGATGATGTGACGTGGGGAGTGTCCTTCAGAAGTGTGATTTGATTTCGCATTCATGTTGATAAAAAATATAGTTGCTTGATCTCGATGGGGTTAAGCCGATTAAAATCCAATGGCTGCCTGAATACGCACACCAGTGAAGTCGTCGCTGCCATGGGCATCTTTTTCTGTGCCAAACTCGTAGGATGCTTTAAACACAGTGCTAGCATTGATCCAGTAATTGAGTCCGAAGCTCATTCGAGTGGTTTCTTCTCCGCCCGGTTTGTTGATCCAATCATAACGAGCGACGGGTTCGAAACTTTTGACAAAATCGTTGCCGATTTCCATGGGACGATAGGCAACTTGCCCGTAACCACCCCGGCTTCCGTTGCCGTAATCGAGTGGAGCAATGCCAGGGTTGTCAATGTCGAGCCAGACGAGTTGCGTGCGGGCGTCAATGACTCCGAGAAGCAGTGAAGAGTTTTTCACGTAGTTGGCGTCAATTGAATGAGTGATGGCGTCCACATTGCCAAATTCACTGCCTGATGGTGCTACGCTCGCAAATTCAAAGCCGTATCCAATATCAAGAGAAGGGATGGGCTTGAAACCAACACGTCCGCCAACGGCCTTGTTGTTATTGATGTCACCGAAATTATTGAAATCGAGTGATCCCGGCTCTTCCACGTCATGGCCAGCATCTCCGTCGTCACCTCCTACATTGAGCGAGGGGCCGTTAGAGAGGTAAAAAGCATAGGTGGCGCGGGTAGTGCCAATGGGAATTCCGCCTCGAGCTTGAATGCCGAGTTGGCTTCCTGCCATCAATCCTCCGTGGCCAAAAGGCAAGGGAGCGGAGGCAAATTTATTGATCCACGCTGGGTGAATTCTTTCGCCAAAGTAATTGCTGGGGCTAAGAAACTTACCAGCTCCGAGCGTGAGGTAATCATTCACTATGTAGGCGATCTGAGCATAACCTAAATCAACGGTGGTCTCATTTCCTTCCAATCCAATTTCCGCTTCGCTTTCGAAAAATACGTTGTCTCCGAGTTTCCAAAGGAAAATGGGGCTGAAACTTGCATTGAAGGAGGAATCCTGGTTGCTCAGGTTATCGTAGCCAGCAAAAGCAAAGCCAGTAAGCAGGGAGTTGGTTGAACCCGGCATGACCATAGCAGCAGACTCTTCAAGTGCCACCAAGCGATCTTCGAGCGCGGAGTCAATAGCCGGAGCACTTGCTTCGACTACAGCTTTGCCGCTGCCACCAGATGGTGGCGTTGGTGGCGCCGGTGCGGGAGCTGCGGCAGCAGGAGCTTGCGCTTTTGCTGCGAGCACTTTTTGCATCTGGGCTTTGAGCGTATCCAGCTCTTGTTTGAGTTTGTCGTATTCAGCGCGGGAAACAGGGGAGACTGTTTTAGGAGCAGCTTTAGGAGCAACTTTAGGAGCAACTTTAGGAGCAACTTTAGGAGCAACTTTAGGAGCAACTTTAGGAGCAACTTTAGGAGCAACTTTAGGAGCAACTTTAGGAGCAACTTTAGGAGCAACTTTAGGCGCGGCAGCTTTTTTATCGGCTTCCTGCGCGGTTAAGTTTCCGCTGAAGGTTGTCGCTGACAAGGCCAGCAGAGTGAGTAGGCTTCGTTTCATCGTTTTCATGGATAATTGAGCGTGTGAGGTGAAATTGGCTTATTTAGCCAGCGTTCGGATGTAGTTGAGAATGTTCCATCGATCAGTGTCGCTGAACGATGCTTTGAAGGGCGGCATGGGGCCACGACCTTCAGACATTTTCCAGAAAATCGCACCATCACTTTGACCTGACATGCGTTTGGAATCGGTGAGATTGCCCGGGTGGATTGGCAGGGCGACTGCGGCAGCTCCATTGCCTTTGCCGGTAGCTCCATGGCAAGGCAGGCAGGCTGCTTTGTAGAGTTTTTTGCCTTTTCTGAGAGAAGCCTTGTCAGCACTGACCGGATTTTTTTTCGAGGACGCTGAACTGGGAGCATCCCAAGGGGGGCCCATAGGTTTGTCGGCGGCGTGAACTGCTCCGACAAATGCCATGGAAAGCGTAAGCGCTCCTAAGATGAAAGCAGAGGATTTACGATTTAATTTGGTTTGGTTTTGCATTTTTTTGTTATACGTCTGATTTTAATGAGTCCCTTACAAGAAAAGAACATTTTTAGACATTACGTTTTTAACTGCTGAATGGATGCGCGCAAGATAAAAATAGATAAAAATAGTGAGTTTGGAAGCTCTCTCTCTTTTTTCTCAGGGTAACGGCTCTTTCTGGATTTGATTCTCCCTAAGCTGCATCTCAGCGGTAGGTTGCTGGAATTAGCCTTTTAGAAGGTGAATTTTTTAAAATAATATGAGGGATTTTGTGAAATTATGTCGTTATATTAACCAGTATGATACAAGATGAAGAGCTAGAAGATGAACTGATGCAGCTGCAGCGCCTTCCTGTTCCGGATTTGCCGAGCAATATGGCGTCCCGAGTTTGGCGATCCATTCAGCGACGTGAGGAGAATGCTTCGCCAGTCTTTTTTTCCTGGCCTTTATGGCTGGCGCAACCGGTGATGGCCTTGCTTTTTCTGGGAATGACAACAGGCTTTGGTTTTGTTTATGGTTCGACTTTCGAGGGCGCTCCGAGTTCTAAATCTGCTAGTGCTGATTTAGCATGGGCGGATGCGTTTGATGTCAATTCGCTCTATTTACCACTACCTACCTCACACGGGAGCGCACGATGAAAAAACAGGGTGCAGCGGGTTTGTTGGCGGTGGGGGCTGTGGTGTTTGTCGCTTGTCTGGGTGGTAGTTATTTGGGTATTGGCTTGAGCCGGGGACATTCCTCTGAATTTGTCACACACAGCGGAGGAGCCACTCATGCCGAACTGCACCAAGCCATTGTTCTGACTCCCCAACAAGAAGAGAAATTGATTCCTCTTGAGGCCAAAGCAAAAAAAAGAGAGGATGAGTTGCGAAGCTCCCTGAATGCTGCCAACGCAGACCTTGCTAGGGTGCTGGCTAATGAGCGTTCATACTCACCAGAAGTGGAAAAGGCTGTAGAGAAGATTCATAAAGCGATGGCGAAATTGCAGAAAGCTACTCTGGAGCATTTGTTTGAGATGGAGGGAATTCTCACGTCGGAGCAATATGATCAATTGTTACAGCTTGCTGGCGAGTCTTTGCCTCATTCTCATTGAGTAGCCTTTGGCATAGATGATGGAGGCAGATTCTACGCTCGATGTGAACGGTGAAGTTGATCGTGATGAAGTCGATCAAGCGCTAATCTTACGCTTGCAGCAGGGAGATGATCTGGCTCTGAACGAGATCATGGCGCGTTACCAGCAGGCATTACACAGCTACGTTTATCGTTTTGTGCACGATACGGATGAAGCGGCAGATCTGGTGCAGGAGGCTTTTGTGCGGGTTTATCTCAAGCGCTCCAAGTATAAACCCAAGGGGAAGTTCCGAACCTGGCTTTATACCCTCACCGGTAATTTGTGTCGCGACTGGATCCGTTCCCGCAAACGGCGACCGTTGCATTACGTGGAGCAAATTTTTGATTCCCAGCTTTCGGGAAATGTGGATCTGGATCAAATGCGCAAAGCAAGTCCCGATCCGGCGCAGGTGGTGATGGCTGAAGAAAAAAACGCGCAAATTATGCAGGCGATAGACAGCTTGCCGATCGATTTGAAGCAAGCGCTGGTAATTTTTTCCCTGGAGGGTAATACGCAAGAGGAAGCAGGGATTTTGTTGGGATGTAGTATCAAGGCAGTGGAAACTCGTGTATATCGAGCTAAAAAGCAGTTGAAGAAATATCTGCAAAGTTTGGAGCCCTAGGATGAAAAAATGGAACAAGTAGCGCATAGTATTTCGAGACGTCGTTTTTTGAAAAAAAGTGGAGATTACGGGGCGCTCGCTGCAGCAGCAACGATTTCACCTGCTTATGCACGCGGAGCTGATTCCAAGCTGGCGGCAGATGCTTCGGGCAATCTGATAGAGCTTAACATAGCCGAGACTCAGATCGAGGTGGCGGGCAAACAGGTGAAGACAACCACAATCAACGGGACTGTGCCAGGACCGCTTGTGCGATTAAAAGAAGGCAGCGATGCGCTGTTGCGAGTGACTAATCATTTGCGAGAAGATAGTTCGATTCACTGGCATGGTTTGATCCTTCCTTTTCGAATGGATGGTGTGCCGGGGATTAGTTACGACGGAATCAAGCCGGGAGAAACTTTTGAATACCGTTTCCCAGTTACTCAAAGTGGCACCTACTGGTATCATAGTCATTCAGGATTGCAGGAACAAACCGGTGTTTACGGGCCTTTGATCATTGATCCGGTGGCAGCGGATCCTTTGGCTGTCGACCGGGAATACGTCATCGTGCTTTCGGATTGGGTATTCGGAGATCCTCACCGGGTATTGAAGCGGTTGAAAAAACAAGCTGATTATTACAATTATCAAAAGCGTACAGTCCCAGATTTTTTTCGCGACTCTCGGCAGAATGGTTTGCTTGCCACAGTGAAAAACAGGTTGTCATGGAGTAAGATGCGGATGGCTCCAACTGATATTTCGGATGTCACGGGTTATGCTTATACTTATTTGATGAATGGGAATGGACTCGAAAGTAATTGGACGGGTTTGTTCAAGCCGGGGGAGAAAGTGCGATTGCGATTTATCAATGCGGCGGCGATGTCCTACTTCGATGTGAGGATTCCTGGTTTGAAGCTCACGGTGGTACAAGCAGATGGGCAAAATATCCAGCCGGTTGCAGTGGATGAGTTCAGGATCAGTGTTGCGGAAACTTACGACGTCATCGTCGAGCCTGAAGAAAACCGGGCCTACACTATTTTTGCCGAGAGCATAGATCGCAGTGGATATGCAAGGGGGACTCTTGCTCCTCGTTCAGGAATGTCCGCAGCTGTGCCGAAAAGAAGGAAGCGGCCTTTGCTGACCATGGAAGACATGGGGATGGCTATGGGGGGCATGAAGGGAATGAATAAGACGGGTGGTGAGTCAAGCGGATCCTCTTCGATGGCGGGGATGAGTCATGAGAAGATGAAGGCGAGCGTTAAGGAGAATTCTCCCTCGCCTGTTGGTAAAGGGGGAGGGATGCCTAGGATGAAAAAGAGTGCTGCAGATTTATCAAAGACCTATCGTCACGGTCCAGATCGTCATGGCGTGGGTAATACAACCGTGGCGACTATTTCCAAAAGTCGTCTGAATGAGCCGGGCATCGGTTTGGGGAACGATGGGCGTAAAGTTTTGGTTTACACCGACCTAAAGTCTCCGAGACCCGGAGTTGATTTGCGGCCACCTCGCCGTGAAATTGAACTTCATCTTACTGGCAATATGGATCGTTATATGTGGTCTTTTGATGGTGAAAGTTTTTCGAAACGCACGGAGCCGATTCGCTTGGTATATGGTGAACGGGTTAGGCTTACTTTTATTAATGATACGATGATGAATCACCCTATTCATCTGCATGGGATGTGGATGGTTCTCAACAACGGGAATGGCCAGCACAATCCTCGTAAACATACTATTAATGTGAAACCTGCTGAACACCTTTCGGCGGATGTTACCGTGGATGCTCCGGGTAACTGGGCCTTTCATTGCCATCTCATTTTTCACATGGACATGGGAATGTTCCGGGTAGTATCGGTTTCGAAGCCGATGAAGGGGAAGGCGGGAGCATGAGTAAGGGAATCGTAATGGTGAATCTGAAGGTGCTGCGAGCGTGGCTCGGGATCATGCTGTTTTGGATAACGGTGCTGACTTGTTATTCACAGGATAAGGTGATGCCTCAATCTGAACAGGGGGAGCAAAAAATGTTCATGAATCAGCCTACTATCGCTCCAGAAGATGCTGAATACCTGCCTTACAAAATGGAGTCGATGGGAGTGGGATCTTTTGGTTTACTATTGTTTGATCAAATGGAATATCGGCTGAATGATGGCAGCGATCTGCTCAGTTGGGATGTTGAGGGTCGGTATGGAGGGAATGTGAATCGTTTTTGGTTTAAGACCGAAGGTGAGCAAAGTCTACAGGACGATTCTAACGGAAATGCTGAAATTCACGGGTATTACAGTCGTATGATCGCTCCCTTCTGGGATGCTCAAGTGGGATTGCGTTACGACCCTATCTGGCAATCAGGTAAGACCTCTTCACGCTATTTTGCTGCCTTGGGATTGCAGGGCTTTGCACCGTATAGTTATGAGGTGACTCCGGTCATTTTTATCAGTGAAAATGGAGAGGTGTCAGCGAGGCTGACGGCAAGCAAGGATTTTCTATTCACCCAGAGGTTGATTGCTCAAGCCCGGGTGGAAACGGAAGTGGCTGCTCAAGCGGTTCCTGAATTTGGTGTGGGCAGTGGTTTTAACTACGTCGAGTTGGGGCTTCGCCTGCGATACGAAATCCGCCGCGAATTTGCCCCCTACGTGGGTGTGAATTGGGAGCGCAAGCTTGGACAGACCTCCAGTCTGGCGCGTAAAGAGGGGGATGGGATCGATTCGGTTTCCGTGGTTGCTGGACTACGGCTCTGGTTTTGATGGTAGGGTGATTTTTGAGGAGCTCCTTTAAAAAGAAGTTCGACGGTAGTTCCGGTATTCGGGGAACCACATGTTGCGCTCGATGGATTCTTTTAATACGGATTCGTCCACCCGGGTGGCAACGCCCTCTGCCATGGCTTGTTTGCCTACTTCAAAGGCGATGCGGGAGCTCACGTCGCGGATGGTGTGAAGTTCGGGCAGAAGCAGGTCGCTCTCTCCTTTGACCAGCGGGGAGCAAGCGGCTAGAGCCTCGCTTGAGGTGATGAACATTTCGGTGGTCACGCGGCGTGCTCCGCTGGCGATGACGCCGAGACCAATGCCGGGGAAGATGTAGCTGTTGTTGCATTGGGCTATGGGGTAGGTTTTGCCATTATGCTTCACCGGATCAAAGGGGCTGCCGGTGGCGACGATGGCATGGCCGTCTGTCCAACGGATCACATCTTCGGGCAAAGCTTCTACTCGCGAGGTCGGGTTGGACAAAGGTAGGACAATCGGGGTAGGGCAGTTTGCGTAGATGATTTTGACCACTTCCTCAGTGATCAATCCCGGTTGCCCGGACACGCCGACAATGATGGTGGGTTTGACTTGTTTGACCACTTCCAGCAGGCGAATGGCACCGTTTTCGCGATTCCAGTCAGCCACTTGTTGTTTGTTTTTACTGAATCGGGTTTGGAAAGCCATCAGGTTATCCATGTCTTTAGTTAAAAGTCCTGCACTGCTGATCAGATGAACTTGCTCAAGAGCTTGTTGTTCGGACAAGCCTTCTTTGACCATGTGGGCAACGATTTGGGAGGCGATGCCGCAACCTGCTGACCCGGCTCCAACAAAAACTACGCGGTGATCTTTTAAGCTGGATTTTTTGGCGTGACAGGCTGCTAATAGAGTTCCCACGGTGACTGCGGCCGTGCCTTGGATGTCATCATTGAAACAGCACATTTGATCCTGGTATTTTTCCAACAGCGGAGTGGCGTTTTGTTGGGCGAAATCTTCAAATTGAATCAGCACATGAGGCCAGCGGCGCTTGATCGCTGCAATAAAATGATCGACAAATTCAAAATATTCGTCACCGGTGATGCGCGGGTTTCTCCAGCCCATATACATCGGGTCATCGAGCAATTCTTGATTGTTGGTGCCTACATCGAGCGTGATCGGCAAGGTGTAAGCGGGGCTGATGCCGCCGCAGGCTGAGTAAATCGCTAATTTGCCGATGGGGATGCCCATGCCGCCGATGCCTTGGTCTCCCAAACCTAGAATGCGCCCGCTGTCAGTCATCACGATCACTTTTACATTCTGCTTGGTGGCGTTTTGCAGCATGTCATCCATGCGGTGGCGATCGGGGTAGGAGATGAACAGGCCGCGTTTGCGGCGGTAGATCTGTGAGAACAACTGACAAGCTTTGCCTACTGTCGGGGTGTAGATGATGGGCAGCATTTCCTCCAGATAATCGCTGACTAATCTCAAGTAGAGGGTTTCGTTGGCGTCTTGGATATTGCGCAGGTAAATATGCTTGTCTAGATCGTTGTCAAATTGGGAGAACTGTTGGTAGGAGCGTTCGACCTGTTGCTCGATGCTCTCTATTTGGAAGGGCAGCAATCCTTCGAGATTGAAGGCACGCCTTTCATCCAGGGTGAAAGCGCTGCCTTTGTTCAATAGGGGGGTTTCTAGAAGGACGGGGCCGGCGTAACGAATGTAGAGTGGTCTTTTATCTGTCATGAGTGAGTTCATACGTCTATGACATTCTATAAGAATATCAAGAATCCTTGGCAAACATGCGGCCGATAACGGGCATTTCGTGGCGGCGCAGATAGATGATCGCAATGCTGGCAGTTAGGACGACCAAGGCTTCTATGACCATGGTGAAATGGTGCCCATGAAAACCTAACTTGGTGATATGAGCAATGAGCGCACCACTCATCAGGCCGGTGGCAAGGATGGCCCCATAGCTGGTGCTATTAGGAAGAATCAGCAATAGCGCGGCACAAAGCTCGAGCAGTCCAGTGATCACTCGTCCGGCAGGTTCCATATCCAGCGCAATGAAAGTGGCTCGGCATTCTTCAGCCCCGCTGAGTTTGGGGATAGCTTCGATGAGTAGCGCAAGAGCCGCAATCAGCTGCAATGACCAAATAATATATTTTTTCATGAAATGACGGGGGCTTGTGGGGTAGCAACTGATAGGGGCGCAAGGATGGAGCCGACAGGGATGAAAAGGTTTTTTGGCGTGAGGTCTTGAATAGAAGAACATCCCGAGGCGGCTAACAATTCTAATAACTCACGTTCCAAAGCGTTGGCGTAATGATAAACTCGTTCGGCTTTGCTATTAATAACCAGTCCTTTGGTAAGCGTTGGGTCATGAGTGGTGATGCCGGCGGGGCAGGTGTTTTTGCCGCACTGCAGTGCCTGAATACATCCCAAGGCGAGTAGGAAACCTCGTGCGGTGTATACAGCATCCGCCCCCAGTGCCATGGCGACGAGTTGCTCGCCTGGGCTGATCAGTTTACCAGCGGATAGAATTTTCGTTTGATCGCGGACTTTTTCTTCCAGTAAGATCGTTTGCACCCCATGAAGTGCTGGTAGGATGGGGAGTCCGACATGATCCATGAAAGCCTTGGGCGCTGCACCTGTTCCACCTTCACCTCCATCGAGGGCAAAATAATCAGGAAAGGTGCCTTGGCGTTTCATTTCCCGAATTAATCCTCGGAATTCATCCAGGCAACCTATGCAGAGTTTCATTCCGACGGGCAACTGCGAGACTTCTTGCACCCGACGCAAGAAAGCGACGGTGCTGGCCAAGTCCTTGCACTCTTTGTGAGAAGAAGGTGAAATGGCATCCCTGTCCCGGGGGATGCCACGAAGTTCAGCGATTTCTTCGCTTATTTTTTCTTTGGGCAACATGCCCCCTTTGCCGGGCTTGGCACCTTGGGATAGTTTGATCTCAATCATGCGAACTTGATCGAGTTGAGCGATTTCAGCGAGTTTGCTGTCGTTGAGAGAAGAGTCTTCATGGCGTACGCCGAATTTAGCCGTACCTAACTGAAAAATGAGGTCGGCGTCTTCCATTAGATGATATTTGGGGTAGCCTCCTTCGCCCGTGTTCATCGGGATACCTGACATTTTTGCTCCTCGAGCCAAAGCTTGAACCGCATTCTTCCCTAGAGCGCCATAACTCATGGCACTGATCAGGATATGTTTGT
>JAJRVS010000287.1 GCA_024277195.1 Verrucomicrobiota bacterium | reverse complement strand
GAATACAAAGGAGAAAATGGAGCCAAAGGCCGCGCCTTCACCTCGCTCTACGGAGCTTCGGAAGACATCCTCAACGACGGTTACCGTCGCATGATCCTCAATGCCGTTTATTGGTCACTCGGTCTCGAAGGTCAGATCAAAGCCGATTCCAACATCGCTTTTGTCGGACCTTATAAGCCGAATACTTTCAGCGGCAAGGGTTACGCTAAAGGCATCAAACCTTCAGCCTACGAAGGCTTCGAGAGCCCTATCCCAGCCCACGCAGCGGTTAAACTAAAGAAAAAATAACCGCCTGGTAAATCCGCATCTATCTACGACATCCAAGTTTTTTTCAGAAATAATTTTAACCACGGATAAAAGGGGGGAAATACCCAAAGGCAAATGTGCAATCACCCAATAGAGCGGATTGCCAATCCGCTCCACAATGTGGAACGCAATGCATTGCGTGGTGGTGGACGTTTCGATAGATAGACGAATGGACTATTCCCATTCCTTTGCCTGAAATTGCCCCCTCTTTTAGCCTTACCCTCAAATTCTCCCTCCTCCTCTTATCCGCGTCCATCCGCGCCATCCGCGGCCTACCCTCTTCTATTTCTACACCTACGCCGTCACAGCAAGCCATCCATCTCGCCCGTACTGGTAGCAAAGCTTTCATCCTGTAAACCCAGTTGATGCAAAGCGCTCAGATAGAGATTAGGCAGCGCGTAGTTCTTTTTCTGATCAAAGGCCAAGTGCCGCCCATGTTTGAACCCTCCTCCGCCAAACAGCACCGGCATGTTCTTATTATTGTGACTGGATGCATTGCCTAGGTTAGAGGTTAACAAAGTCATCGTTTCGTCCAGTAAAGTATTTTCCGCTAATTCTGCCGCTTTGAGTTTGCGCAGAAAATGCCCCCATTCGTCAATCACCGCCTGCTCCACGATCGCCAGTTGATCAAGTTTTTCTTCGTCCAGTCCATGGTGACTAAGGCTGTGATACCCCTCTTCCACACCTTCAAGGCTAGTCGCCCGCGCATTGCCCGGAATATGCAGCGTAACAAAACGGGTTGAGTCGGTTTGCAGAGCGAGGAAAATCACTTCAAACATCGCCTTTTCAACCGTGATAATATTATTACGGTCAATTTTGGACAAGCGTTTATTAACTTTGGGTTTAGGACGACTGACCCAGGCTTCGTTAGCTTCCAATCGCTTTTCGAGCTCTCGCACACTGGTGTACCAAGCGTCGAGCTTTTCGCCATCCGCCTTGCCCAGTTCGCCTTGCAACTTTTTGGCCTCGGCTCCTACCAGATCCATCACACTGTGCCCCTGACGAATCAATTCCGCCTGCCGCCGCTGCTCTTTAGGGGAGTCATCGACAAACAGTTTAGTGAAGACCTTCAGCGCACTTTTTTCCGCCGGGATCATCGCACCATTGCCAGTATAAGAGGGGCTGGTACTACCTCCGGCATTCAATACCAATGAAGGGTAGCGCGTCTCATGCCCCAAATTTTTGGCCATCAATTGATCGAGCGAAATGGTATTGCGCACCGTCGCACCACGCTGATTCGGGCAAGCTGAAAAAATACTGCCCTCCGCAGTGTGACCACCGGTAACCCCAGGATGCGATGTTCCCGATACAATCGTGAAATCATTGCGAACATCCTGCAGCGATTCCAGATACCTAGAAGCTTGGTAATCTGCGCCCTCCTGCTCAGGAACCAGATTAGGCCCATGCAAACCCAGCGACAAACTAAGTCCGACAAAACGCTTGGCTTTAGGCTCTGGTGAGCTGGCTGCAAAAGCCGGCACCATCGCGTCCAGCATCGGCAAACCGAGTGAAATTCCCGCAGCTTTCAACACCTTGCGTCGCGAGAGTTTTTTGCCGAAATTAAAGTTTACATTTTTCATAAGGTAAATGCTCAGGGGTTTATTTGTTTTGAAATAGCTCACTAGCGAGAAGCGCGTGAATCATCTCCCGCATCCGGTAGCTTTTGTCTGCAGATTGTTTGACCACCTTCGCCAACTCATCACGATCACTGAAGCGAGGTGGCGCACCGGTTGAGTAAGTTAAAAACTGCCGGGTGAAATTTTCCGTAAGTAGTTTTTCTTTTTTAAAATAAATATTTTTCCACCCGTTTATATCCGCAAAAGTTTCACCCTCGGGCGTCACTCCGGAGGAGTCCACCTTGGCCGCTTTTTTTTGCTTGCCGTATCGTTTCCGCCAAAGCCCCACCGGATCAAAATTCTCCAGCGCAAATCCTGCCGGGTCAATGCTGCGGTGACAGGTCGCACAAGATTCATTGCTGCGATGTTTCTCGAGCTGATCACGAATACTAACCGCTCCACGGATGTCCGGCTCGATCGCCGGAGTGCCGGCTGGGGGTGGCGGAACTTTTAGCCCCAAAATGCGCTCACCCACCCACAGACCGCGGATCACCGGCGAGGTGGTCGTGCCGTTGGCACTGACTTTCAATACGGCGCCCTGTGTCACCAACCCACTGCGCACGCCCTTGACAGAATTGCTCAGACTGATTTTTTGCAAACCTCCCCCTGCCACCAAAGGCAGACCTTCTTTCACTTTGTAAAACCGGGCCAAACGCTCATTCAGCATGACAAAATCAGATTGGATTAGATTTTTGATCGGATAATTGTTTAATACCAGCTCTTGAAAAAAAGCGCGGGTTTCCCGCAGCATAGAATCCTGCACCACGCTATCAAAGGTGCGATAAAGCCGACGGTCAGGAGAAGTGAAATCGATTTCTTTTAAGTTAAGCCATTGGTCGGTAAAGCTATTGATGAAACGCTGCGCTTTGAAGTCATCCAACATCCGGTCGATCTGCGCATGCCACACCTTGGGCTGGTGTAATTTTCCCGCATCGGCCAATTTGCGCAAAGTCGTATCCGGCATCGACACCCACAGCGCGTAACTGAGCCGTGAGGCCAAAGCGTGATCATCCAAATGCCCCGGGTTCTCCACCAAGGTCAAAAACCTAGGCGAACAAAGGATCCCCCTGTAAGCGACTCGCAAAGCCTCCATGCCCTGATGACCAGGTTCCTCCAGATAAGAAAGCGCCAGATCCAGGTAGGGTTTCACTTGTTCATCACTCAGCGGACGCCTGAAAGCGCGGCGGGCAAAGCGGCCAATGGTTTTTTTCAATATCAACTCCCGCCCCTTGTTTTGATCCAGTTTGGCAAGTTCCTTTTTTGAGATCCCGGTAAAAAGGTGCTGCCTTACCTCCCAGCGTTTCGACTGCGGATAGATACGTTCAATTTTGATACCTGAGATCGCAATGCCTTGAAAACCCAATTTCACCATGTCGCGACCTTGATAAGAAACGTTCCCGCCCTTCGCTCCTGACGGTGCCTTTTTCAAACCGGAGTCATTCGGTTTCAGCTCGAGCATATCACCCGCACGAATCCAAGCTTCGAAAGTCATGTCCCGCTTTTCAGCGGTCGCTTCAATGCTGGCGATCGGATGCAACATCGGCGCACTGGAATTGCAAGTCCCCGAGCGAAGCGTTCCCCAAGTCGAGGGGTATTTCGGATTGATAGCATGAACTTGTTTCAGCGTAATCCGGTACCAGCCGTCTTTTTTGACCCGGGCAGCCGGCAGCCTGCCATAGAATTGAAGCCGAATCGGCCAGGAGATACTCTCATTTCCGCGCGCCTCCGGTCCACGATAGTTGCCTCCCGAATGTTTGGACAATTGTTCGGGAGTCAAATTTACGACAAATTTTTGATCCCCTTTACTGACCCGGTCAAAAGCCTGATTGAGAGCCAGATCCGCAGCTTGCAGGTAGCTGGCCAGATTGTAG
>JAJRVS010000286.1 GCA_024277195.1 Verrucomicrobiota bacterium | reverse complement strand
GGCGTTCGGAAACCGGGGCGTTGCCGCTGGGCTATTTCATTTGGCACCGTTGGTGCTGGGGCGTTTGGAACCTGGGGTTTTGCTGTTGGGCTGTTCCATTTGGCACCGTTGGTGCTGGGGCGTTTGGAAACCGGGGTTTTGCTGTTGGGCTGTTCCATTTGGCACCGTTGGTTCTGGGGTGTTCGGAACCCGGGGTTTTGCCGCTGGGCTGTTCCATTTGACACCGTTGGTGGGCTGGGGTGTTTGCAACCTGGGTTTTTGCTACTGGGCTGCGGGGGATATTTCTTATTTTTCCTCTTTGCTTAATGGCTGATATTGAAGAAATATGGAGTCTCTCTGATCCATGAGTGAACCCACAATGAACAAATCCGGTGATTCGGCTAAAATAGAACTGAGCTGCAGGCGCAGTGCCGGGGTGTTGGTGCCGGTGTTTTCCTTGCGCCGTGAGGGTGGGTTGGGGATTGGGGATGTGACGGGTTTGAAGGAGTTTGTGGATTGGGCGGGTGAGATCGGCTTGGGTTTTGTGCAGTTGTTGCCGGTCAATGAGACGGGGCGTGATAACAGTCCTTATAATGCAATCAGCTCGGTGGCACTCGATCCTTTGACCTTGGATTGTTCGCCTGGAATGTTGCCTGATCTGGCCCAATCGCAGTATGACAAGGTGATGGCGAGTGTGGATGAAGACCTGTTGCGTGATGGCAAGGTACACTACGAGATGGTGCGGTTGCTCAAGTTGGAGCTGTTGTGGCGTTCGTTTCAGATGTTTTTTTCCACTCAGTATAAAAAGCATAGTGAACGGGATATTGAGTTTCACGCTTTTTGTGAGCGGGAACAGAAGTGGTTGGCAGATTATTGCCTGTTCCGCTTGTTCATGGACATGGAGGGGGGGAATCAAGATTGGCAGAACTGGAATGAGGACTACAATACAGTGGTCAAGGCGCGTGAGCATTTGAAGCGTTTGTTGGAGGCGGAGCCGGAGAAAACCGAGCGGCAATTGGTTTTTTATGCTTACATCCAGTGGATCGCGCAGCAGCAATGGGCGGAGGTGAGTGATTATGCCAAGGGGCGGGGGGTGGCGCTGATGGGAGACATGCCGATTGGGGTGGCTTTGTGCAGTGCGGATGTGTTTGCCAACCCGGATTGGTTTGATTTTGAGTGGTTTGGCGGGGCTCCACCGGAGACGAATTTCAAGGATGACGAGTTCACCCAGAGGTGGGGGCAGAACTGGGGCATTCCGTTGTATAAGTGGCAGGTGATGGAGGGCGAAGGGTTTTCCTGGTGGCGGCAGCGGGTGGCAAAGATGTGCGAGATTTTTTCAATGTTCCGGGTCGATCATGCACTGGGATTTTTCCGCATTTATGGTTTTCCTTGGAATCCGGTTCGCAACGTGGAGTTTTTGCCACTGACTCATGAAGAGGCGGCGCAACGCTGCGATGGTCGCTTGCCGGGATTCAGGGCACGGGATGATGAAAGTGAGGAAAATCGGGCGGCTAACTGTGAAGAGGGCAAGCGCTACCTGCGCATGATCCAGCAGGCGGCGGGTGAGGCGGTGGTGATCGCGGAGGATTTGGGGGTGGTGCCGGACTACGTGCGTCCGGCTTTGGCTGAGATGGAAATCCCAGGCATGAAGGTGCCGCACTGGGAGTTTCAGGAAAACACTCATGATTTGGTCCGGGGAGAGGATTACCCTGAGATTTCTTTTGCCACTTATGCGACGCATGATCATTTGCCGATGAAGATGCAGTGGCAGTATCATCGGGAAATTCTGGTGCGCAATCAGCAGGATACAGGGGATTATTGGGAGGCGTGGCGTTTTTTACATGGTTTGGCGAGTTATGCGGGCATTGACCTGCATGAGGGCGAACAGGTGCCGGAATATGGGGATGTTATTCGGGAGAAGTTACTCAAAGCCTTGTGTTCGTCGAAAGCGCGCTACGCGGGCATCATGATCGGCGATTTGTTAGGTCTGTCGGAGCGGATCAATACGCCGGGGGTGGCGGGGGATGAAAACTGGGTGTGGCGTTTGTCGCATACGGCGGAGGCTTTGCGCAGTGACGAAAAATTGGCAAAAATCGGCGCTGGAGTGAAAAAGCTCTTGAATGAAAGCGATCGTGTATCAAGGGTGAACGACGCGGGTGATGAACACGCCGTTTCTAGATAGATAAGGGATTTTAGAATAGATTAAGGTATTTTTTTATGAGTGAACCAATTCATGTAGCAGTGACCGGCGCGGCTGGTCAGATCGGGTATTCTCTTTTGTTTCGCATCGCATCGGGTTCGATGTTCGGGCCGGAGCAGAAAGTGCATTTGCATTTGATCGAAATCGAGCCAGCGATGGGCGCACTCGAAGGAGTGGTGATGGAGTTGGATGACTGCGCTTTCCCGCTGTTGAGTGGTATCGAGGCGACTTGTGACCTGAATGTGGGTTTTAATGGCGTGAACTGGGCTTTGTTGGTGGGCAGTGTGCCTCGTGGCAAAGGCATGGAGCGTGGGGATTTGTTGGGCATCAATGGAAAAATCTTTACTGGACAGGGCAAGGCGATAGAGGCCAATGCGGCTTCAGACGCGCGCATTCTGGTGGTGGGCAATCCGTGCAATACCAATTGCCTGATCGCAATGAACAACGCACAGGACATCCCTGCTGAGCGCTGGCACGCGATGACTCGACTCGATGAAAACCGGGCGAAGTCCCAGTTGGCAGCCAAAGCGGGAGCACATGTGAGCGAGGTCAGCAATGTGGCGATCTGGGGCAATCACTCGGCGACCCAGTATCCGGACTTCACTCACGCCAAGATTGGCGGCAAAGCAGCGACTGAGGTGATCTCGGATCGCGAGTGGTTGCAGGGCGAGTTTATCTCGACGGTGCAGAAGCGCGGTGCGGCGATTATCAATGCACGCGGCGCTTCTTCGGCGGCTTCGGCGGCCAATGCGATTGTCGATACGGTGAGCAGCCTGTCGAGTGTGACGGCGGAAGGAGATTGGACCAGTGTGGCACTTTGTTCGGATGGCAGTTATGG
>JAJRVS010000285.1 GCA_024277195.1 Verrucomicrobiota bacterium | reverse complement strand
GGACCCACCGCCTTCAACCACAACGAACGCAAACGCACCCACATTCGCCGTCGTTTCATGTTGCTCGGCCAAACCCAGGACGGCATGCAGACCTGGGATACCCGGCGCGCCATCCAAGCGTTGCGCAACATTGACGGCATGAAAGACATCCCGCTCTGGTTACAGGCCTCCAGAGCCATGGCCGGCAACACTCTCTACGCCTCGCTGTTCGAACCCGATATCACCCGACTCGATTTGCACCAACTTCCCACCACCCACCGCGACGGCCCCACCTACCTCAACGTGATGCGCTTCATGAACATCCCTCAAGCCATCGCCATGGGCGCCGACCGCTCTAAAGTCCGCCTCTACCAAAAAGACGAAAAAGGCTGGGATTACGTTCAAGATCTCGCCAAGAACCTCAAGTGGGAAGAGACCAAATTTCAAATCCGCACCCCAAAACAGGAAGAATAATATTGGGGTTTACGGTATCTTAACCAGATTCCCCAATTCCCTCTGCAAGTTATCTCTAGCGGAGCTCTCTAGTTTGCTGAAATAAACCGTGGCGTAAATCGGCTGGGATAAAAAGCTCTCCAAAACTGCCCGGCGGCCCGTAATAAATTCATCCTCCGCCACCTGCCGGTATTCCTCCCTAATAGCCTTGCAGTAGCGCTCATACTCATTCCAAGTAGATCCCAAAATACTGAGATCGATATCAACCAGTAAATCCTCATCAGCTCGCCCGCTTCTCTGTCTGCGTGGATCTGTAGCGAGAATCAAACGACTCACGGATTTGGCCACAGAGCTGTTCACCAAGTCGCCCAAGTGCCGCACAAAAAAACGAGCGCTATCAGCCTCGTTACAAACCGCCTTTGGTTCGTAAATCACATCATGAAACCAAATTGCCATTTCAATTTCATCTGTTCCCTGCCCTGATTCGCCCAGCGCAGCGAGCATCTTGTCGATATGGGTCAAATTGTGATAATGGCGGTGCGACTCTGAATACTTTCGCTTCAAAACCGGCCACAAAGCTCCCGCAAGCTCCTCCTTCACGCCAACTCTCAAGCAAGCCTCAATGAAACGATTTTGATGATGCCAATTCATTTACTTCACATCCGCCAATCGCACCCCTAGCTTTTTCATCTCCGCAATCTGCGCTTTGGTTTTAGCGTTATCGAGCGCATTGCCTTGCAAATAAATGCGCACATAAGGGGCAAAACGTTTTTCACCCTTGAGATCCGCTTTCAGCAAATCAAGCAATGGCTGCAAATCACTCACCTTATTACCGTCGAGAAACAAAAAACTCATCGGCTGTATCCCCTTCAATGCGGCCAGATTGGAAATCTGGTTACCCTTCAGACCAAAACTCCACACCTTGTTCAATTTGCCGATACCAGTGAGGTCAACAATCTTGTTATTATCCAAATACAACGACGATAGCTTGGGCAGGTCACACACCGGCTTGATGTCCACAATCTGGTTGCCCGATGCGTAAAGCGACGACAAACGTTTTAAACCTTTCAGCGGCGCCAGCGACTGCACCTTGTTGTTAGACACATCGATGTATTTCAGGGCAAGCACCGCCTTCAATGGAGCCAGATCTACAATCTGGTTTTTGGGCAGAATCAACTGCTGCAAGCGCTTGAGTCCTTTCAAGGGACCCAAATCAACAATCGCATTATCCGCCAGGTCGATCGAGGCCAGCGCTTTGCAATGTTCCAGTCCCGACAGATTTTTGATCCCCATACCTTTGCCTTTGATGGTGGATAGGTTCTTCACATCTTCGGCAGTGATCACCTCTTTGTTATCCCGCTTGGCAAAAACCTGACGCCGAACCGCCTTTTCCAGGTTTTTATCGACAAAGATCGGTTTTGGAGCCGGGGGCGGCGTTTTTTTTGCCACCTCCTTTTTAGCCGGCATTTTCTTAGCCGCAGTTTTTTTAGCAGGAGCTTTGACCACCGGTTTTTTTACTACAGGTTTTACCGGAACTTTAACCGCAGTTTTTTTTGCGGCGGGTTTCGCAGCGGGTTTTGCCGAAGCCGCTGGTTTCACCACCGCTTTTTTAGGGGCCGCTTTAGCTGCGGGTTTCACCGGGCTTGTTTTGGCCGCCGCTGCCGGTTTGACTGCAACTGTTTTTTTGTTCGTCTTGTTTTTTTCGTCCGCCGCGTGAGCCGGCGACAGCAACAAGGCAGCCAAAGCAAGTCCAACACTGAACCCAAGCACCTTCTTCGTCACAATTTTCATACCAGTTTTTTGTCTCATCTCTGCATTCATATTCTCAAAAATCTAAAGCTCCAACCCCTCATTTCCAATAGCCACTTGTCCTTTTCTAAGACCTCATACAATAAAAAACGTTCACCTTTTGTCCTCCCTCACATCTCCTTACCTTTCGGCAGGTGGGGATACCTGCTCTACATACACATACAACTTCCATTATTTGCATTTATTAGCGCCCATCTTGACTCGCTTTAAATGTAGCGGCGGCGGTTAGCGGTTTTCTCATTCCCCTCTTATCCGCGCTATCCGTGCCATCCGCGGTCAAATCCCCCCCCTCATTCCCCATCCGGCATCAGGAAGTGTTCAAAAAACTGATAAATATGTTCATTTGACTCAACTGTCGGATCGTGTTTGGGCCGATTGGTCATCGCCACGCGATTCTTCTTCCCCAACAATTGGTTAACCGCGATCGAATGATTCAAAGCTTTCCATTGCTCCGGCGTATCCGCCGATCCACCAGACACCAAAAACGGACGCGGAGCCATCAGCGCATGCAGCTCATGCAAATCGTCTCCTTGTTTTCTCATTTGAGGATAAACCCCGAACGACGGATTTTCTGCCGTCACCATCCCTCTTTTCCTCCATGGCTGGGGGTAATATCCCAAATACCACGGCTCCCAATAATTAACACTTCGATGCTCGTCATTAAAAATAATACCCGGATCCGACCACACCGAGCAGGCAAATTCATCAAACAGGCAGGAAGCGAACATCGCCCACTTCCCTCCATAAGAATGCCCAACAATACCGATCCGTTTTTCATCCACCTTTTCATGGTTGGCTAGAACATGCCAGGCATTGGCTGCAGCATAAGCCAGCATCGACAGCGGTTGCACCTTGGCATTTTTAATACCAGGCCAATAAAGCGAATAAGTTTTGTTATCAGTCGTCGCCCGGGTTCCAATCGACAAAGTAACAAACCCCCGTTTGGCCAATTGATACGCAAAGTCGCGTAGCTCGTTGCCTTTCCCTACTGCCGTCTCCGGCTCATAATATACTGTGATCACCGCAGGCAGTTTCCCTTTGGCATTCTGCGGGATCAGCAAATAGCCATCCGTAATTTCATTTGGCAACCAGCGAAAACGGATTTTGTGTTCGGTGAAGTTCTCCCTTTTTTCCGAACTAACGATCTCAAGTTTTTGCTCAGTCAACAAAGCCGGCCACTGTCCCATCATCCCATTCCAATGATCAAGAATCTGTTGACGTCGTTTCCCCCAATCCACAGCCGTCTTAACCTCACTGCCATCACGAAATTTCAGCGGTGACCGGAAATCTCCATAGTCTCCCACGTATTTCTCCGGCACCACAAAATCCGCTGCGATATAATTCCAGTTTTGCCCAGCGCTCCCCCTTTCTTTCTGCCCGTGAGCTGCAGTGGCGAACAAAACCACCATCAGTAGCCCTCCCAAGCAACGCTTGGCAAATGCAACTCTAGCTAGGCAAACCCCATCTCCACATTCCCCATTGCTGATTTTTATTTTTTTCATTGAATCCACAAGAGAAACTAATCATGCTTTGTCGCCTGATCCAGTCACATTACATGAATCTACCTTATTCATATCTTTATTACGCAGTGGCAGGCTTAACGCTTTTTATACCTGGCAGCCTGCTCAACGCCGCTCCTGATTTAAAAAGTGTCGCAGCCATCACCACCCACTTTTTCGAGAACCACTGTTACGAATGCCATGACGAAGACTCTAACAAAGGTGATTTGAATCTCTACGAGCTCAGCCTCAAACTTGACTCCCAGCAACAAGCCCAGCAGTGGGCACAGATTTTTAAAAAAATCGAATCCGGCGAAATGCCTCCGAAAAAAAAGAAACGTCCCACCAAAACCGATAAAAAACAACTGCTCTCAGCCCTGGTTTAACCCCTGACTCTAGCCGATAAAAAATACCGACAAGTGGTACTACGACGGCTCAACCGAATAGAATATCAAAACACTCTGCACGACTTGCTGCACATCGACATCGATCTTGCCTCCCATCTGCCCGAGGACGCCAAAGCCCACGGCTTTGACAATATCGGTGCCGCTCTATCGGTTTCTACCGAGCAAATCGCCGCCTACTTGAAAACCGCCGACCTCGCCCTCGACGCCGCCTTCGGCCCGAAAAAGCGACCTGAAACTAAAACCTGGCACACCGACCTCAAAGCCAAAGGCAGGCTCAAACGAAACCTCGGCACTTTGCTACGCGATGATCCCGAAGGTGTAGTGATGTTTTCCTCATATTATTCGCCAACTAATTTCTGGGGGTTCATGGTCAGAGAACCCGGACGTTACAAAATCAAATTAAAAGCCCGCGCAGTGCAAAGCGAAACTCCACTGATTATGCGGGTCTATGCCGGGGACGTCATCGCAGGCCGCCGGGAGAAACATCTGGTCGGCCACTACAGCCTGAACCCGGGCAAGCAGTGGACCACCATCGAATTTGAAGATCACTTCGAACGTTATGATTCGGTGAAAGTCATCCCCTATCGCAACGGCGGACATATCAAAGACGCCAAAATATCAGACCGGCCAGGCATTCTGGTGGGTGAAGCAGAAATGACCGGGCCTATCATCGATCAATGGCCGCCAACCAGTCGTATCGCGTTGCTGGGCAACACCAACATCCATAATGCCGGCCTGGCCGAAGCGGAACACATCCTCACTCGTTTCCTGCCGCGTGCCTTCCGCCGAAGAACATCAAAAAAGGAAATTCAAATATACAGCGATCTCTTCAAAGCCGCGCGTGCGCAAAAGCGTGACTTTATCGATTCATTACGAGTGGCCTTGAAAGCCGTGCTGGTCTCACCCGAATTCCTTTTCCTCGATGAGCCCGGCAGCAAAACCGGACTACTCAGTGACTACGCGCTGGCCTGTCGGCTTTCCTATTTACTCTGGTCCACCATGCCCGACCAACAACTGCTGACTCTGGCCGCACGCCGGGATTTGCGCAAACCCGAAGTATTACGCCAACAAACCGAACGCCTACTGAGTGATCCCAAAAGCCGGGCCTTCACCGACAACTTTACCGGCCAGTGGCTCGAACTGCGCGAGATCGATTTCACTGAACCCGACAAAAACCTTTATCCCGAATTTGATGAACTTCTCAAGGTGGCCATGGTCGAGGAAAGTCACCGATTTTTCCAAGAAATTCTCGACCAGGACCTCAGTCTCAGCAACTTCATCGACTCCGACTGGTTGATCCTCAATGAGCGCCTGGCCGAACACTACGGCATCGACGGCGTCAAAGGACTGCACTACCGCAAGGTGAAGCGCCCGACCAATAGTGTGCGGGGCGGAGTGCTGACCCAGGCTGCGGTTTTAAAAGTGACCGCCAACGGCACCAACACATCCCCAGTGCTGCGCGGCGTGTGGGTGCTCGATCGCATCCTCGGCCAGCCCGCACCTCCACCCCCTCGCGGCGTACCTTCCGTTGAGCCAGACATCCGCGGAGCCACTACCCTGCGTGAACAACTGGAAAAACACCGCAACGTAGAATCCTGCGCCACCTGTCACATCAAAATCGACCCGCCCGGTTTTGCCCTGGAGAACTTCAATGTCATCGGTGGATGGCGGGCGAACTACCGCAGCCTCGGTGAAGGCAAGCGCATCACCGACAAATACATCGATAGTTACAACCATGTCCGGGTGCGCTATAAAATCGGGCTGCCCGTTGATGCCACAGGGACCAGCTCTGACGGCAAACCCTTCAGCAATATCACCGAGTTCAAGAAACTGCTGCTACGTGATCAAAAAAGCATCGCCCATGGACTCACCAAAAACCTTACAACTTACGCCACGGGCAGACCTCTCGGCTTCTCAGACCGTGCCACCCTGAACCAACTGGTCGAAGCTTCGCAGCAAAACAACTACGGCTTGCGCAGTCTCATCCATGAAATCGTGCAATCACCCATTTTTAAACAACCCTGAGCCTCCCCCCCCTCCTACCATTTTCCAGCCTATGAAACGTAGACATTTTTTACGCGCCTCCGGCGTTTCCATCGGACTGCCTTTTCTCGAAGCCCTGTTACCCGCCAGCAGTAAAGCGGCTGAAACGGCGCTTCCAAAAAAGCGCTTGGTTGCCATCAACATCGGACTTGGGCTTCATGCCGGCAATCTCATTCCTGAACAAAGCGGCCACGATTACGAAATCACGCCCTACCTCAAATCCATCGAAGCTTTTCGCAAACAATTCACCATCATATCCGGATCATCCCACCCCGGCGTAGATGGGGGTCACTCAGCGGAAAAATCCTTCCTCACCGCCGCTCCCCACCCCGGCGCGACCAGTTTCAAGAACACCGTATCCCTCGACCAGTTAGCCGCCGAGCAAATTGGTGTGAACACTCGTTATTCAACCCTCTGCCTCAGTCTCGCCGGACGCGGACTCTCCTGGTCACGCGGAGGAGTCGAGGTTCCATCCGAAACCCGCCCCTCCCAGGTGTTCGCCAAACTCTTCCTCGAAGGCAAAGCCAAGGAAAAAGCCTTGCAGATCCAGCGACTCAAGGATGGACAATCCATTCTTGACAGCGTCATGGTTAAAACCAAGAAAATGGAGAAACGCCTGAGCGGAGACGACCGTGCCAAGCTCGATGAATACTTCACCGCCCTACGGGAAGCGGAGCAGCGTTTGGTCAAAGGTGAAGAGTGGGAGCACAAAAGCAAACCTAAAGTAGATGCCAAAACTCCCGTCGACATTCAAGATCGCACCGATGTGATCAATAAAGCCCGCCTGATGTATGACATGATGCATTTAGCGTTGCAAACCGACTCCACCCGCCTGATCACTTTTTTTAAAAACGGCATCAACGCCGTACCCAAGGTCAAAGGAGTCAGTCAGGATTACCACAACCTCTCCCATCACGGCAAGGATCCAGAGAAAATCAAAGAACTCACCATCATCGAACAAGCCCAGATGCAAGCCTTCGCCGAATTCCTCGGCAAACTACAACAATCAAAAGAAGGCGACAGCAGCCTGCTCGATCACACCATGGTGCTAATGGGCTCCAATCTAGGCAATGCATCCAACCACAACAACCGCAACCTGCCAATCATCCTCGCCGGAGGAAGCTTCAAACACGGCCAACATCTAGCCTTTGATCAAAGCACCAACTACGCCCTGCCCAAACTCTACGTCTCCATGCTGCAACAACTAGGCATCGAAACCGACACCTTCGCCGGCACCACAGGCACCATGCAAGGCCTAGAAACCTAATTATAAAGCGCTCCCCATAATATTTTCGATCAATCATTTATTTTATGGGGACTGACCTCACTTATATTTTTGCTTGTTCTTTTTCGGGCCGGGTGATAAACTGTCCTGCATGAGAAAGACACGTGCGTTTTTGTTGGGAGAGAAGGGCCAGACGAACTATTATCATGTGGTGAGCCGGACGGCGGGCAAATACAGGTTGTTTGAAGATGATGAAAAGGAAGCTTTTCGTTATATTTTGATGAGACAGCTGAAGTTCAGTGGACTGCGAGCACTGGCTTGGTGCTTTATGGGCAATCACTTCCATTTGCTGTTGGAGGTACCTGATAAGGAAATGGCGACGCAGGACTGGACGGATGAGGATTATATCAAACGTTTAAGTGTACTCCGCAGAGAGTGGAGCACACATCAGCTGCTGGAGAAAGTCGAATTACATCGGGAGAATGGGAATGATAAAGGGAACACTGAAATCGCGGCAGGCGTGAAGGAGCGCCTATTTGATTTGTCGATGTTCATGAAAGAGCTGAAAATGAAGATGACCCTAGCTTTTAACAAGGTTCATGACCGTGAGGGGGCTTTATGGCAAGGACGCTTTAAGAGCGTGCTACTGGAAAGTGGCGACGCGGTGCGCACGGTAGCTGCCTATATCGATCTAAATCCGGTTCGTGCCGGTATTGTAAGCGAACCGGAAAACTACCGTTGGTGTTCGTATGCTGCAGCGGTGGCCGGAGTGAAAAGTGCTCGCCAGGCTCTGACTTTTGCGGTGGTGGGGCGGCAACGGATCGCATGGAAAAAGGTTGAGGCAGAGTATCGTTGTCTATTATACGGATCAGGAGAGGAGCGATTGGGTGGAGAAACACCAGAGGGAAGCAAGCCTTGGAAAGGAGGTTTCACTCAGCAGCAGATTGAGAAAGTATGGCAAGCGGGTGGCAAATTGCCATTGGCGGCAGCTTTGCGCTGCCGGGTTCGCTACTTTAGCGATGGAGCAGTGCTTGGCGGGCAGAACTATGTGGACAATTTTTTTAACCACAACCGCGAACACTTCAGTGAACGCCGGAAAGACGGTGGACGAAAAATGCGCGGAGCGCAGTGGGGCGATCTGCGAGTGCTGCGCGATTTAGGAACAGGTGTGCTTAAATCAAAAACTCAATCTCCTGACCAATAGCCTTTAATCCAAAAATAGAGTTCACCAGAGATCGATTCTCAGCGCTACCTCCTTTCTACCCGCCAGATTTTTTAAAATTAGCGTATATACGTATCAACATTCGCTTGCTCCGAGCCCCTCCCCCGCTTTCTCTTACCATCATGATGAAAACCATCCCCGCACTGATATTCAGCCTGCTGTTGTTCACAGCCCTCACGACTTTCGCTGACGAACAAGCCCCCAATATCATCGTCATTCTCGCTGACGACCTGGGTTACGGAGATCTGCATCGCGACGGAGGTCTGCCACCTACCCCGCACTGCGACCGTCTCGCTGCGGAAGGCATGCGCTTCACCGATGCCCACACCACTTCATCAGTATGCACCCCCACCCGCTACGGCATTCTCACTGGGCGTTACAACTGGCGCTCGACGCTGAAAAAAAGCGTTTTATTTGGCCTCGATAAACCACTCATCCCTACAAGCCGCCTCACCCTGCCTGCTTTTTTAAAAAAACAGGACTACCACACCGCCATCGTTGGAAAATGGCACCTCGGTCTCGGCTGGCAAAAACTACCCAATGGCGAAAAACGCCAAGCCTTGAGCGGCAAAACCGAAGGCGAAGGCTGGGACATCGACTACAGCAAAAAAGTCAGCGGTGGCCCGACCACACTCGGTTTTGATGAATCTTACATCATTCCTGCCTCGCTGGACATGTTTCCCTATGTCTACCTGAAAAACGACAAACCAACCCAAGTGGCTACCGTGACCAAAGCTTTTTTCCGCCCCGGCCCTTCAGGTGCTGATTTTGAAGCGATCAAATGCCTGCGCAATTTCGCCCGAGAATCCCGCACTTACATCAAAACCCGCGCCGCGAAAAAAAATCAACCCTTTTTCCTCTACCTGCCGCTCACCAGCCCGCACACTCCGATCGTGCCCTCCGCAGCCTGGCAGGGTAAATCCGGCATCGGCTCCTACGGCGATTTCCTGATGGAAACCGATTGGGTCGTCGGTGAGGTCTTGGCCGAACTCGACTCACAAAAACTGGCAAAGAACACCCTAGTGATTTTTGTCACCGACAATGGTTGCTCCCCTGCGGCAAAAATCCCCGACCTGGTGGCCCAAGGCCACAAACCCAACGGTTCCTTGCGTGGCCACAAAGCCGACATCTATGAAGGAGGTCACCGTATCCCATTCATCGTACGCTGGCCCGCCAAAGTGAAAGCCGGCAGCACAGCTCACCAGACCATCTGCACATCGGACATTTTTGCCACCGTAGCCGACATCAACGGTCAACTCGATACGCTACCAGCTAACGCCGCAGAAGATTCTTTTTCCCTATTACCCATTCTCACCGGCGACAACCGCGACAAAGCCATTCGACCTTTCACCATCCATCACTCCATCAACGGCTCCTTCGCCATCCGCAAAGGCAAGTGGAAACTCGCCCTGTGCCCAGGATCAGGAGGGTGGAGCGACCCCAAACCCAAAAAAGCGCTGAAAGACCTTTCACTGCCCAACGTGCAACTCTTTGATCTCGAGGCTGACCTCGCCGAGCAACACAACCTGCAAGACCAACACCCCGAACTCGTCAAACAACTGGTCAACGAACTAGCCACCGCCATCAACAAAGGGCGCACCACCCCCGGCCCGAAACAAAACAACGAAGGTTACCCCAACACCTTCTCCCAACGAGTGCTAAAGGAATTCCCAATCCTCGCGGAGAAAAAACAACTCCCGTAGTGCAGGCTTCCAACCTGCACGCTTCCCATACCTTGGTTCTCATATAATCCCTTCCTTCCCCGCCGCTCCCAACGGGTGGGGACACCCGTCCTACATCGCTCCCCCCATTCTCCTCGACGACAGCACGACTAGCAAGCTTCCCCCAAAATTCCCTTTGCCAAGCGCCTCGCTTCGGATTAGACAAACAACATGTCTCAAGAGGAATCCTTTTACATCGTCCCACCCGAACAACACAAACAACTGGTGCACGACGCCTACTTGGCTCGTGGGTATAACAGCAGCGAAGCCGAAGCCGCCGCCGCCATGTGCGGCAACGCCTCCCATCACGGTATCCGCACCCACAACGCGCTGAAAGCGCTGCACCTCGACGAACTCTTTGGCAGTGGTAGCGGCGGTTGCGTTCCCGATGCACAAATCGAAGTAATCGAATCAAAATTCAAAGCCGTTCAAACCTGGAACGCCCATCGCAAACTCGGTCAGGCGGTAGCCATGGAGGCGATGAACACCTGCATCGAACTCGCCGACGAATACGGCGTAGGGATCGTCGCCGTGGACAACGCTTTTCACTACCTCTGGGGAGGTGGTTACGTCATCGACGCTGCCAAAAAAGGCTACATTGCTTACACCAACTGCACCTCGACCCTATCCGAAGTAGTTCCTTTCGGCGGCAAATACCCCACCCTTGGAACCAATCCGCACAGCTGGGGATTCCCCACCTGCGACGCCGTCGGCTACCCCGTCGTGCTCGACTGGGCCACCTCCACGATCGCCATGGGCCGCGTGCAACAACTCAAACGCGAAGGCAAAGAACTTCCACCCAATGCCGCCATCGATGCCAACGGAAAAATGACCACCGACCCCAACCAGGTCGCTGCCTTACTCCCCTTCGGAGCCCACAAAGGTTACGGCCTCTGCCTGCTGAATGAACTTTACGGAGCCGTCATCGGCGGATCCCTACCCACCTTGCGCGGACGTGCTGACGAAGCTAAAGCGGCAGGGGAAAAATCCACCACCGCTTTCTACTTCCAAGTCATCCACCCCGACGCTCTGAGCGGACGGGATTTCTCAAAAAATCGCAGCCAGGCAGAAAACATCACCGCCGTGATCAAAGACGTGCTCGGGCACGGCAATGAAAACTGCATGCTGCCCGGCACCATCGAAGCCAACAACGCCAAGCGCAGCGTAAAAGCCGGCGGCTTGTTATTCTCTGCAGCCGAACTCGAAGAATTTGCCCAACTCGCCGAAGAATGCAAAATCGACCCCGCCCTCTGGTCCCCCCAGAACCTCCCCCTCTTCACCGAAGCTTAATCATTCCTTCATCATTCTAAATTCCTTGTTCTTCACTCATCATTCCCCATGTCTTACCTCGATCAACTCTTCTCACTAGAAAATCAAACCGCCGTCATCATTGGTGGCACCGGCACTCTCTGTGGCGAAATGGCCCAAGGTATCGCTCAGGCCGGAGCCAACACCATCATTGTCGGACGCAGTGCTGAAAAGGTGCTGACCGTGTCGCCGCCATCGAGGCCGCAGGAGGCAAAGCCCGCTTTGTCGCCGCCGACGTAGCCGACCGATCTTCGCTCGAAGCCCTGCTCGCAGATGTCATGGCCGCCGAAGGCTCAGTGGATATTCTGGTCAACGGAGCCGGTATCAACTCGCCCACCCCCGTGCTCGACATCCCCGATGACGAATTCGCCCGTATCATCGACATCAATCTGGCCGCCGTCTTGCGCGCTTGTCAGATCTTTGGCAAACAGATGCTCAACCAGGAAAACGGCGGATCGATCATCAACCTCGGCTCCATCTCCGGACTTGGCCCCTTGAGCCGCGTATTCACTTACTCCGCCAGCAAAGCCGCAGTTCACAACCTGAGCAAAAACCTCGCCCGCGAATGGGGAGATCAAGGCATCCGGGTCAATACCCTCGTGCCAGGATTTTTTCCCGCTGAGCAAAATCGCAAAGTGCTCACCGAAGACCGGGTCGCCTCCATCATGGGGCACACCCCGATGGATCGTTTTGGCAATGCAGACGAACTCATCCCCGCCACCCTTTTACTCGCTTCTAAAAATGCAGGTTCCTTCATCACCGGCATCGAAATGATCGTCGACGGAGGATTCTCCGCGATGTCGATTTGATTTGTAACATGAACTACCTCAGCACCTTTCTCACTGGAATCGCCATGGGCGTTGCCAACGCCATCCCCGGCGTTTCAGGAGGCACGATCGCCTTCATCACCGGAATCTACGAGCGTCTCATCAACGCGGTCAAATCCTTCGACGTGACCGCGGTGCGCAAATTGCTCAAATTCCAGATCAAAGACTTCTCCGACCATGTTGACCTGCCTTTTCTGATCAGCCTCGGACTGGGCGTGGTAGTCGGACTGCTGACTCTGGCGCGTTTATTAAAGTTCCTTTTTGTGAACTACGAAACTTACGTCTGGTCATTCTTTTTCGGCCTCATCCTCGCCTCCATTTGGTTGGTGGGTAAAACCGTCAAACACTGGACCACCGCCCCCATCGTCAGCCTGCTGATTGGGGTAGGCATCGCCATTGCCATAGCCCTGATCAAACCCGCAGCCGAAAATGCCAATCCCCTCTACCTGGTCCTCTGCGGTGTTATCGCCATGGCCAGCATGATCATCCCCGGCATCTCAGGCTCTTTTGTTTTGCTCCTGATGGGCAACTACAAACTGATCATGATCGATTCCATCACCGGCTTGAATCTGAAAGTGCTCATCCCCGTCGGCATTGGTGCCGTGCTCGGCATGATCACTCTCAGTCACCTGCTGTCCTGGATCTTCAAACGCTTCCACGATGCAGCCATCGCCCTGATGACCGGATTTGTGGCAGGCTCCCTGCTCACCATCTGGCCGTGGAAAAAAGCAATCACCCAAACCTTTCAATCCGGTGACAAAGTGAAAGAAAAGGTAGTCGGCTACGACTGGCAAATGCCGGAGATGAACAGCTCGACCCTCATCTCCATCGCCATCATCCTCGCCGGGTGCCTAGCCGTATGGCTGATCGAACTCGCTGGAAAAAAAGCCCACAAGACTCCCAAATCTTAAAACAAGCCGGACAACTGCCACGTGCTTAACAGCAAACCGGCCACACAACCGCACAGCAAATAAAAGGCAAGTTTACGGAAAGACACCCTCCCTCTTCGCCGTTTAACGATGACTCCATATCGGAATGAACCCAAAGCAAATTGGATCCACATCGCCCCGATCATAGGATAACGACCACCGCTGTGGAAAAAAACCGAAAAACCAGCCAGAACATATTGTAGCAGCAGCAATATCAAATAACTGGAAATATATACCCAAAAGAGCCATTTGGGGGAAAGCTGTCCATTTTCTTCCTTGTCAAAATCAACGGAGTCTGCAGTCACCTCCAATCCATAACTCATAATCCAGCCGACCACACCGACAACCAATGCAAGGAATAAGGCACCTAATAAAGCGGTTATAATAACGGTCAAAATAGGCATAGCTCAAATCCCAGCAATCATTCCTTTCCATTCGAAATCAAATCACTCACACCGCCCCTATAACAATGCTCCGCTTCCTCCAAGTTTTTTTTACCCTAACTTTTATAGTTGGCTGCTCCCCCCCTAACACTCAAAGCCCTGCTTCCAAATCTCCCCCACTCATCGTCGGCATGGAGCTGACTTACCCGCCTTTCGAAATGCGCGCCGCCGACGGCCAACCCGACGGCATCAGCGTGCGCTTGGCGGAAGACCTCGCTGCCCAATTAAAACGCCCGTTAAAAATCATCGACACTGCCTGGGACGGCATCATCCCTTCCCTGCAAAATGGCAAAATCGATTTGATCATCTCCTCGATGACCCGCACCGAAGAGCGCGCCCAAGTCATTGACTTCTCTGATCCCTACGTCAGCAACGGCCTATGCATGCTGGTAGCCAAAAACTCCGCTTACAAAAGCATCGACGACCTACAGGAAAGCACTGCCAAAGTTGCCGTCAAGCTGGCCACCACCGGTCACCTCTACGCCCAGGCCGAACTCGAAGGGGTTGAACTGCTGGTGCTCGATGAAGCCTCAATGTGTGCCCTCGCTGTGGTGCAGGGAAAAGCCGATGCCTTCATCTACGATCAAATCTCCATCTACCGCTTCTCTCAGCAACACCCTAACAAAAGCACCGCCCTGTTGCAACCCCTTCGCCAGGAGGAATGGGCCATCGGCATCAAAAAAGGCAACGATGAGCTCCGCCAACAAGTCAATGACTTCCTCAAAACCTACCGCAATGAAAAAAAATTTAATGCCCTCGCCGAGCGCTACATGAAAAAGGAAAAACAAGCTTTTGAAGCAGCCGGAGTGCCTTTCATTTTCAAATGACCTCGCAAAGCGCTGCAAGCATGCTTATATACCATTCATTAACCATCTAAAAATATGTCTTATACTCAAAAAGCCAACGATCTCGGAATAACCTTCACTTCACAGGAACCCGGTTATTTGAACCTTTGCATCCAAACCGGCAACTTGTTGATGACCTCCGGGCACGTCAGTGATCAGCACGGCATCCTCGGCCAAGACGTCAGCGTCGAACAAGGTTACGCCGCGGCCAAAGATTGCATGATCAAGATTCTGCAGTCCGTCCACAACACCCACGGCACCTTGGACGATCTGAAAGTGATCAAACTTCTCGGCTGCGTTTACTCCGCCGGCGACTTCACCGATCAACATCTGGTGATCAATGGCGCCTCTGATCTCTTGCACGAAATTTTTGGCAAAGATGGTGACGGTTACCACGCCCGCAGCGCACTCGGATTCGCCGCCCTGCCAACCGGCGCCGCTGTCGAAGTCGAAGCAATCTTCGAAATCAAAGGATAAACACTCAGCGAAGAGCGAGCTTTCCAGTCCGCTACTTCAAACTCAAAAAAGCGAGCCTAATGGCTCGCTTTTTGTTTGCCTTGAATCCACTCTCGTTGCTTCAAGCCGCCTCGCCCGCTTTACGCAATTCCTTCTTCAAGCGTTTCTCCGCCCCGTCTCTGGCAGACAAGATAAACCCTGCTGCCATAATCAGCGCCTCCGCTCCCCAGTAGATTCCCAGGATCAGCCACAGACCATCGGTGAATCCATAACTGTGTAAACCCACACCCAGATTATTCACCCCCCACCAGGAGAAGACGATCACCATAGCGAGGAAAACAGACAATACATTCACCCCGATTTCCCGAATGTAACCACCCGCTCGCGCGTGCAGCACCACTAGGCACCACAGCACGATCAACAAAGCACCGTTCTCCTTTGGGTCCCAGCCCCAGAAACGCCCCCAGGAATAATTTGCCCAAATCCCGCCCAACACCGTTCCTACCAGTGAGAAAAACAGCGTAAAACAAATCGTGCCGTAGGCCATGCGAGTGATATCACGGTAATAATCCCGGTCATCACTTTTGAAACGAAACAAACGTCCAAGCAGGTAGATATGCGAAAAAGCCGCCGCAACCAAACCTGCCCCATAACCGATATTGATCGCCACCACATGGGTTAGCAACCAGAAGTTCGAATCCAATACCGCCTGCACCGGATCCATATTATCCGACGCGTCCTTCATTTCATATTTCAAGGACAACAGCATGCCTCCTGCGCCGATGATAACCGCCAGCGCCAGACCGATACGCTTTTTTGTCATCCATTCGATGATGAGACACAGCACCACCGAAAAAGCCGTGATGAATAATACCGTATCATAAAGATTGGTCATCGGTGCCGGACGGTCGCGAATAATCCCGCGAATAACCATTCCCGCAACGATCAACAGCGTGCCCAGAATCGCGCCGCCACCCGTCACTTTGCGCAACAAGCTCGCGGTATTGCCTTCGGGTCTCAGCCATGACACAGTAAGTAAAACAAAACTCAACACAAAAACGATCATCGAATAAAAAAACAAATCCATACGATAGTATTTCAGTTCCAAAGCCACTGTGCCTCCCTGTTCACGCCCCGTCGCCGCCTCGTTCACCTTGTCACTGAAAGCAATCAGCTCAGTCTTGAATTTTTCCGGCTCGGGCACCGCCGCCACCATCGCCTCCACGCCCGCCAACCAAGGCAGCAACACCTCACGTTTGGACTTGTCCTCAGTCGCCTGACGAATCACATCGCCCAAGGACACCCATTTATCGTCCAAATCTTTACCCTCTGGCGGGATCAGGGAAATCGCCGATGAAAAGGTCGCCGAGGCCAATAACAAACGATAGGTGTTACCAAGAATCCGCTGCTCGTCATCCGAACTCTGCAAGCCCCGTTGCATTTCCTGCATCAGAACTTCAAATTTCACTTCCGGCATGTGCTTGATCAATTCCGAGATCACAATGCCCTCGGCCAGTTTGCGCGCCTCGGCATCAAACATGTCGGCATTAAAAAAGTAACCTTTCTTGGCGAACTCAAAATAAGCCATCAGATATTCGAACTCGTTGATGCTGCCGTTCAACTGCAAGATCAAAGTCTGGATTCGATCCAGACTGTCGCGATCCTTGGATTGCATTTCGCGGTATTTGGTGCCCAGCTC
>JAJRVS010000009.1 GCA_024277195.1 Verrucomicrobiota bacterium | reverse complement strand
TAATTCTACGCGCAATTTGTTGAAGAGGGTGGAGACGGATGTGCTGGCGAAAAAGCCGGAGGTGGTGGTGATGATGGTGGGCACTAATGATGCTTTGAACTCGGGTAATTCGGTGCCGATCAAGGAGTATGAGAAGAATTTAAAAAAATTGGTGAAGGGCTTCATTAAGTCTGGATCGAAGGTGGTATTGATGACCATTCCTCCGTGTATTAATGAGCTGCTGTTCAGCCGCCACAAAGCGGAGTTTTTTGCTGAGCGAAGCCCGGAGGATCGTATCGCGGATGTGAATGCTGTGGTGAAAAAGTTGGCTAAGCCGGACGGGGTTCGTTTGGTGGATGTGCATGTTTTGCTCGAGAAAGGCGGAGCGGGGTCTGAAAAGTCCAGTCTGTTGCGGAATGTCGCCAACAGTCGATCAAAGGATGGGGTGCACCCGACCAGCGAGGGTTATGATGTGATTGCCCAGGCAGTGTATGAAACGCTTAAAGCAGCTAAGTGGGATGCTGGAACGATTATCTGTTTTGGGGATAGCATCACTTATGGGGCGAGCATGAAAGGCGCCGGCACAGCGGATGCGGGCGCGCAGACTTATCCTGCGAAGTTAGCGCGGTTGTTGAAGTCGGAATAAAGAACATCACTAGTTTTTTGACAGGGGGCGAAATGAAAATTATAGGGGAGCCGTAACCCCTCATATATTAGATGAATCGTTTTTTGCTGCATTTCTTATTTTTTTGCTGCGTGCTTATAATTTCCCCTGCGGCTGCGCGAGCAGGAGTGGAGTATCATGTGGCTGCTACGGCAAAAGAGGGGGGTGATGGTTCGCTAAAAGCGCCGTTCCAGAATTTGTTGCAGGCGCGGGACGGGATTCGTGCGGCGCGAAAAGCAGGGGCCTTGAAAGCGGACGAAGCGATCACGGTTTCTATTGCTGACGGGGTGTATCGCTTGCAGAAGACTTTGGAATTTTCTAAGGGTGATGGAGGAACCGCGAAGGCGAAGGTGATTTACCGGGCAGCGCATCCGGGTGCCGTGCGCATCCGTGGTGGAGTCACTCTCAAGGCATCGGATTTTGCTCCACTAGCAGATCAGGCGGTGCTGTCACGGCTTGATCCATCAGTTCGTTCCAAGGTGATGGTCTGTGATTTGTCCAAACAAGGGTTGGGCTCTTTTTCCGAGCTGAAAAAATCGTTCCGCGGCACGCCCAGCGGCCCTTGGTTGTATGTGGACGGTGCGCCTATGACCCTTGCCCGTTGGCCGAACAAAGGCGCGGCCAACGAGGGGTGGTCAGGTTTTTCCAAGGTGGTTGATACGGGTCTGCCCAAGGCGGACGCAAAAGATCCTCAGATGAAAAAACTCAGGCCGGGTTCGTTTGTTTTGGATGACCCGCGACCGGCTCGTTGGAATCTGAAAGAGGGTGTTTGGCTGTTGGGTTACTGGACTCATGACTGGAGCGATGAAGTCATCCGTATCGCGGCTTATGATAAAGAGAAAAAAGTGATCTCGCTGGCGGCGCCTCACGGTTATGGAATCAAAGGGGGCACTTGGGGCAAGGCGGAACGGCGTTTTTTTGCGATAAATGTTTTGGAGGAGTTGGATGCTCCGGGAGAGTGGTACCTCGATCGGGCTCACAAACATTTGTATTGTTATCCGCAAAATCCTCTGGAGAAATCCACTATGGTTCTTGCTACGATGGACCAGCCCTTGCTGAAGGTGAAAGCGGCGAAGTATATCAATTTTCAGAATTTGGCCTTTGAGTATAATCATGGTCAGGGGATTTCGCTGGAGGGAACGCAGCATGTGGAGATAGCAGGTTGTGAGATTGCTAATCTGTCTGGTGGAGGGATCAAAGTGAGTGGGTCGAACAATACGCTGCGTTCATGCGATTTGTTCAATCTGGGAACCTATGGCATTTCCATAGGGGGAGGGGATCGCAAAAGCCTGACAGCTGGAAAGAACCTTGTGATTAATAACGAGATTCACCACTACGGCTTGTTTCAACGCACTTACGCTGCAGGTGTCAGAGTTACGGGTTGTGGTCAGGTGGTGCGCAACAATGCCATTCATGATGCTCCGCACAATGCGGTTTTGTACAGCGGAAACGAACACCTGTTTGAGCTCAACGATGTTTACCGGGTGGTGATGGAGACCGGGGATTCGGGAGCGTTTTATACCGGGCGGGATTGGACCTCCCAAGGTAATGTTTTGCGGCACAATTATATTCACGATCTAGGCAAGGGGGACGCAAAACATGCTAATACCATGGGGGTGTATTTAGATGACTGTGATAGCGGGGATCGAGTTGAAGGCAATGTGTTTTATCGGGCGGGAAGGGCGATCATGATCGGTGGTGGACGGGATAATCCGATCAGTAATAATTTGATCGTTGATTGTGCCATCGGCTTACATATCGATTCCCGCGGGATGACGTGGAAACAATGGAATGAGCCTTCCGGTGGTTGGTGGTTGGAGAAAAAGGCTATGGATATGAACTACCAGAAGTCACCTTGGAGTGAACGTTATCCCAAGCTGGCGATCATCATGAAAGACTCGCCGCGCGAACCGCTGCACAATCCGCTTAGCGATAATGTGTTTATCGATTGTGTGCAAAAAGTGTATAATTTTGATGCCAAGGTTCTCAAGCTGATCGATAAATTGAAGATCGAGAACAATTTAGTGGTGAAAACCGACGCTGCGGCAAAGGGCGGGGCGCCAGCGGTAAAGGTCAAAGGATTCCGTGAGATCTCGGGCACGGCGGACAAGCCCATCGATCTAGGTTTTTCGGATTTTTCGACGCAGAATTTTAAATTAAAAAAAGATGCGCGATTGCTGAAGGAGCTGCCATCGTTCAAGCCGATTCCGTTTGATAAAATCGGATTGTTTAAGGATGCCTACCGCACTGAGCTGAAGGCAAAATGAATACGATAATCAAATGTCCGGTCGGACATTTGATTATCGTATTTGAAGATGTGTGGATCGGAGGGCTTGTGAGGATCAGCTGAGCTGCGAGCAGATCGCGTCGCCCATTTCTACCGTGCCGACTTTCTGGGTGCCTTCGTCGCCTGAGTAGATGTCACCGGTGCGGTAGCCGGCATCGATAGTGGCTTTGACCGCGGCGTCGATGGCGTCGGCGGCTTCGTTCATGCCGAAGGAAAAGCGTAACATCATAGCTACGGATAAAATCTGCGCGACCGGGTTGGCAATGCCTTGGCCGGCGATGTCTGGGGCGGTGCCGCCGCTGGGTTCGAACATGCCGAAGTAGAGCCCGTCGCCTTTTGACTCACCGAGGCTGGCGCTGGAGAGCATGCCGAGTGATCCGGTGATCATTGCCATTTCGTCACTGAGGATGTCACCGAAGAGATTTTCGGCCAAGACCACGTCGAAAGTTTTTGGGCGGGCGACGAGCTGCATCGCGGCGTTGTCGACGTAGAGGTGGTCGAGTTTCACATCGGGGAAGTCTTTGGCGACTTGTTCGACGACTTGCCTCCACAGCACTCCGTTTTGCAATACGTTGGCTTTGTCGATCGAGGTCAGGCGGCCGTCGCGACCTTGAGCGGCTTTGAAAGCAATGCGGGCGATGCGTTCGATCTCGCTGGCTTTGTAAACCATGGTATCGATGGCCACTTGCTCGCCGTCCTCGGTGCGGATCTCTTTGGGTTCGCCAAAGTAGAGTCCGCCGGTGAGTTCACGCACGCAGAGCACGTCGAAGCCGCCTTCGATGCGGTCCTCTTTGACCGGTGAGGCCTGGGTGAGACTGGGAAAACAGATGGAGGGTCGTAGGTTGGCGAAGAGGCCGAAGTGTTTGCGCAGGGGCAACAGCGCGGCGCGTTCGGGTTGCTCGGCAGGCGGCAGGCTTTCCCATTTGGGACCGCCAACGGAGCCGAAAAGGATCGCATCGGCTTTTTCACAAGCGGCGAGGGTTTCTGCAGGCAGTGCTTGGCCGGTGGCGTCGATGGCAGCGCCGCCGACGAGTTGCTCGTCGTAGTTGAAAGTGGTGTCGAATTTCTTTTCGATGATGTCGAGCACCTTGCGGGCTTCAGCCATCACTTCCGGGGCGATCCCGTCTCCGGTCAATACTGCGATTTTGTAAGATGCGTTGCTCATGGTTTGTAGTCGTTGATTTTGAGCATCTTTCAACACCAGACCGCCGACAATCGCAAGGGGAAAGGTGGATTTTCTTGCGGCGGCTTGATTTCAAAAGTCAAGAATTGTTGCCTGACCCCATTTTTGGTATGACACTGGAAATATTGACAAGCTCTGGTGCGGGGTGGAGTCTGCGGCATGGTGAGTGAAGCAGAAAACCAGGAAGTAAAACAAACGCCTTTGGCGGCGCGGCATGTGGAGCTGGGGGCTAAGATGGCGGCTTTTGCTGGATGGGAGATGCCGATTCAGTATGCGGGCATTATGAGCGAGCATCTGGCGGTGAGAGAGAAGGCGGGGGTGTTTGATATTTCACACATGGGGCAGATCTGGGTTCGCGGGGCAGGGGCGGTTGAGTGGTTGAGCGGGGTGCTGACCAATGACCTCTCGACTCTGGACGTGGGACAGGGGCAATATACTTTGATGCTGAATGAAAAGGGCGGGGTGGTCGATGATCTGATTATTTATCGATCCGCTGAGTTGGAGTTTTTTCTGGTGGTGAACGCATCACGGATTGAGGTCGATTTTAAATGGTTGCAGAGTCAGGCGCTCGATACTGAGGGGATTGAATTGGAAAATGAAAGTGAGGCTTACGCAGGTCTGGCGATTCAGGGGCCAAAGGCGGTTGAGGTGTGGACGGAGATGGCGGCGGGACTTGGTGAAGAATTGCCGCAGCGCAATCAAATTGCCCAGGTGAAGGCTGGGAATGGCGACGACTTGATTCTTTGCCGCACGGGATACACTGGGGAGGATGGTTTTGAGCTGTTTTGTCCGGCAGCATCGGCGGTGTATTGGTTGGACAAGGCGCTGGTTGCGGGTTGCGAACCTTGTGGGCTGGGTGCGCGCGACACCTTGCGCTTGGAAAAATGTTATCCTCTCAATGGTTCGGATCTTGATGAGGAGCATACACCTTTGGAAGCGGGGCTTGGTTTTTTTGTCAAAATGGACAAGGGGGAATTTGTCGGGCGTGAGGTTTTGCAAGAGCAGAAAGAGAAGGGTTTGTCCCGCAGGCTGTGTGCGATCCGCATGATGGTGAAAGGGCCGCCACCTCGGCCACATTATAGTGTTTGTGCAGCGGAGGGAGGCGAGCCGATTGCTGAACTGTCGAGTGGTGGGTTGTCACCGTCTTTGAAGCAGGGCATCGGCATGGCTTATTTGCCTATAGCTTGTGCTAAAGCGGGCACCCAATTGGAAATTGATGTGCGGGGGCGGCGTTATGCGGCGGAAGTGGTAAAAAAACCTTTTTATTGAGCTCGGCCTCGATTTTTAATTCGTGCTTTATTTGATTGGAAAACTGAGCTAGGAAACTACAGCACGATAATCAATTCCCGAATATGAATATACCCGATCAACTGAAATACGCGGAGAGTCACGAATGGACTGAATTGGATGGAGAAATGGCCAAGGTAGGGATATCGGATCACGCCCAGGCTGAGTTGACCGATGTGGTCTATGTGGAATTGCCCGAAGTGGGGAATTTGGTTGAAGCGGGGGATCCGGTGGCGGTGGTTGAGTCGGTCAAAGCGGCCAGTGATATTTATGCGCCGGTGGGCGGAGAGATCATCGAGGTGAACGACGCGGTGCAGGATGATCCGGCTTTGGTCAATACCGATCCTTATGGCGCGGGTTGGTTGTTTAAAATCAAAGCGGAAGATACTTCGCAGTTGACGGCTTTGATGGATGCGGAGGGTTACACCGCGCATATCTCGTAAGTTACGTGAGTTTAATTTTAGTCTAATTTAGATCATGCCAGGTAGTGACTCCTTGTCGGAAACGTGGGTTTGTGATTCATTTGCCCGGAGGCATATTGGGCCGGATGAGGGTGAGGAGCAAAAAATGGTTGAGGCCATTTCTTATCAGTCACTCGATCAACTGATCGATGACATTGTGCCGCAGTCGATTCGGCTCGATCAGTCGCTGGAATTGCCAGATGCGCTGACGGAGAGCGCGGCGCTTGAGCGTTTGGAGGGTATCATGGGCAATAACCGGATTTGCCGCTCCTTGATCGGTACGGGTTATTCGGATTGCATTATCCCGCCGGTGATTCAGCGCAATATTCTGGAGAACCCAGGTTGGTACACGGCTTACACCCCTTATCAGGCGGAGATCGCGCAGGGGCGGATGGAGGCGTTGATCACTTTTCAGACAATGGTGACAGATCTGACGGCGATGGATGTGGCCAACGCTTCATTGCTCGACGAAGGCACGGCGGCGGCGGAGGCGATGGCGATGTGTGCCGGAGCGAGGATGAAAGGTAACCGTTTTTTGGTGGCAAAAAATTGTCACCCGCAGACGATTGACGTATTGCGAACCCGGGCGGAGCCGCTGGGGATTTTCATTGACCTGGTGGATGAAAAGAATATCGGAGCGCTGTTGGGTGAGGAAAAAGATCCGACCTTGCTGGGATTGTTACTGCAATACCCGGCGACGGATGGCGAGGTGTTTGATTATGCCGAGGTGACTGAGAAAGTTCACGCGGTGGGCGGGTTTGTGGTGGTGGCGACAGATTTGTTGGCTTTGACTTTATTAAAACCACCCGGCGAGTGGGGCGCGGATATTGTGCTGGGGAACTCCCAGCGTTTTGGAGTGCCGCTTGGCTTTGGCGGACCGCATGCGGCTTTCATGGCTTGCAGTGATAAGATGAAGCGCCGTTTGCCAGGACGTTTGATCGGGGTGTCGAAGGATGCCGATGGGCGTCCGGCTTTGCGCTTGTCCTTGCAGACCCGAGAGCAACACATTCGACGAGAGAAAGCGACCAGTAATATCTGCACAGCGCAGGTGTTGTTGGCGGTATTGGCGGCGATGTATGCGGTGTATCACGGGCCACGAGGCTTGAAAGCGATTGCGTTGCGGATTCACCGACGCGCGGCGAAATTGGCAAATATTTTGTCGGCGGCGGGCATTCGGGTGGAGCACCAGCACTTTTTTGATACACTGAAAGTTTACGCGGACCCGGCTGACAAAGAGGCGCTGTTCGAACGGGCGCAGAACCTGGGGATCAATTTGCGTGACTACGAAGATGACTATGTCGGGCTGTCACTCGATGAGACCAGTGATGATGAAGTTTTTCAATTGTTGCTGGAGCTTTTTGGAGTTCGAGATGAGGAAGGCGGAGGTGACGGGTCGTGCGCTGCTATTCCGGAAGCTTTGCAGCGTCAGTCTGACTATTTGAGCCATTCGGTATTTCATCTTTATCACACCGAGACCGAGATGCTGCGTTATTTGCGCCGTTTGGAGGGCAAGGATCTAGCTTTGAACGTGAGTATGATTCCCCTGGGATCGTGCACCATGAAGTTGAACGCTACCGCTGAGATGTTGCCTTTGAGTTGGCGCTCGGTCGGGGGGTTGCATCCTTTTGCTCCACCGGATCAAAGCAAGGGGTATGTGAAAATGGCGGGTGAACTGGAGGACTGGTTGGCTGAAATTACGGGATTTGCAGCGGTTTCGTTACAACCAAACGCGGGTTCGCAAGGGGAGTTTGCCGGCTTGCTGGCGATTCGGCGTTATCATCAGCAGCGCGGTGATCAGGATCGCACGGTTTGTCTGATTCCGACTTCGGCGCATGGCACCAATCCAGCTAGCGCAGTGATGGCGGGTTTCAAAGTGGTGCCAGTGCGTTGTGATGACGAAGGCAATATTGATGTTGCGGATATCAAGGCCAAGGCTGCCGAGCATGCAGGGCAACTGGGAGCTTTGATGATCACTTACCCTTCGACCCACGGTGTGTTCGAGGAGTCGGTGAAGGAGATCTGTGACTGCATTCATGAAAATGGAGGGCAGGTTTATTTGGATGGAGCCAATATGAATGCGCAGGTGGGTTTGTGTCGCCCAGGAGACATCGGCGGTGATGTTTGTCACTTGAATCTGCACAAAACTTTTAGCATTCCCCATGGTGGAGGTGGTCCCGGTGTGGGGCCGATTGGGGTGGCTGAGCATTTGGTTCCCTACTTGCCGGGGCACCGTGAATGGGCGGATGAAGAGGTGGAGGGAGCGGTGTGTGCGGCCCCTTACGGCAGTGCGAGTATTTTGACTATTTCGTGGATGTATCTGGCGATGATGGGGGCGCCGGCTCTCACCCGTGCTACCAAGATTGCTATTTTAAATGCTAACTACATCGCACACCGTTTGAATGATTTTTATCCGGTTTTGTATCGTGGGCGCAATGGACTGGTCGCGCATGAATGCATCGTGGACCTGCGCCCGCTAAAAGAGACTTCGGGTATTGATGTGGAGGATGTCGCCAAACGGTTGATGGACTACGGGTATCACGCGCCGACGATGTCCTGGCCGGTGCCTGGCACCTTGATGATCGAACCGACGGAGAGTGAATCGCTGGTGGAGTTGGATCGTTTTTGTGACGCAATGATTTCGATTCATGCGGAGATCGAACAGGTGATCAGCGGCGAGGCGGATAGTGAGAACAATGTATTGAAAAACGCGCCTCATCCGGCAGAGACTTTATTGGCGGACAGTTGGGATCGTCCCTATTCGAGAGAGGCCGCGGCGTATCCGACCGAGTGGACCCGCAAAGCGAAATTCTGGCCACCGGTGAGCCGGATTGACAATGTGTTTGGAGACCGAAACCTGGTGTGTTCCTGCGAGGGAATGGAAGCTTATCAGTAGCGAAAGTAGGCTGTAGCTTTTTAGGCGGTAGGCTTTAGGTTTTTGAATGATGGAGACGGATTGGGAGAATTGGCAGCCTAATATGCGGGCGACTCTGGTGTTTGTGCGGCGTGGGGACGAGGTGTTGCTGATTCACAAAAAACGTGGTTTGGGAGCGGGCAAGATCAATGGGCCGGGCGGCAAGTTGGAAGCGGGAGAGACACCTTTACAGGCAGCGGTGCGTGAGGTGGAGGAGGAACTCAAGATCACCGCATTGGATCTCGAAGAGATGGGAGTATTGCGTTTCCAGTTTGTGGATGGGCTAGCGATTCACTGCGTGGTGTTCACGGCTGCGAGGTTTACGGGTGTTCCTACAGAGACGGATGAAGCCATTCCTGAGTGGTTCAGGGTAGATGAGATCCCTTATGAAAAGATGTGGCAGGATGACCAGTATTGGCTGCCGAGGATGTTGGGGGGAGAAAAATTTGATGCTCGTTTTGATTTTGATGACGAGACGATGTTGACGAAGCGTGTTGAGTGGGAGGCGGAGGGAACCACCAATGAACCCTAATGAACACGAATAATGAGGAGGTGCCAGTTGAGGCTTTGAAGCATTGTATGGCTTCGGCTTTTTCGTATCCCAAGATTAGGCATCTTCCAATGTTGGGAGCATGAGGCACGCTTAATCAAAAGGCCAGGGGATGGTGCGGGGCCAGTAGGTGGGCATGGGGAGGGTGAGGTGGTGACTTTTCCGACTTAGTCGTATTAAAAAGGCAAGCAAGGTCAGAGCGAATATCCATACGATCCATTTGATCCAGCCGTAGTCGGGCGGCGCTTGGGTGTGGGCTCCGAAGGCTTGTGAAGGTTGGGAATACTTACCTGCAGTGCCGACCGTGAGCACGCGGAATTCGTAGAGGCTTGATGGATCCAGTCCTTTGATGGAGGCATACATCATATCCTCGGTGCGGGTAAAGTCGACGTCGTGAAAGGGCATCCAAACACTTTCGATTGCGAAATTGCTTTGATTGATGTGCATTTGCCTCATGTCCATTTCGAAAACAACGAGGTCGGGGGAGGGGAGTTTCCAAGCAAAGGTTAATTCATGGCGTCCGACCTTGCGCAATGCCAAGCCTGAAGGTGAGGGGATGTTGTTTGAATATTCGCGGCTAACGTAATCCTTGGTGTAAAACCCGGAGGGGCTGCGATGATCTTCCCCTGTTTCAGAATCCGGCAGTGGAGGCAAAGCATTGGGAGCTGGCAGAGGACGTTTGGCTAAAGGGGTGTCAGGTGAAGATGGGTCAGAGGATTTTTTCAGTTGAGGGTTGAGGACGGTTTTTCCATTCATTAATTCTGGATCGCTTACCAAGGCGGCAAGGCGAATGCTGTAGGCGTTGACATCCGTACTGATTTTCAGGATGTCGGAGTAACGACCCGATGATTGGGAGGGGGCTTTGAATTGGATGGTGAAAATGGCGCTGGATTGTGGATCGACCGTAAAAGTTTCTGCCTGAGCGGATCCGGGATTTTTAGCAATTTGAAAAGGGGGCAATACTGCCAGATCAATATGGCTGCTGGTGCCGCCCAGATTTTTGATCATAAAAGTACGGCTGACGGTTTCTTCAGGTTGGCTGACTCCAAAATCAATGCGGTCCAGAGCGGGGTTGGGTAGTTCGAGTTTGATTTGGGCCGGGGTGGCTGCTGCCTTGATGGGAACGTTTTGACTGTAATGCGAGCTGCTGATTTTCAGGTTTCCTGCGAAGCTATCCACGTCTTCCTTGGGCAGGGCGATGTGGATGGTTTTGGACTCTCCTGCTGGCACGATCAATGGGCTGTTGGTCAGGGGAGAGCTGTCCTGATCTTCTCTAATATACTGGGTTCTCAGGGGGGGGCGCACCTTGATAGAGATGCCTACCTTCGCTTGATTACGGATTATGAGTTCGGCGTTGCGGTTTTGCTGGCTATCATTCCAGGATAATTTCAGCTCTTTTTTTGACAGGGCGAAGGGGGCGAGAGCGTTGCCGATGAAGGTGGTGGTGGGTTTATTCTGAAAGCCATAACTCAGGTTGAAGGAGCCTATTTTTTCCGGACGGCATTTGATTTTCAGGATCAGGCTGTCACCGGGCACGATGTAAACCTTGCCCTCAGCGGGCTCTACTAACTCGAAAGGAGCTGGTAATTCGATCACTTTCTTAAAGGCGATGTTGCCAGAATTTTTCAGTAGAATTTCGCGAGTTTTTTCATCGCCCAAGATAATGGTGCCAAAATCAATCGAAAGAGGGACTTCCAATTCGGCTTTGGGCTCGGAAAGTTCGATGATGATTTGAACCGGGGCAGAGTAGTAACCACCAGGGTAGCGGGACGAGACGGTGAAGCGGTCGATGCTGCCTTTACTTGTGCTGGCCGCTTGATAAATGACGGTGGCTTTGGTTCGGTCTTCAGGTGCGGGGATGGGCGTATCGAGCACACCAAGTGCAGGGAAATCTCGAACCACGTATTCAACGGCAGCGGCTTTGCTGGAAGTGTTGCTGGACAGGGCGATCCGGACCGTTTGGCCTTTGATGACCTTGATGCGCATGGATTGCGGCGCGGGTTTGCCGATCGCTTTTTTGCGGGCGCTCTCTTTCTGTCCTTTGCAAATAGGAGCGCCTAGGAAGGTGAGAGATGTAACAATCAGGCAAAAGGTGGTGAAGCGTCTGAGTGATCTCAGACGCAAAGATAAGCTGGTCGATGGAGGAGCTGCAAGCAAAGGAATGGTGAGGCTAGCGGAGTTCGAATCCCTGGAGCCGCTGGCGAAGGAGATCGAGGGCGGCCCGGGTGGTGCGTATCTTAAAGGAAGAACGGTCGAGAGGAAAATAAAATCGCTTGGAAAAGGTTAGCCCGTTTTTAGCGGCAAGCGCGATGTGGACGGTGCCGACGGGTTTGTCTTTGCTGCCACCGCCGGGGCCGGCGATGCCGGAAACTGCGATGGCGTGATCGGCACCGCTTTTCTGCAGGCAGCCTTCTGCCATGGCGCGAACGGTTTCATCACTGACCGCACCGTGTTGTTCGATGAGTTCAGCGGGGATGCCGAGCATTTCAGATTTGGCCTGGTTGGCGTAAGTGATGTAAGCGCGCTGGAAGATGGCGGACGAACCCGGAACGTCGGTGAGGGTGGATGCGATCAGGCCTCCGGTGCAGGACTCCGCAGATGAAACATTGTGGTTTTTTTTGATCAATAAATCGACCACTACTTGTTCCAGTGGTTTTTCTGATTCGGTGACAATCTCGCGAGTGAATTGATTACGAACGATGGCAGCGCCTTGTTCGACCACTTTTTCCTGACCGATCAGGCGCACATCGACTTCGCCGAGACGACAACAGTAACCGATTTCGAGATCGGGCAGGGCGGCAAACTCGTCATCGAGGGCATGGGCGAGATTGGATTCACCGACGCCGATGATTTTAAAGTTGTGGAATTTTTGGGAGCTGGCTTCGTCGCTGCGCAAGTTGGCTAAACGAGGGGCGACTTCGTCATTGAATAAAGGGACAAGTTCGCGAGGTGGGCCGGGTAGCAGAAAAATGTGGGGTGATTGTTTTTCAATCGCGGGCAAGTAGATGCCGGGAGCGGTGCCTTTGGCATTGTGTAGGGCTTCGCCGCCTTCAGGGATCAGGGCCTGGCTGAGATTGGGGGGGGTGAGCTCGAGACCACGGGAGGAAAAAATCTCTTCGATATGCTTGAGAACCACAGGATCGGTTTTCAGTTCACGGCCGAGCAGTTCGGCGGTGATGTCACAGGTGATGTCGTCGGTGGTGGGGCCAAGTCCACCGGTGACGATGATGACGTCGGCGCTCTGTATGGAATCGGCGAGGGCGTGGCGGATTTCCTCACCATCGGGGATGCTGATCTGACGTTGCACACGCAGCCCGAGCTTGAACAGGCTATCGCCGATAAAAGCGAGGTGGGTGTTGACCACTTGGCCGAGAAGTAACTCGGTTCCGGTATTGATGACTTCGATTTTCATCGTGAAGGTAGAAAAAAATGAGATTTAAAATCTGAGCCGAAAGGTAGCGGAGATTAGCCGGAGGATAATTCCCGAAGGCAAATTTAAAATTATGCTAGCTCAACTTCGAGCTTATTTTGACCGTCGTAGTTCAAACGAAGTCGGTTGCGAGAAAATTGATCAGACTAGCCGGATTTTCTTGAGAAGCAATAATCGCTCGATTGAGTTATTCTGCTTCAGCAGAAGAGATATCAGGCGGGACGATGACAGCATCGGACCACAGATCTTCCAGCGAATAGAGGTCGCGTTTGTCATTGTGAAAAATATGTACAATGACATCCCGGTAATCGAGCACAATCCAGTGGCTCTCGGGGTTGCCTTCGGCGGCGTGGCGCTTCAAATTGTGCTCGTTGACCAGGGATTCGGTGATCTCCCGGCGGATGGCTTTCAAATGTGGGTGGGAGGTAGCGCTGCAGATGACAAAATAGTCTGCAATCGTTGAAATACCCCGCAAATCGAGGATGGTAATATCCTCGGCCTGCATTTCGTCTGCACCTTTTGCAATCGCCTGGGCGAGTGCAAGTCCTTCTAGCTCAATTTCCGCCATGGGGAAGGGATACGTGGAATTTGGGATTTATCAAGGAAGCATTGCTATGGGAACCGAGGAAATTCGCATTTTTGTCCTGCTGAAATACGGTGTAAGGGCCGCGACAAAAATAAAATATCCCAAACGGCTTGCCTTTTTGATCTCCATCCGCGTTCAAATTCTCTCAAATAGCTTGCTATTATCGAGAATTTCGCCTTGATGGAAATCAAAAATTCTGCGCATTTTGGGGTATCTATTAATTGTCGCGCCCCTTAAGCTGCCGCCGATGATGAAAAATGTGAAACCCCCTCTTTTTTTTGGCTTGTTAATGGTTGTCCTATCGCCGTTCGAGGTGCAAGGCCAGGCTTTCAAAGATCCCAAAGTTCCGCAGGTCTTTGAAGTGCCTGTGGATATGCCGGTGCCAGAGGCTAAGGTTTTTGATCGTTTGAAGTATCAGGCGGCACCGAAAGCATTGCCTAAAGGAGCGGTGACTCAGGATTGGACGCGTTTTTTGGGGCCGAATGATGATGCAACCACGGGGGAGACGAAGTTATTGGCAAAATGGCCGAAGAGTGGGCCGAAGGTGGTGTGGGAAATGGAGAAGGGCACGGGTTACACTTCGCCGGTGATCGCTGAGGGACGCTTGGTGTATTTTCATCGCATCGAAGATGAGGAGGTGATCGAATGTCTGGATCCAGAAACGGGTAAGCGGTATTGGAGTTTTTCTTATCCGGTGGAGTATCGGGATCGTTATGGATACAGCAATGGTCCGCGAAGCAGTGCGGTGATCAGCGAGGGCAAAGTTTATACGATGGGTGTGCGCTCGGTCCTGACTTGTTTGGATTTAAAAACTGGAACAAAACTTTGGCAACGGGATTTGGATGCGGAGTTTGATATTGCCGACTACTTTTTTGGTCACGGATCTTGTCCTTTAGTTTACGATGGTAAGGTGATCGTGAGCATGGGGGCTGCCAACGATCTGGCGGTGGCGGCTTTTGATCAACATACAGGGAAGCTGGTATGGGGTACCCAGCATGAATGGCACGCGAGTTATTCGTCACCGCTGGTGAAAACTCTGCGAGGCAAGCCGAGACTATTGGTCTTGATGGGCGGAGATACTAAGCCGCCAACGGGTGGCTTGCTGTGCATAGATCCAGATAGTGGCAAGTTGTTCGACGCTTTTCCGTGGCGGGCGGATATGTATACTTCGGTGAACGCTACAACGCCTGTGGTGGTAAAAAATAACCAAGTGTATATTTCCGAGTGTTATGTCAGCGGCGGAGTGATGATACAGTTGGATGAAAAGCTGAAGTGGAAAGAAGTGTGGAAGTCACCAGAATTTGGTATGCACTGGACGACGCCAGTTCAGCAGGATGGCTACTTTTTTGCTTATCGTGGTAGGAATGAGCCCGATGCCTGGTTGGCTTGTTATGAAATCGCTTCAGGCAAGGAGATGTGGCAGGAGGATTTGCTGTGGCAGGTTGATATGGGTGGGCGCAAATCCAAGATGAAGATGCTACGTGGCAGCATCTTGAAAGCAGATGGGCGGTTTTATTCGTTAGGAGAGCTGGGTTCGTTTGGTATTTTGGATTTATCGAGCAAAGGGGTGGAGTTGAAAGAGGTGAGCCAGTTGTTCATGGCTCGTTCGACCTGGTCTTTGCCAGTGGTGAGTCAGGGGCTGATGTATGTCGTCCAACATGAGAAGGATCAGATGAATGGTTCGGGACGCAGGGTGATTTGTTATGACCTGCGGGCAAGTGAATGACCGGTATAAAACTGGTAGCAGTGAAAAATGAATGACAGAAAAAAAGATCCCCCCAAACAGCTCTTGTCTCTCGATGCTCTGAGGGGCTTCGGTATGTTTTTCATTATTGGCGGCGGGGTATTGATTCACAAAATTATCCTTAGATTGAATTTGACCTGGTTGCAGTGGTTGATCCCTCAACTGCACCACCCAAAGTTCGGAGGCACGGTGACGGCTTATGATTTTATTTTCCCGATTGTGGATAAAATTACTCAATCAAAGGAAAGGAGAGGGCATGCGTAACATCTTTATAATCAGCTTTATGGTTAACTTGGTTCTCACTGTGGTGGTAATGTTGGTGGGGCCGGAGACGATGGCGATTCATTTTGGGGCGGGAGGGGAACCGAACGGTTGGACTTAGGCAAAGTCCAATGCCTTGATTATGACGGGGGTCGACGTGTTGTTATTTGCGTCGTTATTTTTTTCGCCGTGGCTGATACGGGTCACGCCGGACAAGTGGATCAATTTGCCCAATAAAGAGTATTGGCTGAAGACTGAGAATAGGGGCAAAGCGATGGCGATGCTGTCCACAGAACTTTATAAATTTGGTGTGCTGATATTCACTTTTATGTTTGTGGTAGGCTTGCTGGTCTTACAGGCGAACTTGTCGGACCCTGTTCTGTTGCGTGGGGATTTGTTCTGGCCGCCCTTTGTTTTCATCATGATTTATTCTGTGTATTGGACGGTGAGGATTTATTGGATATTCCGGGTGCCGGAAGAGGGAGGTGAAGAGCAGCAAGGCAGCCGAAGGGAGATGGGCTTATGAATATGATGAGGAAATTACTGAGGGGGAAGCGAGTGCTGTTGTTGGCAGTATTGTTTTTTTGTTCTGCGGTCAGTGGATGGGCTTGGTGGCGGCCGGCGCAACGGTTTGAGGTGAGTGAATTGGCTCTGGATGAGTTGCGTTTGGTGACGTGGAATGTGGGCTATTTCGCCCCAGTCAAAAACAAAAATGCTAAGGATCTGGATATGGAGAGAATTGCATCGGTGTTGCAGCCTTTACAGGCTCAAGTGGTGGTGCTGCAGGAACTGAATTCGGTGCAGCAGGCTGAAGAGATTGCCCGGAAGTTGGGAAGCAATTGGTGTGCCAAGACGGTGGAAACAGGACATGATCAGATTCTGGCAGTTCTATCAAGATGGTCGGGAGCTGAAGTAGAGACACGGATGGCTGGTGGTAGATCAATGATCGGAGTTTGTTTTCAAGGCGAGGATGATCGGGATATTTTCATTCTGGGTGTTCACTCGCCACATCCGGCACGCGGGATGGACGTTACGGTGGATAATATCAAAGCTGCGGTGTCCTGGATGAGTGAGAGGAATGAGGCGGTTCGGATCATGGCGGGAGATTTGAATTATAACTTTGATCCGGATTTGACGGTGGAGGGAGATGTTCTCTATCGTGAAGTGATGAGCGTTTTATCCGACGGCACGATTTCGATAGGGGAAACTTATTATGCTCATACTCGGATTGACCATGTTTTTCATCACCCGCAGGCAATGAAGGTGATGGAACAAAGTTCAGGCATGGTGGATCTGGCCCCGCGTTTTGCCAAGGTGCCGGGATGGAGGGATCATCGACCGGTGGTGACGACTTATGATGTAAGAGAGCTGTGAGTGATTAGGTCACTGGCGCTCAGAGACCACGACCATTCACACCGATGTGAGCATCCCGCACTTGACGGTAAATCATGCGCGATGTCATCTGGCGGAAAATATAGACAAACAAAAAAATGTCGTTTAATCTATGAACATGTCCACTGTTACAGAGCTCATTAGCGATGCCCTCGACCTACCGAGGACTGATCGAACTTATCTCACCAAAAAACTGCTTGAGAGCCTTGATGAGATGGAGGAGCTAAGCGCGGAAGAGCAAGTCACGATAGAGCGTCGTTCAAGGGAGCTCAGGGAGGGAGTCGTCAAGGGGCTGAGTTTGGATGAACTCAAGGAGGTGGTAAGTCACAAGACGGCATGACCAATCTGGTCATTCATCTGGAGGTAGCCGATGACATTGCTGATGCTCTGAATTGCGATGGTGTGTGCCCGAGCTGCTTGCGGAACAAGCGCGATAGATCCTGGCTGGAGTCGAAGCCGCACTCTTCGGCGATGCGGGTGATCGTCCAGTCACTTTGCTGGAGGAGTTTTTTTACTTGCTCAAGGCGCACGCGGGTGATTTCTGATTTGGCGCTGTGGCCGACGGCGTTTTTGAAACGGGAGGTGAAGCTGCTGCGGGACATGGGGATGAGATCGATCACCTCGCTGACAGACATCGGTCGCTGCAGGGCGTATTGGCGGATGTGGCGCAGGGCGGTGGCGATGAGCGGATCGTCAAAGGAGAGGTAGTCGGTGGATTCGCGTCGCACCAGTTTGCGTCCGCCGCTGCGGGTGATGTCGGGGGGGCGGTAGCCGGGTTCACTGACCATGCGGTGCAGGATGGTGGCGGCGTCATAACCAAATTGATGGTAATCGATCTCGATACTGGTCAGTGGCGGGTGGCTGGATTCGCAGACCATTTTATCGTTCCAGATGCTCATGATGGCGATTTCATCCGGGCAGCGTAGACCCATTTCTTCGGCAGCCTGGGTGACCAGTGATCCGGTGACGTCGGTATTGGCAAGGATGCCGGCGGGCAGTTCGACTTGCTGCAGTGATTGTTGGATGAAGTTGATCGCGCTGCGCCAATCCTTTCGGTTGCGTACCACCACATCGGGCATGTGTTGTTCGGTCCACTCAAAGAGTTGACAGGATTTGCCGGCTTGTTCGAGCAGTTGGCGGAAGGTTCGTGCGCGTCGATGGGCGGGTTCGAAGCGTTGCGGACCGAAATAGGCAAAACGGTCGAGCCCGAGACTGACCAGATGCTCGGCGGCCAGTTGGGCGATCTGGGTGTCGTCCCAGAAGATGATCGGCGCTCCGGGGTATTCGTCGAACCATCCGGTGGCGTTGACGACTGGAATGGCGGATTTTTTCAACCATTCGGCGTCGAGGATGCGGTTCTCACCGCTGAGGGTAATGATGCCGTCGCCTTTCCAAGAGGCATCAAGGCCGACGGGTCGGGGGCCGAAATGAAAATCACTGTCCACTTCGAGCTGCCAGTTACCTACTTTGCGGGAAAAATCGACGATGCCTTGGAAGATCTCGACGGCGTAACTGGGGCCTGATTGCAAGGCGACTCCAATACGAAGATGAGCTTGGGGGGCGATTTTGGACAAAATGCTACGAACTAGGGGTTAAATTGCTATTGTGGGAGTATCGCTTTGTAGTGAGGTTCTGCAAGTCGAAAGCCCCCCACTTCATGAGTAAACTATTTCAATTTGTCCAAGGTCACGTTGCCATTTTGATACTTGGCATTTTGGCGAATGGAGTTCAGTTGTCTGTCGCCGCAACCGGGCAGCCGAACATTGTTTTGATTGTGACGGATGACCAGGGTTATTGGGATACGGGTATCTCCGGCAATCCTGATATCGAGACACCGAACATGGATCGTCTGGCGCGCGAAGGGGTTCAGTTTTCACGTTATTATTGCGCGCCGGTGTGTGCGCCGACACGAGCGGGCTTGATGACGGGGCGGTATTATCTGCGCACGGGGCTGTATAATACCCGATTCGGTGGGGATACTTTGGGCAAGAAAGAAATCACGGTGGCGCAGTTGTTAAAAACAGCAGGTTACAGGACGGGTATTTTTGGTAAATGGCATTTGGGTAAGTATCATGGCTTCCAGCCGAACCAGCGCGGCTTCGATGAATTTCTTGGTCACTATCACGGGCACCTTGAGAGGTACCAGTTTCCGGATCAGATTTATCACAATGGCAAACCCGTCGAGGCACGTGGGTATGTAACGGATTTGTTCACCGATGCGGCGATGGATTTCATTGAGGCGAGTCATGAAAAGAAGGAAAAGTTTTTTTGCTATCTGGCTTACAACGCGCCGCATTCGCCTTTTCTTTTGGACACGTCGCATTTTGATCAGCCTGAGGGAGATAAGTTGATTGAGAAATATTTAGGAAAAGGTCTGGAGTTGCGTGATGCGAGAATTTACGGCTTGGTTGAGCGTATCGACATCAATCTGGGACGCTTGTTTGAAAAAATAGATCAGCTGGGTTTGCGAAAAGACACCGTAGTTCTGTTCATGAGTGACAACGGCGGAGTGAGCCGGCATTACAAGGCGGGCTTGAAGGGGTATAAGTCACAAACTTATGAGGGAGGGGTGCGGTCGCCATTGTTTGTTCGTTGGCCGGGACATTTCCCTGCAGGTGGAATGGTTGAGGCCCAGGCATCCCACGTGGATATGCTGCCGACTTTTTGTGAACTGGCCGGCGTGCCGCTTCCGCAGGATCGGAAGATCGATGGAAAAAGTCTGGTTCCGCTACTGGAGAGTGGCAAGGGAAAGAGCCATCATGAGTATGTGTATCACACCTGGGACCGTTATTTTCCGAATCCGGATCGGCGTTGGAGCGTGAGTGATCAGCGCTGGAAATTGGTGGGGATTTTTGGAGCCAAGGCAGAGCCGAGTGCTTCGAAGTGGAAGCTGTTTGATCTGGAGAAAGATCCGGGCGAGACGAAAAATTTGCTTAGTAAAGAACCGCAACAGGTTGAGCGTCTGCGTAAGGAGTTCGTGCGCTGGTTTAATGATGTGACGGACGGGGTGGATTATCATCCGGCGCCGATTCCGGTTGGCAATGTGGAGGAGAACCCGGTCGAGATTCAGCCTAGTTGGGCGAAGTGGGAAGGGGAAAATGTGCAGTATACTTTTGATGGTTATGATTGGGATACCATCGACGGGTGGAAAGTGCCGGGGGAATATGCGGAGTGGGATCTGGACGTGCTGAAATCGGGGCTCTACGAAGTGACGATTGCCTACGGTTGTTCTCCGGTAAAGATGGGAGGGACACTGAGATTTACTGCAGGGCAGTCGAGACTTTATTTCAAAGTAGTGCCAACAGGTAATGGGGAGGTTTTTGAGCGCAAAGTGATAGGGACATTGAAGCTGGTTGAAGGGAATGTGAAGTTAAAAGCAGAGGTTTCGGAAATTGATGGGGACGAGTTGATGCGCTTGAATCAGATCTGGTTAAGGAGGGTGGAGCGATGATGGCCTTGATCGCTATAGGCCTGAATGGCCAACTCTATGCCAGCCCAGGGCTCTGCCCTAGGGCTGTGGGTAAGAAATTAATTAGCCCCAAAGGGGTGGCCCTAGCATCGTTTGAGAATAGTGCCGCCCCTATGGGGCTGAATGATAAACCATTGTCCAACCCAGGGCTCTGCCCTGGGCTGACATGGCGTCGCCCCCTTGGGGCTATAATTCTAATGAAGCAGATTTTGCCGTGCGTTTTATTGGCGTTATTTTGCAGTATTTGCTTGCTTGAGGCTGCCACCGAAAAACCCAACATCGTGATGATTATCGCTGATGACCAGACCTATCGGGATTTTGGCTTCATGGGCAACGCGCAAGTGCAGACTCCGAATATCGATAGGCTGGCGTCGAAGTCGGCGCGCTATGTGAATGGCTATGTGCCAACCAGTGTGTGCAGTCCATCGTTGGCGACTTTGTTGAGGGCAACGGGCTTGGCTGATCGGGCTAAAGACTTGCCGGGCATTGATTTACTGCCTTCAGCCAAAGGTCTGGAAAAACTGGATCCGGAACGGGCAGTCTTTGGTGAAATATTTCCTGGCGACGCGACGTCACTTCGGCATCCGGAGCGTGATATCGCCTACCGCTGGGTGAGGCAGGGGGCTTTCAAATTGATTGTGCCTCACGTTAAAGGCGGCAAGGCATGGGGAAATTACCTTTCTGGATCAGCGCTTTTTGATCTGAATCGGGACGCGCGGGAAACACAAAATTTGATTGAAAAAAATGCAACAAAAGCAAAACATCTGCAGCGTTTGCTGGATGACTGGTGGACACCTGCAAGCTAACAACAGAATTTATGAAAAGACGACATTTTATCAAGACGGTGGCGGGAGTGGCGACTCCTGCCTGGATGACGGCGATGAATACAGCTAAGGCGGTCGATGGTTTCAAGTTCAAATACATTGTGGGTTCATCGATGTTCGGTGAGCTGCCACTGGCGGAAATTCTGCCGCTGATGGCGGAAATGAAAACGGAGTACATCGACATCTGGCCGCGCAGGCATGGTAATCAGCGTGAGCAGGTGGAGGAAATGGGTCACGATAAATTCGCGGCGATGCTGAAACAGAATGGAGCGAAGCTCGGTTGCTCGACTCGTTACGATCTGGGGCCTTTTGGTTTGCAGGACGAGATGAAGGTGGTGTCAAAACTGGGTGGGGATCTGCTTGTCTGTGGTGGCAGCGGGCCGAAGAAGTTGCAGGGTGGCGAGCTGAAAGCGGCGGTGAAGGTATTTGCAGAGAAAATGAAACCACAAATTGAAGCTGCGGAGAAAAACGGAGTGGTGATTGGGATGGAGAATCACGGCAACAACATCATGGATTCGGCGGACTCGCTGAAGTGGTTTGTGGAGTTCACGGATTCAAAACACGCGGGTATCGCGCTGGCGCCTTATCATTTGGAAAGTTTGGGAATGGATTCGAATGCTTTGGCCAAGTTGATCGAAGATCTTGGTGATCGCATGGCGATGTTCTATGCCTGGCAGTATGGCATGAGTTGTATGAAAAAAATGCCAAAGGAGGAGGAGTTGATGCAGATGCCCGGTCGTGGCAAGCTCGATTTTGGACCAATCGTGGCGGCTTTGAAGAAGACTAATTTTAACGGTTATACGGAAATTTTCATGCATCCGACACCAAGAGGGATTCCGATTTTACCGACCGCGCAAGAGGTGGCGGATGAGATTAACCGGGCTCGGGTTCATTTGGAGAAACTGGTGTGAATCAGCGTTTAAGCAAGCATGAAGAAAGTATCTTACAACGGTGCTAAGAGAGCAAAGGAAGGTGGGGATATTTAGGGATTATGAGTGATAAGGGTAACTAGAAAAAAGATCAGTGTGAATCGGTGGTTATAATATTTTTTTAACCACTGAGGGGCACTGATAAACACTGATTATTAAGAAGACAGATATGGAAATCTGTCCACGGGAACAACAGAATTATGAGTGAAAAAGTATTGATTATTATTGGAGACGCGACGGAGACAGTGGATACTTTGTATCCCTATTACCGTTTGATTGAGAGTGGTTTTGAGCCGGTGGTGGCGGCGCCGGAGAAACGTTTGTATCAGATGGTGATGCATGAGAACCGGCCGGGCTGGACGATCACCAAAGAGTGGGAGGGGTATCAGATTGAGGCGGATGTGAGTTTTGCTGAGATTGTGGCGGAAGATTATGTGGGTATCTTTTTTAGTGGCGGGCGGGCGCCGGAATATATTCGTGAGGATGAGGACTTGCTGGAAGTGACGCGTCACTTTTTTGAGAAAAATAAACCGATCGCTTCGGTGTGTCATGGGGTGGAAATTCCGGCGCGTGCGGGTTGTGTGAAAGGGCGCAGAATGGCGACGGTGTCGAAGTGCCAGTTTGACTTGGAGGTTTGTGGTGGAATTTTTGTCAACGAAGCCTGTGTGGTGGATGGCAATTTGGTGAGTGGCCGGACCTTTCATGATCATGGCCATTATATGGGGCCGTGGATGAAGTTGCTGGAAGAAGCGCGGAGAGAGAAATGAAAAGAGGGATCCACTAAGGACACGAAGTTGCACGAAGGGGAAGAGAGAAATATGTGAATGATTTAGTGTTTCCTAGTGCGCTTGGTGGAAGTATATCCCTTAGCTGATTGTGGATGAATGAGTGATGAGTAAAATAAACATAAGGATTGCAGTATTTGTTTTGATGTTAGGTGGTGCGGCCGGGGTGTCGGCGCATCCGGCGCAGGCGGAGCCGGTGGATTATCCGCTGGTGGTGGGTTTTGAGCGTTTTTATTCGGTGGATGATGATGAGGATTACCTGGCGGAGGGAGGCATGTTGTTGCTGAATGAGTTGAACTGTGTGCGTTGTCATACGCCGCCGGAAAAACTGAAATCTCGTTTGCAGGGCAGGCAAGCGACCAATCTGGAGGGAGTGGCCTCGCGTTTGGATGCTTTGGATATTGAGCTGATGATTCGTAATCCACGGTTTGTGAAACGCGGCACGATTATGCCGAGCTTGTTTGCCGGGCCGGATCGGGATCTGGGAGAGATCAAGGCACTGAAGCATTATCTGGCGTCACAGAAGGAGGTGGTCGAGCCGATGCCCAAAGGTGACGAGGAAGCGGGGCAGGTTTTGTATCACGAGATCGGATGTGTGGCCTGTCACGCGCCGGAGACGGATTACCGCCCGCAGGGGTTGTTGGAAGGGACAGAGCTGGAGTTGTTGGGTTTGCCTTCGGTACCACTCAGTATGGTGGATCGTTATAGTATCGATGCGCTGGGGCGGTTTTTGTTGCAGCCGCAACATTTGCGGCCTTCGGGTCGCATGCCGGGAATGAAATTGAGTGAGCAGGAGGCGGCGAATCTGGCAGCTTATCTGAAGTCGGGGCCGCAGATAAAAATTCCGAAGGAGTTACTGTCGGAGATTGATGGCGCTAATGACTTTAAATTAGATGCCAAGTTGGCTGAGCAGGGACGTAAGGTGTTTTTGGAGAAAAAATGCGTGGCCTGTCATGCGGCACCAGGGGCTGAGAAGTTGGCGGTGAAAGTGGCGAAAAAATTGGCAGATTTGGAATTTGTGAAAAAGGTGGGTTGTTTGGCGGATGTGCCTTCGGTGGGTGCCGTGCCGTGGTACTATTTGGATCAGGTGCAGATTAAGGCGATTCAACTGGCTTTGAAAAATTTGTTCAAGCAGGGTGATGAATCGCTGGTGCAGCAGATTGATCATACTATGATGCGCTATGATTGTTACGCTTGTCATACCCGCGATGGCAAGGGCGGGCCGGAGACATCGAGGGAACCTTTTTTTGGGGTGCGGGATATTGGTGCGATGTCCTTGGGACGCTGGGGAAATTTGCCTCCGCCGCTGGATTTGGTGGGCAGGAAGTTGACTCGGAACTGGCTGGAAAAAATGCTTTGGGGTCATGGCGGCGAAGTGAGGCCTTATGTGTCAACACGCATGCCTCAGTTCAGAAAAGCGGATGTGGGGCATTTGATCGTGGCTTTTGAAAAAGCGGATGTGAAAGAGGAGCCAGTTGAGATCGATGTGAGTGGACTGCCGAGTTACCAACGTGGTCATTATGGCCGCGACTTGATGGGGATCAATAAAAAGGGTTTGGGCTGTGTGAATTGTCACGGTTTGAAGGGGGTGAAATCACTGGGTGCGCCGGTGATCGATTTGAGCCATACCGTTGAGCGCTTGCGGCCGGAGTATTTCAAGGAACTGTTATTGGATCCACAGGGAACCAACCCAGGCACTTTGATGCCGCCGATGTTTTTGCAGCGCAAGAAGGCGAATCAGGAGATCGAGCAGTTGTGGACTTATTTGAAAGAGATCGATCAGCGGCGTTTGCCGGATGGTTTATTGAAGGGGGATGACTACGAGGTGAAACCGGATAAAGACGGGCGACCGATTGTGTTTCGCACTTTTCTGGAAGGTGTGGGAACCCAGGCGATTGCGGTGGGATTTCCGGGGGGGATCAATGTGGCCTTTGATGCGGAAGAGGTGAGATGGAAAATTGCCTGGCGAGGGAAGTTTATCGATGCCTTGGGAACTTGGGATGACCGTTATTGCACGCCAGCGGTTCCACTGGGGGAGAAGGTGGAAAGTTTCGCGGCGGCGATGCCGCTGGGGCTACAGACTAATGGTATCCCGGTTAAGAGATTAGGCTCTCAAGCTGGGTTTAAAATGCAAGGTTTCCATTTGGACAAGCAGGGAGTGCCAACATTTTTGTATCAATGGCAAGGTATCAGCATTGAGGATAGCCTTGAGCCGCTGAAGGATAATAAGGGCTTCAAGCGAACTTTGGTCCTGAAAGGAGCGGATAGTGGGAAAGGGATCTATTTTCGAGGATTGAAACAGGGAACAAAAAAACAAGCGGTGAAATTTGAAAACGGCAAAGCAGTGATAGAGGAGGAGATAACATGGTGAAACAATGCACGGCTTTGATGGTTTTGTTGATGGGGTGGACGACGCTTCAGGCTGGTGAAGACGAGTTTTACCAACTGACACCTTATCCGCTGCCGACAGGTTTAAAATTGGAAGCGAGTGGTTTGGCGGTATTGCCGGATGGGAAACTGGCGGTGGCGATTCGCAAAGGAGAGGTGTGGATTTTACAAAATCCTACAGAGACTTCCAAAGATGTTAAGAAATATCAATGGAAACGCTTTGCGTCGGGGCTGCACGAGCCCTTGGGTTTGACCTGGCATGACGGTGCGCTTTATACGACTCAAAGAAGTGAAGTCACGCGATTGGAAGATCACGATGCGGACGGGGTGGCGGATGCCTATTTGACTGCGGCGAAAGGCTGGGCGGTGTCGGGCAATTACCATGAATACGCCTATGGACCCGTGTTCGATGCGCAGGGCAATTTGTGGGTGACGCTGAATATCAACATGGGCGGCGGGCAAAAGATCAAGGGTTTTTCAGGGGCGGAGAATTTTCGCTGGCGTGGTTGGTCTATGAGGCAAAAATCTGGCGGTGAATTGGAACCAATGAGCGCGGGATTTCGCTCGCCTATTGGACTGGCTACGAATGCGGTGGGCGATATTTTTGCCACCGATCAACAAGGCAACTGGTGGGCGGCGGGGCCTTTGATTCATGTTCGCAAAGGAGTTTTCCATGGGCATCAGGATTCACTGCGGGATGCAGATCTGCCGGAATCACCCTTGAAGGGGGTGGCGGTGAAACCTCCAAAGGGAATCACTACGGCGCAGGCAATCAAGCAGGTGAAGGCTTATGTGCCACCGGCGGTGTGGTTTCCCTATAATAAGATGGGCAATAGCACGACGGGTATTCGTTGTGACCGCACGGGGGGCAAGTTCGGGCCTTTTGCAGACCAGTTGTTCGTCGGTGAGTTCACGATGTCGTTTATCAGTCGGGTGTTTTTGGAAAAAGTGAAGGGGGAATACCAGGGCGCGTGTTTTCGTTTTCGTCAAGGCATGCAGAGCGCGGTGTTGCAGATGGAATACTTGCCGGATGGCTCAATGGTGATCGGTGAGTCGAACCGCGGTTGGAATTCACTCGGCACTCGCAGTTATGGATTAGAGCGTTTGACGTGGACGGGTAAGATGCCTTTTGAGATCAAGAAAATGGAAGCGCGGCCGCAGGGGTTCCGCTTAACTTTTACCAAGCCGGTGGAGGCAAAGTCGGCGGCGGATGTGAAATCTTATGCGATGATCAGTTACACTTATCCCTATCAGCAGGCTTATGGGGGTGATGAGTTGGAGACGAAGCAAGTGAAAATCGTCACTGCCAAGGTGAGTTCGGACGGGATGAGCGTGATGTTGCAGTGCGCGGGCTTGCGTGAAGGGTATGTGCATGAGTTGCATGCAGACGGGGTGAAGGCGAAAGGCGGAAGTGCTGGGCTGTTGCATCCCGAGGCGTTTTATACGTTGAATGCGATTCCTGAGTAAATCTTTATTTGCTGATCGGCTGGGTGACTTTCAGGTAGGCGAAGAGGTCGCGGATTTGTTGCTCGGTGAGGGTGTTGAGGATGCCTTCGGGCATCAGGCTGCGGCCCATCGGGGCGATGTTTTTGATTTGCTCCTGGCGCACGGTGATGTCTTGACCGTCCATGCCGCGCAGCACGGTGACCTGGGTATCGCGGTCGGCGAGGAAGCCGCTGAGGGTACGGCCGTCCTTGGTGGTCAGGGTGACGTATTCAAAACCTTCGCGGATCTCGGCATTGGGATCGACGATGCTGATCAGCATGGTGCCGAGGTCATCGCGTTGGTAGTTGGTCAGTTCGGGGCCGATGTGGCCGCCTTTAAAAAACAGTTTGTGGCAGGCGGAGCAGGATCCCATGAAGAGTTTTTCACCGTCGTAGGTTTTACCTACCCCGGTGGAGAGGATTTTATTGATCCGGGCGATTTTGTTTTTGAAATCGGCGGAGCTGGCCTTGGCTTTTTCTGGATAAAGTTTCGCGGCAACGGCGGCGATGTTTTTGTCCTGGGAAGAGCGCAGTCGTTGGATGAGGTCGCTTGATAGCAGCTTGGCTTCGATTTTTCCGCTTTCGATATTTTTCAGCAGATCGAGACTCCACTCATTGCGACTGATTAATAGCAGTAGGGCAGCGGTGCGGATATCATCGGGCAGATTGGGGATCAGAGCGGTGACTTGCTGGCCGATATTTTTGTCAGCGTAAGAGCTGAGGGAAGCCAGCGAGGCTTTACGCAGGGCGGCTTTTTGTTTCTGATCGGTTGCCAGCTTGAGCAGCACGGGAACGGCGGTTACAACGGAGATTTCTCCGAAAGTCTGAATGTAAAGCATGCGGTCAGCCGGTTTGGCTTTGTTGTTGGCGATGATGTCCAGTGCTTCTTTGACGGCCTCGCCATCTCCTTGACGCAGGCGCAGGATCAGTGAGGAAATTCCGGATGCGGTCATGGCTTTGACCAACTCGTCGGGTAGGCCTACCATGGGGCGTCCGCGGTAGGCTTCTTCGAAGCCTTTCATCAGCAGTCCGGCGTATTCTTTTTGCGGCGCAAGCTGTAGCAGTTGGGCGCAGGTGAGCAGATCCTTGCGGCGGCCCTGCAGCGCAAAACGACGCATCACACGGGGCAGGATATGCTCTTTGACCATGGGCAGTTTCCAGAAATCGGCGTTTTTGAGCAGAGCCAGGACGGCGTCACGGTTTTCATTCGCATTGCTCTCGAGTACCCACCAGCAGAGTAGCGGGACGTAGGGGTCGGTGACATCTTCGGCGTGGGTGAGCAGGGCGGTGACGAGTGGCATGGCTTGTTCGGCAGGCAGACGTCGGGCGGTGGAAGCCATTTGTGAACGCACTTCGACATAGGCTTCACTTTTGGCGGCGGCGGTGATGGCGGTGGCCATTGTGGGAGACAGCTGCTTGGCGTCACCGAGCAGGCGCACGGTCCACATGCGAACGGGTGGGTAGGGGTGTTTGATGGTTTGCTGCGCGGTGCTTTCATCCAGTCCTCCGAGTTGATAGAGCGCGCAAACGGCTCCCATGGCAGCGAGATCCTTGCTGTCTTTTTTGGCGAGCACTTGTTTGAGCTTTTCAGCTGCGGCCGGGTCTTTGCGCTGTGCGAGCAAGCGGATGGCGGTGTGGCGGTGCCATTTGTTGGCGTGGCCAAGGATTTCGATCAGTTGGTCAGTAGTTTTTTTCTCCAGATTGATATCTTTTTCCAGTTTGGAGTTTTTGCCACGTAGGCGATAGGCACGTCCGGTGGTGGGATCGATCTGGCCTTGGTAGTTCTGTCCATGGGCGATGTAGTGTTCGTAAAAATCGCCGATAAAAAGTGAGCCATCGGGAGCGTTGACGATGTAAACCGGGCGGAAGGATTTGTCCTCGCTGACCAGGATGTCTTTTTTGTCCAGCGTTTCGAAAGTAGCACCGCGCGGACGAAGTTCGTTGGCGACGATTTTGTTGTGCAAGGGATCGACCGAGATGAGATCACCCAGGTATTCGGTGGGAATGGCGGTTCCCTCGGCGACCGCACCAAAGTGGGTGAAGCGGGCGACCGGGTTGTTGTTGCGCATCATGGGCAATTCACCAAAAGTGTAAGGGTTGCGTGGTGGGCCGATTTTGGATGGATTGACTCCCTGCTTGAGATAATAACCGCCTTGCACATAATGCCAGCCGTGAGTATTGCCTCCGTTGTGACCGGAAAAAAGACGGCCCTGGGCGTCGAGTTCGAGACCGAAGATGTTTCCGGTGCCTTCGGCGAAAATTTCGTAGCGCTGGCTCTGCGGGTGATAGCGCCAGACCATGCAGCCTTCGAAGTATTCGCCTTTGCTGCCAGGCGGGTCGATGCCGGGTCGAATGATGCGACTGGAAGTGGTGCTGCCTTGTGCGCCATAGATCCAACCGTCGAGACCCCAGACGATGCCGTTGGCCACCGAGTGGGTGTCTTCCAGTCCGAAGCCCTGCAGTTTGATCACCGGCGGGCCGTCGGGGATGTCGTCAAAATCGGCATCGGGATAGAACATCAGGTAGGGGGTGTTCATCACCCACACGCCGCCGTGCCCACGCAGCGAAGCGTTGGCCATGTTGAGGCCGTCTTGAAAGACTTTGTGTTTGTCAAAAAAGCCGTCGCCGGTGGTATCTTCGTGGATGGAGATGATGTCGCGGCCGCGGGCGTTGTTCGGTGGGGCGGGTGGCACCTTGTCGTAAACCGAGCGATAGAATTTATCGCGGCTGAGCATTTTGAGTCCGGCCGGGTAGGGGTATTGGCGGTATTGAGCCACCCACAGGCGACCACGTTCGTCGAAGCTGAAATGGGTGGGTTGGGCGATCTCCGGTTCGTGCAGTAATTCTTCAACGATGAAGGCGTCTATTGGGCGCATTTTTTTCAAAGACTCGGCAGGCGGCAATTTGTCACCGTGGGAGAGGGTGGCGGACTCACCGAGTACCCGTTGGGAGTCATGGTATTGATCAAAAGCGGAGGTTTTGGGTTTGTCTTTCAAAGTGTTGCCGTCGCCTTTCCATGAGGCATCATCGCCGAGGCGGAACTGCCACGGGCCTTCGAGATTGCATTCGGCGAAGTAGCTCATGATGAAGGGGGCTTCGGTGACAAATCCGCCGGGACCGTTGTGGTTGTACACTCGAATAGCGATCTGGTTCCATTGGCCTTTCTTGAGTGTGCCAGGTGGCACTTTGTGGCGGTAGTATTTGTCCTTGCCGCTTTTGAACTGGGGTGGCATTTGACCGCCACTGCCGATTTTTTTGCCATTGACAAAAATCTCATGCGCATCGGCGAGGCCACGAATGTTGATGTTGACCGATTCTTCAAACAGGTTGCGCGCGTGTTTGTTGAAGAAGCTGTTGTCCGGCATGAACCAGGTGCGGTACCATGCGTAACCGTCGTAAGCTTTGGTTTCTTTTAGATTACTGTTTTCCCACGCACCCGGTACGGTGATGTTTTGCCAGTCAGCGGAAGTCTGTTGGGCGTGGATGGAGCTGAGTGAGAAAAAGAGCAGCGCAGTGGCGGCGAGTCCGAGTTGCTGGAGGGTTTTCATGATAGGTGGGAATAGAATTAAAAGGGCATGCGGAAGGATTGGCCTTTGCTCATGTTCCAGTTCTGGTAAGCGAGGTAGCCGAACATGAGCGCCATGAAGAGGCTGTTGAGGAAAACTAGGCTAAGTACAGCGACGATGCCTCCCGTGATCATGCCGACTTTGGGCACGAGGGAAGGGTTGGTCTTGGACATGAAGGAGCGGAAAATTTGGCCGCCGTCGAGAGGCTGGATCGGGAGTAAGTTGAGTGCTGTCCAGACAAGGTTGATGAAAAGCAAGCGGTTCAAGGCAAATTTGACCAAATGGCTGTCCGAAATGGCTGGGATTTGCATCAAAACAACAGCGATCAGAGCCAATGAGAAACCGGCTGCCGGTCCGGCAGCGGAGATGATCATCGATTGCCTGCGGGTGTATCGACCAACGCTGCTGCACACTCCGCCCATGCCGTAGAGCAGAATGTCGGGTCGCCCGCCGTATTTGCGCATGGCAAAAGCGTGACCCAATTCGTGCCACAGGATCGAGACAAAAAACACAATCAGCCAGACCAGTAATAGTTGAATGGCCTGGGGATCCGGGGAACTGAGCAGTCCGGAGACTAACAAACAACCCACCAGCCAGAACATCCAGTGGACCCGGATCGGAAATCCAAACAAGGTGAATTGCAGCATGTCTCAGTAGATTAGGAAGATCAGATAAACTCGTTGATCAGGTTCTCCAGCATTTCCTGGCGGCCGCTTTTTACCGTGGGTTCACCGCGGGACAGGGTGTAGGTTTCGAGTTCTTCAAATCCAACGTCGCCGTTTTCAATGCGTTTACCGATGTCGCTGTCCCATGAGCTGTAGCGTTGTTTGACAAAGTCCTGCCAGCGTCCGTCTTCGAGGATGGCGTGGGCGGTTTTTAAACCACGGGCGAAGGTGTCCATGCTGCCGATGTGGGCGTGAAAAAGGTCGACCGGTTCAAAGCTCTCGCGACGAACCTTGGCGTCAAAGTTCAAACCGCCTTTGTCGAAACCGCCGGATTTCAGCAGGCAGAGCATCATTTTGGTGGCGAGGTAGATGTCGGTAGGGAACTGGTCGGTGTCCCAACCAATCAACTCGTCACCGGTATTGGCATCGACAGATCCGAGCGAGTCGGCGGCGATGGCGACTTCCATTTCGTGCATCATACTGTGACCCGCCAGAGTAGCGTGATTGGTCTCGAGGTTGAGCTTGAGTTCGCCCATCAGGTTGTGTTCACGGAGGAAATTCAAACAAGCCGCGGCGTCGGAATCGTATTGGTGGGTGGTGGGTTCTTTAGGTTTGGGTTCGATGTAGAAATCACCAGTGAAGCCGATTTTCTTTTTATGAGCAACTGCCATTTTGAGAAGCAGAGCCAAGTGGCTCACTTCGCGTTTGATATCGGTATTCCACAAGGTCGAGTAACCTTCGCGTCCTCCCCAGAAAGTGTAACCTTCGCCGCCGAGACGGTGAGTGACTTCGAGCGCCTTTTTCACCTGAGCCGCCGAGTAGGCAAAAACATCGGCAAAGGGAGATGTCGCCGCTCCTTGGTTGTAACGTTTATTAACAAACAGGCAGGCGGTTCCCCACAGCAGTTTGATCCCGGTTTCATTCTGGGCTTTTTCCAATTCATCGACCACGGCGTCGAGGTTGCGGTTGCTCTCTTCCAAAGTGGCGCCTTCGGGGGCAACATCGCGATCGTGAAAGCAGTAATACTCGAGGCCGAGTTTTTGCATGAACTCAAAAGCCACCCATACCCGCTGTTGGGCATTTTTTATCGAGTCCGAACCATCATCCCAGGGGCGCTGTGCTGTGCCTTCGCCAAAGGGGTCGGCCAGCGGATTGCGCATCGCATGCCAGTAGGCCATCGAAAAACGGAAGTGTTGTTTCATCGTTTTTTCACCGACGATTTCATCCGCATCGTAATGTTTGAAAGAGAGAGGGTTTTTCGAATCAGGGCCTTCGAATTTGATGGTGGGGATATCTGGAAATGCTTCGTTACTCATAACACAAAACAGTTCGCTGTGGCTTGCTCTGCCGTCAAGGGGGAAAGCCGCTTTAGAGGTGGGCTGAAGAGTGGAGAACCGCGAATGCACGCTAATAAACGCGAATGAAGGGGATGGGTTTTAGGGGTGGTGGTGCGGGCGTGGGCAGAGTTGGAGGTTCGGGTGTCGAAAGTGCGGACGCGGTCTCGTTGAGCCGAGTGCAATGAGATAGATGTCTGCGCAGTGGCACCCGCAGGGCGGCACAGTCGTCAACTCGCCCCTCCAAGTGGGGGGGGGCAGGGTAGAATTGGGAGGGGGCACAAAAAAGGGGCGCTGGTATAGCGCCCCGTTAGAGTTTTATGCAGAGTTAAGCGACTTTGGAGATGGGTTTGTAAAATCTCCCTTCGACTTGTTTGAGAGAAAGTTTGGTGAGGTCGGCGGCTTGAGTTTCCACCAGGATCTTTTTAGAAGTCGGATGCAGGGATTCTTTCACCCGGGATAATATGGCTGCGGGTGCCGCCAAGATCCAGCGCCTAGGGCTGCGTTTGGCGATGATCGCATCAATGCGGTTGGCCAGTTCTTTGATCAGACGTCTTTCGTCCTCGCTTTGCAAATTGTGAGCTTCTCCATGCGACATGCCACAGCCGCGGGGTGAGCCAGGGGCACCGCCAGTTGCGAATCGTCCGGCTTGATCGGTAACCTGCTCGCCGATGGGAGTAGGAACATGTCTCAGGGGGGCGAGTTTGACTTCTTTCAGATCAAACTCTCTACCAACGCCGGGTTCGGCTTCCTGGGGTTGAAAAGCTCTGAGGTGACCAAGATCAGCGAGCACGATGAATGTATTTTTCATAGGTTTGGTTTTTTATTGGGGTTATGGGTTTATGTATTGCTTAGTTATTAAGCGAGAAAATCAAAGGGGTTGAATAGAGGGGGCGGGCGTTCGGTTTTGGAATTGCAAACAGGCTTCGCCAGCGAGGTTTCGCATGAGGGAGACAAGGGGGGGATTTGGGGGAGACTTTGCATGGACACACAAGAAGTCAAAGAATGGATATTTTTTCAGCAGATGTCGATATTTTTTTGCAGAAAAATGCAAATAAATTGAATATGAGAGACATAATGGTACGACATTTTGTCCCGAATAGATTTTAATTGTGTGACATAAAGTCACATATTATTAATATGTGGAAATATATAATAATCTTCAACTTACTTATTATAAGTAGGTTAACTATTATTTTTGGCTCTGGTATGACTTGTGCGTTATAAAAAGGTATCATAAGCACGTTAAATAAATGGAAGGCGTGCAAAATTCACCAAATAAATAAAAAAGAACTATGAAACTAATAAGATATTCACACCCTTTGGGGCACTCTCTAGGCGACATGGAACGGCTGCTACGCAGTCCTTTTGGAGGTCTGGGATATTTCAATCGTTTGCTTGATTCGGGGCAGCGTTTGGGAGCTCCTGCCGAGCCGACGCCGGAGGCGGATCTATATGAAGATGATGAAAATTACTACACCCGTGTTGAGCTACCTGGCTTTAAAAAAAGCGAAGTGAAGGTGGAGCTTAATGACGGAAACCTGACTATCAGCTGTGAGCGTAAATCTGTGACAAAGAGTGGGCAGGAAAAACCGGATGTGGTTTTCAATCGGGCAATGAGCGTGCCGGAAGGGATAGCGGTAGACAAGGTCGGAGCCAAGCTTGAAGACGGAATATTGAGCGTTGTTTTGCCTAAAGTGGAAGAGCGCAAGCCCCGGGAAATCAAGATCAAATAAGTGTTAGAGAAATATTAACTTAATAGAAAAGAAAAAAATCATGAGTGAATCAACAACAGTGGCACTTGAAAAGAAGGCAGAAAAAGAAAGTGTGGTGTTTGTGCAACCACGATACAAGGCCTGCAAGCTCGAGGGAGTAGAAGCTTACGAGGTGGCGGTGATCGTGCCGGGAGTAAACAAAAAAGGGCTCGAAGTGAGCGCAGAGAATGGAGAGCTGACTATAATAGGTAGTCGTGGCGTTTGGGCGCAGAACTCCTGGCGTCCGGTTCATGGCAGTGCGCCGGAGCGTCCAGCGGATTACCGCTTGGTATTGACTTTGAACGCGGACATCGACAATGAACGTATTTCAGCCAAGCTGGAAGATGGGATATTGACTTTGCGCTTGCCAGTGGCGGAAGCCTGCAAAGCAAGATTGATTGCGGTGCAGTAGTCGCAGGATCTTCCTTCGGGAAGTGGGCGGCCATCGGTGAAGACAGGCCCGGGAGAGCTTGTCGGAATCGGTGGTCGTTTTTTATCATCGCATCTTTATTTTCATCCGCTACCTTGCCGTTATGATAAAGGATTGGACGGATAAAATTGTGATCATCACCGGTGGAGGCGGGGGCATGGGGCAAGCGACGGCAAGACGTTTTGCGCAAGCAGGAGCCAAGACTTTTGTGCTGGGGCGAACCTTGGAATCTCTGCAACAGAGCGCTGAGATATCGGACAGGATCATACCTGTAGTTTGTGATGTGGCAGATTCAAGCAGTGTGTCTTCAGCACTGCAGCTCATTTTAGCGGAAGGGGTACCAACGGCCTTGATCCACACAGCAGGCATCAATACGCCGGATCGGTTCATGGCTCATGAGGATGAAAGCAAGGTGGCGAGCGAAGAAAGCTGGAAAGCGGTGCTCGATGTGAATGTGATGGGGGTGGTTAATATGATTCAGGCGGTTTCGAAGCCGATGGCTGAAAATGGTGGAGGGCGGATGGTGGTGGTCAGTTCTACCGCTGGGCATGGATTTGATTCTTATGCAGGGGTTCCCTACACCGCAAGCAAGTGGGCGGTGCACGGTCTGTTGTTCACTGCGCGGGCTCAGTTGTCGGCAAATGGGATTGTGCTTTCAGAATACGCGCCGGGTGAAGCTCTGACCCCGCTGGTAGAGCAGCGGCCGGTGAAGGTGGGAGAGGAACATCGTCAGGCTATGATTCAGGTTGAGGATTGTGCCGACAGCCTGTTTTTTATAGCTTCGCAGGATCACTGTATGGGGGTGATCCAGTTACCTGTGTATCAACCTTTTGGTGGAATGCCGCCGGAGATCCCGGCGCCCTGGTTGCCGGGGCTGGATATTGGGGCAAAAAAGGTGGGGGATATGATAATCTAGGCGACTACTCGCTGAGACGCGGTCAGCCTAAGCCCGGTGAGAACTTGGTAGCTGCTGGTTTCGAGCGGGATGCGCTTAAGATTTTTTTTCAAAGCAATGGGAAGACACCTTGCAGCTCGTTGCCGAATTTAGAGGGCGACAGCGTACTCGCTGAGAAGTTTCGCTGACGGTGCGTGGAAGCGCGCTTGTTTGCTCTTGCGCATCGATGCAGTTTCGACTCTCTTCTTCACATGAATGAGAAGACATGCCCAATGTGTGAGATGAACGATATTCTGGAGCATCCGGAAATTTATGAGTGCATGACCTGTGGTCATGAGTGGGAGCGGGAGGAAGAGGAGCGAGTGGTGAAAGATGCCCATGGCAACGTGCTTGTCAACGGGGATGTGGTGGCGATGACCAAGGATCTGAAATTGAAAGGCACTTCCAAGGTGCTCAAGCGGGGGATGAAATCCAAGCCTATTCGTCTGGTTGACGGCGATCACGAGATCGATTGTAAGATGGATGGCACATCGATCGCACTGAAGGCCTGTTTTGTGAAAAAGGTGAATAGCTGAGAGGTATGGTCTCGATACGGGGATTCAACAGATAGACCAGAATAAAGGGGGGCTTTAAAGTTCATAAATAGCTCCATTTCGTGCTTGTAGCTTTGGTGAATTTTAAATACCCTCAAAGGTATATAAAGACTCTTAGAAAGGAAAATTCATGATCAATACAAAGAACAAAATCACACTAAAGGGTAGAACGATTGTAAATTTAGCGGTCGTTGTTTTAGGAAGTCTGGCTTTTGGCGTGAGCTCATGCAAAAAGGCAGAAGAAGCTGCGGGCGGGCCGATGGAGGAGTTGGGCAAAAAGATGGATGAGAAGATCGATCAGGTAAGTAAGAAGGTAGATGAACAGGCGGACAAGGTGGAGAAGAAGATGGGGGAGATAGGGAAGGAGCTTGGGAAAAGTGCCGAGAAAGCGAAGAAGAAAGTTGCTGACGGGGCTGACAAAGTGAGCGAAAAACTCCGCGAAGAACCTAAGGATAAATGATCTAATAGGGGAATAAATTTTCAAATAATTTTATGAATTATGCAGATATTTTGGATCAGGCCTTTGTTTGGAGCGCTTAATATGCTGCCAAAGGTTTAACTAGTGTCATTCTTACTAATGGGCAAGCGAAGCACTCGCCCTACAACAGTCGTTATGTGTTCGAGGTATCTATTGTAGGGCGGCCGCTCCGGTTGCCCCACTCTGATAAACAATCAACACCAAAGTGAGTATCAGCTCATCCGGCTTGAACAGTTACTAGAAATGAATGATGCCAATCCGCCAACAGAAGATTCTGGGGATGAGCTTCGCCAGCAAGGCGTAAGGAAAAAAAATTCAGTAATTGGTCTCTTTTTAAAGAGTTTGGCGGGTTTGTTGGTATTTGTGCTGCTGCTGGTAGGATTTTTTATTATTCGCCCGACGACGTTTGATCTGAGTCGTTATGCCGAGGAGATAGATCGTCAGGTCACCGCGGCTCTCGGCCGTGACGTCAGCATCGAGGGAGATATCCTTTTTGTTACCGGATTGATTCCCGCTGTTCGGGTAGAAAAAATCAGAGTAGAAAACCCTAGGGGATGGGGCAAACAAGGAAGCTTCGCTTTTCTGGAGCGTTTAGAAACGAGTGTTAATTTGCTTGAGCTTTTTAACCGGGAGATCAATATTGACGATATTAGAATCGCAGGTCTGACTCTTTCTCTAGAGCGTAATGCTGCAGGCATTGGGAATTGGGAGGATTTTGCCGAAATTAAAGAAGACAAAGCCAAAGGAGATTCTTTTGCTACTGGGTCAAGGGAGAATGATAAGCTTGAGGGGCTTGACTTGGATTTCATGGAGCTGGGCCGGGTCACTGTCGAGGATATCAAGGTGAGTTATCGAGACACTGAAAAAACTGAGAAAACTGTATTTGAGCTTGATCGATTGGTGGGCTCCGCCAAGCTGGGGCTTCCGGTAGAATTTATTATTGCTGGGACCTTTCTCGATCTGCCTTTTAATGGAAAAGTGAAAGGGGGCACGCTGACAAGTTTACGTGCCAGAAAACAAGAATGGCCGATTGAGTTGACGGGTAAGCTTGGAGACAGTTCGTTTCATTTGGATGGGCAGTTTGCTGCAAGAGGGTTCAACCCTCCGGGCTTGCTGCGCGTAGATCTGGATATACCTAAGTTGAGTCAACTGGTGCCGCTTACTGGTGAGCTTCCTGATTTTGGTTCAATTCACTTGTCTGGCGAAGCGCGGCGCACTTCCAAATACAACTACTCGCTACCACAAGTGGTTGGGTCTATAGGCAAAGGGAAAGTGTCAGCCTCTCTTAAACTGGATCTTTCGGGAGAGGTTCCGCGGGTCGAAGGCGAGATCAAAAGCAGTGCGATTAACTTGAAGCTTTTTAAGAGGAACGATGAGGGAGGCAAAAGCGGTAAAGAAGAAGGTGGTCAGCAGGTAGAGGCTAAATTGCGGGAAAAGCTAAAAAAGCTACCGAAGAATTTGTTGCCCCTAGTGGGGCACTTGCGTTTGCAAGTAGGAGAGGTGAGAGGGGTGTCCAAACAAGTTGCGGTTAAAAACATTGATTTGGAACTCAGTGTTGAGAAAGGGCAAGCGCTTGCCGAGGTGAAAGTCGAATTCGCTGGCACCCCATTAAGAGGGCGTCTGGCTTTAAAAAGAGAGCGAGCCGAAGATGATATTTCTTTTGAACTCGATCTGAAGAGTGAACACGCGGAGCTTTCAGAACTTATTGATCATTATGCTAAGAGTGATCGGTTCAAGGGGAGCTTCGAGAAGATGCGTTATAAGATCGACGGGAGTGGCCGGACTTTGGTGGATGCCTGGTTTGAAAGACGGGTAGCGGTTGAGGTCGACGGAGCAAAAATGACCTATTTTGGAGACGATACCGAATGGAACTTTTTTGTTAGCAAGGGGACTATGGTGCGCAAAGGCAGTGAACTCGGGGAAATGCAGCTAACCGGGGGCGTGGGAGATGCCCCGTTTGAAATAGCTCTAGCTTATGAATCGGAATTTTTGGGAAAGGGAGCGAGGACTTATTTCCATCGTTTGGAAGGCAAAGTTGCAGATCTTGAATTTCATCTTGAAAATCAAAAGGGAGAGGGGGCGGAAGCCAGGGATGCTAAATTTGTTTTTTCAGTAAAGGGGGAGAGTTTGGACAAGTTGGATTCGGTTTACGAGATGGATCTGCCGCCGATGGGACCTTATTCTGCCGAGGGGGTATTTATCAAAACAGGTGAAGTGTTGAAATTTCAGCAAGTGGCCTTGCAGGTGGGTAGCTCGAAAGTGGAAGGTTCCGGGAGCTATGAAAAACGGGGGAAACGTCCGACTTTAGCACTCGATTTGAATGCCAAAACCTTGCAACTTGATGACTTTACTTTTGAACATTGGGCATCTGATGAAAAAAAAGCAACATCCGCTAAATCAAAGAAGAAAGGACCTATTGAGAAAAACACAGTTTTACCCAGTGTGTTCAGTCATCAGGTTTTGAGCCGTTTGGATCTGTCGCTCAAACTGGATGTGGGCATCGTATTGTCGGGTAAGGATCGACTGAGTAAGGGGAATTTGGTTGCGGAGTTGAAGGATTCACGATTAAAAATCGAACCGCTTAAACTGGGCGTGCCCGGGGGTTTTTTAAATGGTAACTTGTTATTTTACCCAAAAGCCAACGGGCAAGTGGATTGGAAAGTGCACCTGCAGGCTAAGGATTTTGAACTGGGAGTTCTTGCGCGTAGAGCGAAGCCCGAATCTAAGCTCAGTGCGCTGGCGAATATAGACGCAGATTTATCAGCCAGTAATGCATCGTTCGGGCGACCCCAACTGAAGGAGGCTAGTGGCAAACTCGATCTTACGGTTTGTCCGCGCAACCTGGACGCCGATGCCCTCGATATATGGGCAACCAATCTCATTTTTGCCGTTCTGCCTAATCTGGGTTTGACCAATAAATCCAAGATCAATTGTTTGATTGCTCACTTGAGCCTTGAAAATGGTGTGATCCTACCAGAGATGTTGGCTTTGGATACCACCCGACTGCGGGTGGGAGGCGAGGGCAAGATTGATCTGGTGAGAGATGAGTATGACTTGATGCTAACGCCTTACCCAAAAAGTCCCCAGCTATTCAGCATGGAATTGCCGATCGGGGTGAAAGGCAGCCTCAATCATCCTAAAGTGGAAACCGGGTCTTTTGCGGGGGTGAGAGCAGCCGGGCGCATTGCAGCAAATACCGTTCTTTTTCCGGTAAAATTCATCGTTAATGAAAGGTTGCCGAAGGACGGCAGTGATATCTGTCCTTGTTCTGGGGAAAGCCCTGCACCGGAAAAACAAAAAAAGGAGAGTGCCCCGCCCGAGAAGCCAAAAAAGAAGGGCTTTTTTAGCAGGTTGTTTGGAGACTGATTTGATTGGATCAATAGTCCTTGCCCTCATCGCTGTTCTTACAAGAAGCGATCCAGGCTTGAAGCTGCCGAGCCATTTCTTCTACAACCCCAGGCTTTTGTTTTGCCAGATCGGTGGTTTCCGAAGGGTCTTTGAGCAAGTCGTAAAGTTCATAAGTCCGGCCTTTGTCGGCGGAGTAAATTTTGTAACGATGGTCGCTCAGCGCGATTTGTTTTGACGATTGGAAACCTAAAGGCTGAGGGCGTTTGTCCATTTTCCCTTCGATCAATGGCAGCAGGCTCACGCCGTCCATGGGGCGCTCGAGATCGATAGGTTTGAAACCGACAGCAGCCATGATGGTAGGGAAATAATCGACGGTGCCGGTAGCCATGTCACTGCTACGGGCTTCGCTTATCCTGGCCGGCCACTCAAGTAAGGCAGGCACTCGAATTCCGCCTTCGTAGAGGCTACGTTTGCGCCCGCGGAAATGGGCAGCTGATCCAGGTGCGCTGCCTTTTTTGCCTTCGGGGCCATTATCACTACAGAATGCGAGCAGGGTATTTTTTGCCACTCCGAGAGCGCGCAGCTTTTTTCTCAGGCGGCCGATTTGATCGTCCATTGCGCTGACACAGCCGTAATAGTTGGCTTCGTAGCCGCTGGTGCCCGGATAAAGGTTTCGGTGTGCCGCGTCAGCGACGACCGGCAGATGCGGGGTATGGAACCAGACGACGGCAAAAAACGGTTTTTTGTCGGCCGTGGCTTTTTCGATGAACGGCAGGGTGCGATCCATGATCAATTTGGAGTCGTCTCCTTTGAGTGTGCTGGGTTCGACTTTTTGATCTTCTCCACTCCAGTACCAGGTGCCGTATTCCTGAGAGTCCTGCCCTTGCTCTATCGCTGGCCACCAGCTGTTTTTTTTCTTCGCCTTGGGCTTGAGCATGGGGTCGTAGGTGGGGACTTTGGACTCACTGACAAAGCTGGTATCGACTCCGTGGTGCCAAGGGGCGGAATAGTCTTTGTTATTTCCAGGTTTGCCACGATTGGCGTCTTTCACTTTGGTGGTCAGGGTGCCCATGTGCCACTTGCCAAAATGTCCGGTGCGGTAGCCTTTTGTTTTGAGCGCTTCGTAGAGGGTGAACTCTTCTTTTTTCAGGTGGCCGGTATTGGCAAAATAAATTCCATAACGGAAGGGGTGGCGTCCGGTCACCACGCTGCCGCGGGTGGGGGAGCAGACAGGGGCAGCGGCGTAAAAACGATTAAGTTTCAGGCTGTTGGCAGCCATCTCGTCGAGATGAGGAGTTTTGATGATTTTGCCCCCATTAAAACCGACGTCTCCCCAGCCGAGATCGTCACACATGATAAGGATGACGTTGGGGGCTTCGTCAGCGAACAAGGAGAAGGTTCCGAGATACAGAATGGAGATAATAATTTTCAGAATGATTTTCATCGGATTGGTGAGGGTGCGCCTACCATCGGTTTAGCCCTTTCAGGGCTGGCTGCTTGTTGTATTCCTACCCAGGGTTGTCACCCTGGGCTATTTCATTTTGCCCTTTCAGGGCAAGCGAGGTATGGGAGTTGTGTGGATTATTCCTTCGAGTTATGTAGGGGGATTGGGATAGGCTCCAACGGTGCCTAATGTGAAAGCCCAGGGTGGAACCCTGGGGGTGATTAGGAATATATAAAAGCCCTGAAAGGGTGGCATATGAGCAGGGACTATTTTTTCTCAAGCTTGCCGATGATTTCTGGGAGCAGCCGTCCGACGTAACCGGCAACGCGTTTGGGGCCGTTGTTGGGTTTCAGGGGAAGGGCCTTGATTTCTGCTAGTTTTGGTAGAGCGCGTTTGCCGAGGTAGTCGAGGGCGTTGGCGGCGAGGATGGCTTCGTAAACATCGCCGGTTTCGACATTGCAGTGGCTGAGAATGACGTCGAGTGCTTTTTTTGCATCGTCATCACTTCCGTAACGTCCGAGGCTCTCGGCTGCCATGATTTGGACACTGGCCGAAGCATCACTCAATGCTTTGATGAGCGCCTGGTGTCCGGCTTCCATTCCTTCTTTTTCGTGACAAAGCAATCCAATCGCACCCCAGTAACGGACCGCGCTGTCTTTGTCATTCAGTAGTTTAACGATGGCGGGCAAGTCGCCGGCTTTCATGGAGGACGCCAGGTTGGCGGCGGCAAAAATGCTATCAAAATCGTATTTTGTCGGATCGTGTCCCATCTCGTAAGGAGTGGAACCTATCGAACGGGAGTGGACTTCTGCTTCCGGTAAAAAACCAACATCTTTGATGCCGCTGGCCCAGCGCTGCTGGGCGTAACGCATTTTTTTCAAAATATCCTGATGTCCAGCTGATTGAGCTAGGTTGTTTATTTCATCGGGATCCTTGGCGAGTTCGTAAAGCTCTTCCGCGGGTTTGGTTTGCCAGAAACGGGATTGTGCCTGGTTGAGTTTTCCGGCGTGGTAGAGGTCAAACCATTGCTGGGTGGTCGGGGTTTGGAACATGTAATCGATATGCTGACCATAGATGCGGTGGGGCATGTAGTTGCGGATGTAAATGTAGTCCTTGCCGAGCACGGTGCGCACTAGGTCATAACGTTCGTCCATACGTCCACGGAAACCGAAACTGTAGGGATGTTCCTTGGTCTGAAATTTTCCGGCAAAAGCATGACCTTGCATCGTGGTTTTGGGTTTGATTCCAGCAATGCTAAGAACGGTAGGGGCGAGATCAACAAAGCTTACCCGGCGGTCGCTGGTGCCACCGGTTTGGTAATCCTTGGGAGCGAGGTGTTTCCATTTTTCTGGAAAATAAACAATCAGGGGGACATTGAGACCGGAAAAATAAGGCCAGCGTTTGCTTCTCGGCATGCCCGAGCCGTGATCACCGTAGTAGAAAACGATGGTATCTTCGTCGAGACCGGCATCGTGAACGGCTTTCAGGTCATTGCCGCTGATGGTATCCATCTGGGTCATGCGGTCATAGTACTGCGCCCAGTCTTTGCGGGTGATGGCGGTGTCGGGGTGGTAAGCGGGGATGGGGGCGTTGGCGGGATCGTGAATGCGATCCTTGACATCGATGGCATTACGGATTTTTGATTCGTGTGAAATGGTACTATTGAAAATGGCAAAAAAAGGTTTGCCCTGGGGGCGTTTGTTCCAATGCGCTTTATTACCGGATTCGTCCCACACTTCGCCGGTCTTTTCGATGTTGTAGTCTTCTTTTTTATTATTGGTGCAGTAATAACCTGCTTCTCTGAGGTAGTTGGGATACATTTTCAGTGCAGCAGGCAGTTGGGTCATTGAGCGCATATGCTCGCTTCCGTTGGTGGGAGGGTAGAGGCCGGAAATGATCGTGGTGCGGGCAGGGGCGCAAACCGGTGCGTTGGAGCTGGCCCGGGTATAGCGCATGCCTTTGGCTGCGAGTTTGTCGAGCTGGGGAGTGATCGCGTATTTATCACCGTAACAACCGAGTTGCGGGCCGTTGTCCTCGGAAGTGATCCAGAGGATGTTGGGCAGATCTTGAGCGGCAGTGAGCGAGGCGATGGTGCCCAGCAGGGAAAAAGCGGCGATGAGGAATATTCGGTACAACTTCATACTGACATTATTGAATAATGCCAGTATGAAACAAGGTACGCGAATGCGGAAGGCAGATTTTCCGATTCAGACAGAGTCAGGATGCGGCTTCGTCGTTCTCTGATTCTTCGTGAATATCAGGATGCGCCCCCGGTAGTTCGGCGGCCTTGTCGGCATAACGGTCAAAGCGGTTGGAGAGAATCAGCAGGGTAGGTGCCCAAAGGCCGACAAAGATACCAAAACGTTCGGCGTGGGCACTTTGATCGGGATCGTCTCCGGCGATGAACCACCAGGTTCCGATGGAGAGCAGGATCGATAAGATGCCGAATTGGAAAAAAATGGTACTGAGAATCTTGCAAGTCGATTTGTTCATGAAAGCATGGGTGTATAATTGAGGCGAATTGGAAACAGGCAGCGCTGGAAAATGTACAATTTGGCTGCATTCTGCAATAAGATTCGCTGCTTTTTTCGATTTTATTTTGGCGCAGGGATTTTCAATACCCGGTCATTCCAACTGTCGGCGATGTAGAGCCAATCACCGTGAATAGTGACGCCGTGGGGGCGCTTGAGTTTTGTCTCAAGACCAAGCAAAGTTTTCAAGCTTCCATCCTGTGGGTCATAGAGGCGGATGAGATGATTTTCCGCATCGGCAATGATGACTCGATCCTGTTGATCAATGCAGAGGTGTTTCGGGCCGTTCAAACTAGCTTCCAGTCCGGGGCCGTCAGCAGATCCTTTTTTGCCAGTACCGGCGACGGTATGAATTTTACCATCGCTGCCGACTATTCGCAGGGCGTGGCCGCCGCGTTCCAAGATGTAGAGATTTCCTTTGGAATCCATGGCGCATCCTCGTGGATCAGAAAGAGGGGATTGGGTCGCAAGGGTGCCGTTTTTCGGTATGCCTTTTTCACCATTGCCAGCGATGGTATTTATGGTGCCGGTTTTAAGGTCAATGGCACGGATGCGGCGATTATGAATATCTGAAATGAGCAGAGTATCGCCGTTTTTGCTGAGGGAGATAGAGATCGGGTCGCTGAGCAGGGCGTCGGAAGCCGGGCCGCCATCGCCACTGAATCCAGCTTCACTAGAGCCTGCGATGGTGGAGATGATGCCGGTCTTGAGATCGATTTTGCGAATCCGGTTGCCACGGGTGTCGGAGATGTAGAGTTGGTCGTCCGCAGTGCAGACAGCGTTGTGCATGCCGTTGAACACGGCATCCCGGGCTGGGCCGCCGTCACCGGCAAAACCTTTTTCAGCTTTTCCCGAGAAGTATTCGGCTTTGCCCCCGGGTTGGATGCGAAAAATTCGTCCGCCGAGGTATTCGACGATGTAGGTGTTTTCCTTGGAGTCAAAAGTGATGCCAAAGGGGTTTTTCAAACCATCGGAAGCCTGGGCGATGACTTCTGGTTTGGCTTCGGCCGAGCAGAATGTGCTGGTTACAAATAAGGCGAGAGGGATGAAGGATAAGTGGTGGGTTTTCATGTAGTGTGGTTAATCACGATTTTGCAATTGCTCTCGCCAGCAGGTCATTAGTCGAGCTCGTTTTCCATCTGAATAAAAGCTACTGAATGACCAGGAAGTTTGAATTGCAGGTTTTTTTGTGTGATTTGGAAATCAAGATTTCTCATCGCTTCCTCCTTTTGCTTAAGTAGGGGATGCGCTACTGAAGCGTTTTTTCGAAAGTCAGAAAATAAAACCGCTGTTACATTTTTTGGCTGAAATTCTTGCAGTTGAAGGTTGCAATCAAGCTCTTCGTCCCATGTGCCATTGGCAACGATAAAGAATAATTTTTTACCGTCATCACTTATCGTTGCCACGGCGGGGGTCACCGGCATCGCAAAAGCTTCGAGAGCATTTCCAGAAGGGAAAAATGGAGATGTGCCATCGATTTTAACTACCCGGTCTCCTAAGTTTCTGCCGAAATGATAATAAAGCCAATATCGAAGGGTAAGTTGTTCCGGGGCGTCAGTGAAAAGGAATTTTAATCCGGGTTGCTGCCGATCTGAACTTAACATAGACCAGGCACTGGCTCCCCTGACAATTCCCTCACGCGCGTAATAAATCAATCGCACTGCGTCGTGAATGCCTGCCCAAATATTACTGTTTCTGGCGACAAGCCCCGGGGCATCGGCATTCAAATCAAATCCATGCAGTCCCCACTCGGTGTCTAGAATCGGAATTGTGCGTTCGGGATTGTAATGGCGGATACGAGCATTTAACTCTAGAGCCGAGTTCAGTGTTTTTGCATTTGCGGTAAGTACCACTGAGGTGAAATCAGCCTTCGACATTGTCGATTCGGGGAAAGTGTAAAGGTGGGGAACTACAAAATCATAGGATCCAGCGGCTTCGCGCAAGAGGTAGCTACTCCACATTGGGTTATTTTTCACAATGGACAAACCAACCTGAGCTTGCGGATCGCTCTCATGGATGGAGCGACTCACCTTGAGGAAATGCTGAAGGTAGTCCTCGGGCTTGGGGAAAGCCATGGGTTGCCTTCCGAGAACCGCATTTGCGTAGGGTTCGTTGGAGACCTCCCAATATTGGAAGGAATAACCTTTCTTTTTTACATAATTGACCGCTCGCGCCCATGTTTCAGGGGGTAAGGAGGTGTGGGCTTCAGGATTTTCTAATTCAAGAAAAAACCATTCTTGCGGGGCTCCTACTTTTCGGCACAGCGTAGCTGCCCTGTCGATGGAATGCTCAATGGACCACGGTTCGCCTGAAATGTTTCCAGGGGATGTTTCATCTCCCACGCCGAAAAGTCGGCTCATTGGCAAATGGAGGTCCCGGATAGACTGTTCAATTTTGCTATTTAAAGAATAATGGCCTTTGGCGTTAAACGGTCCAGATACGGGATGTTGAAGACGCCAAAAAGAGATGCCCGCTATTTCGCGATAACAAGGACGGATGCGGCGAGTCACATCCACATTAAAAATCACCTCCTTACCTGGTTTCATAGCGTGGTGAAGACCAGCGGATGAAGTCACTGACGTATCAGTTGGGGGGCTCAATACTGGCGTTTTACTTTCGCTAACCAGAATGTCGTCAAGCCAAAACGTTTTTTCCTCGTCAGTTCCCCTTGTTAACTTGGAAAGGAAAGTCAATAACAAGTGAGGTGACTGTCCAGTTACAAAGAAATGCAGACCTTCATTGAAGGTGAAAGAAAAGCGGGTCCATTTCGGGTTGACGTGAATCGGGCGGTAGTCCGGTGAAAAGGCTCGATCAATTTTCGGCTGCAAGGAATTGTAAGCGTTGATACCGAAGAAAATTTCCGTATCCTCGTCAGATTTAGCCCAAAAAGAAATAGTATAGGCCCCTCCTTTTTCAGGGCGAATTGCCCGTTTCGTATCCAGCACAGTAAAACTCGTGGATTCCGCTAAATGGTGAATGCGAAACGAAGCCTCGCCGGAATGAGCGTTTTTAGTGTCTATTATAAAATTTGGCCGATCCTTGACAGATTCCTTTCCCCAAATAGACCAGCCATTTGGCGGGCCCTCCTGAGTTAGTATTTTTTCAAATTGTTCAAATCCGTCTTCTAAGATTATCCGTCCCTGTCTTTTTTCATCGGCGAATGAGGTGCCTATTACGATCAGGTAAACGAAGGCAATGGATTGGAACTGCCTGTTGTTCGAAAATCGTATAGTTGACAAATAGGGGATAACACGAGAGATGAGATATTTTAAATTTAACATGCTGGGGGTAATAGCTAGTGACACCAAAGAGGTTGAAAATGCTGTTTCGAATGAAAAAAACAAATGTTATAGCGGGGGGG
>JAJRVS010000284.1 GCA_024277195.1 Verrucomicrobiota bacterium | reverse complement strand
TAGTCCGCGTACCATTCCTGAGAGATGAGCGCGTTATTCGGGTTTTGTTTTTTTCTGTTTTTTTTTCATAGCACCAGAAAGTAGCACGACAAGGACAATGCGTCTCATCTCGCCGCGCAGCGGCTCTGTCCAACAAAACGCTGCAGAGCAACCCGCTAGCCGCCGCGCAGTTACGAATAAATGAAAACTTTAACAATTAACCTCTTCGCTCACACTCGCCCCCGCTAGCGGGTTGCCTGTGCTCGAATCGTTCTGCTCAAAGAAATGACTGCTCCAGAAAAACGAGAATATTTCATTCGCGATATGCTCGATAGAGGCGAAAAGAAATCGGGTATTTCTCCTTTGATTTATCGACTGCTTTGGAAAATTGGGGTGAACATTCCTCCTCCACTTTTTGCATCTTTCCTGCAACACACCTTAGTAGCTGGAATCTTTGGAGCAACGTTTTGGGGCTTGGTTATGTGGTTTATGATGTGGCTTACGATTTGGAGAGAAAATATATTTACAGTGATCGCTGGAGGACTATTTTACGGACTATTTTTAACACTAGTGGTACGTGCACAAAATTGCCGAAAACGCCGCAAACTGAAACTATGTGAAGAATGGCCTGACTACGAACCGCGAAGTAACAATCTGACCCAACAAAACGTCGATCACTAACATCTGACCCGCCTCCAGTTGAAATTCCTATGAACACTCGATTATTAATCCCGCAGTCAAAGCTCGCTCTTGGTCAGGCGTTCGGATGACTCAAGCGTTCGCTGGAAAAATGGATCGACCTTCGTAAATCTAAGGCTATATTTCAAATATGAAATCCGATCAACAAAGAGTTACGATTAATCCTAGACAGTGCGGGGGACGACCGTGCATTCGTGGAATGAGAATTCGAGTGACGGACGTTCTCGACCTCCTTGCGACTGGACTCAATTACGAGCAGATTCTTGATGAGATGCCTGACTTGGAGCGTGCAGATATTACTGCGGCGATCACTTATGCCAAGCAGAGTATTGATCACCCGGTGATTGCGGCATGATCTGGTTAGATGCACACCTTTCTCCACGTGTGGCACACTGGATTCAAGATAACCTTGGGCACGATGCTCAGGCGCTTAGAGACATTGGCCTTCGTGATGCCGAAGATGAGGAAATATTTGATCGTGCGCGACAAGGCGAGGTAACCCTTCTCACGAAGGATAAGGATTTTGTAGACCTCGTCAGTCGGCTTGGTTCACCGCCTACTGTGATTTGGCTAAGATGCGGAAATACATCAGAGGATAGATTGAAGCAGATCCTTACCGACCACTTAAATGAGGCCCTTGACTTCATCGCATCGGGAGAGGTTTTCGTCGAGATACAATGAAACAGCGAGCAACCGCAGCAGAGCAACCCGCTACTCGCCTCCAGTCAAAATCTCAATGAAAACTTTAACCCTCAACTTGAACACAAAAGCTCACTGCCAGTAGCGGGTTGCCTGTGCTCGACGTTCGATAGCAATAAGAAACACATCTTGCATCGATCAGTGTTTGGTATTACGCTAGGCTTATCGATATGCCAGCTGTAACAATATCCCCGAAATACCAGGTCGTCATCCCAAAAGCCGTTAGAGAGAGGTATTCTCTGACGCCAGGCGATAAGATAGAAATCATTGAGTTGGAGGGTAGAATTGAGCTCGTACCAGTTAGACCAGCAACCGACTTGAAAGGGTTCCTCAAAGGGCTAAAGAACACATTTGAGAGAGAGGGAGACAGATGCCTACTGTAGTGGATTCTTCAGGATGGATCGAATATTTCATAGACGGAGCCAATACCAAATATTTTGCACCGGCCATCGAGAATACCAGTGACTTAATTGTTCCATCGATCATCCTCACCGAGGTTTACAGATGGATGTTGAGAGAATCCTCTGAGTCGGATGCATTAGCGGTGGCTGTAGTAATGAAACAAGGCAAGGTTGTCGCCCTTGACGATCAGCTTTCGATTTTGGCAGCAGAAGTAAGCCACAGGCACAAACTACCTCTGGCGGACGGCATTATATACACGACGGCTCGGCAATACTCCGCAGATTTGATCACACAGGATGCTGATATGGAGGGATTGCCTAGAGTGAAATACATCAAACACCCACAAAGAAAGTGATCGAACAAACGAGATTAGGTAATTCCTTACTCGCTCTTAGTTCTCTTGCTTTCTGGCTTCGATTACGTCACAATTTTGTTCAAAAGCGACAGGGCTTCGTTCTAGGAATCACCTGTCTCTGAACGTTCGCCTCAAAATGAAAACCTTTCCTGTAACTGCCGAAAATATTAAAATTCGTCATATAGGTCGAATTCTAGGCTTCCTACTTGGTTTTTCTATTATTGGAGGAGAGGCTTTTTTTTCATATTACTTTAGCTTCGTACGGAACTACTGGGATTTTCAGAAGCTATAGCGTCTCTTCGTTAGCGATTTCAATTTCATTTTTTATTTTCGGGTTACTTCTTTTGTTGCCTCATAGGCGAATCTGTGAATATATCACGCTTCGTTACTTGTTCATTAGTCTCGCAGCATTTTTTACTTGGAGGTGTGGGGTTGCTGTTTTGAGGAGCATAAAGGATGACTTCACGGGCGCTCCACTTCTTGCTATATGGATCATAATCCCGCTTAGTTTGATCATTGTTATTTGGAACGTCTCGGCGATCGTAAAAATTCAAAGCGAACAATAGCCAGCACCTACCCCCTGAGTCGCCCCGCAATTGAAACCTCATGAACGATTTAACCGTTAAGCTCTTCGATGGATCTCGCTCTCGGTAAAAAATGAAACTCGCGACCATCATTGCCCTTTCATTCTTCCTAACGCTAGGATTCTTTTTCACTATTGGCGTGGCGAGCATGAGATCGCACGGGTGTCGAAAATTGATGGTACCATAGATGCCATCATTGTAGCCAAACGTGACAGTTGGAATCCCGAAGGATTTACGCTAACCCTTCATTTCAAAAATGTTTCTACAGAAACCGAGTTATTCACCCCGATTGTTATTGATAACGTGGATCTTTACTCAGATGCAGTTACAGCGTATGGCAATCCAAGCTGGGGGAAAACCCATATTTCATTCACGACGAAACCGAATGCGGTAAACACCCCTCCATCAATTCCAATACCTCAATAACGCCCGAACCCCGCAAAAAACCAAGCCCTTCCCCGCCCTATGAACAACCCCATCACAATGGAGTATCAACAGGAACAACTCTCCTCTCTGATCGCAGCTTTGGATGATTTGATCGCAGTGCTTGAACTGGATCATTGCTGTCACTGGGTGAAGCACTTTCTTACCGCCCGATCTCAGGCAAGATCATTATCCGGTGCGATGTCACAGGATAAATTGAATTCGTTTTTGGCAGCAGTACCCTCTGTCTATGCAGGCATGGGCAGCTTTAACGATTATTATCCATGCCCATCAGGGAAAAGAAAAAAGGCACCTGATCGTATTCATAACATGGATAATTTCGTTACATTTTCTTCAGCGGTCTACAACCGCGCAATCAATCTAAGGGTAATCGGAACACGCTGACAAAACGAATAGAAAAGGCATGTCAGACAATCTTGCGGCCCACCGCGTAATCCCATTACTCCCCACATTCATCGCCACGCGCACACTCCTCATCGTGGCACGGATTGGCAAATCCGTTCTGCTTAGACTTCACCTCTCCTGCGAGCCCCCGCGGATAAGGCAGAGCTTACCCTCCCCATTCCATGTTATGATGAGAAGCAGGTAATGGCACTACAGGATATCGTGATGCTTAACTTTTTTGTCTGTTTTGGTTTGTGCTTTCAATTAGCTGCCATCTTGCCCCTTACTGAAATCCCTCTGATCTCATTTAAAAAATAACCCTAACCCCCGGCCGATCACTCAGCACAGTCAAAAATCCTCTTGTCAGGCAAGTACCCCTCCAGCAAAAGGCGCAACGCATCACGCATTTTCCTTTCCCGCTCCGGAGGGTAAGTCAACAGACCGTCTTGACGTCTTTCAAAACCTGCGGCAAACAAACGCTCTTCAGGATAGAGTGAACTCATCCGGTCAAACATCGCTTCGGGGAACCGCATCGGGCCAAAGGTCACCGAGTGCACTTGCTCTGGGCGCAACACATTAAAAATCTGTGTCAGCAAAGTTTCATATTCCTCCGTGAAATTTGGCTGGGCGATCAAAGGATCCAACCTCAAGCCAATCGGCCAACCTTGCTCCGCCACCTTCTTCATCGCTTCCAACCGTTGCTGCAATTTAGGAGCGCCATGCTCGAAAGCGCTCGCTATTTGCTGCGGAGAAAGACTGAAAGCCACCACCACATTCTCCAGCGCAGGTCGGTTGAGCAGTACCCCCACGTTGACACTTTTGGTTCTCAATTCGAGAATCGCCTGAGGACGTTTTGCAAAAAAAGGCAGGAAGTTTTCAGCAAAGCCAGTCACATTTTCCAAAGCCAGGGAATCCCCGTCATAGCCCGAAAAAAAGCCCACTTTTTCCTTCGCCGGACACCCTGCCAGAACCTCGTCGATGGCTTGTTGGAAACTTTCGTAATTCACAAACCACACTTGATGAGCCGAACTATACATGCCTTGTAAAAAACAATAACGACAATCATAAGGGCAATTTAGTATGTGGGAAAAATAGAAATTTTTCTCACAACCAATTCCGTAAGCTGGCGGAGTTGGCAAAACCATCCGCCCATGTTTCTCTGCCAGAATCCAGGAAGGTTTACGTTTCTGCCAGCGAAAATTCTGCCCTTTCACATTAAACACCTCACCGTAACGATCACAGATGATCCTCTCCGCCTTGTCAAAACGCTCACACAGCCCCCTCACCCGCTCGTGCGCTACAATTTCCCGCTCAATATATAAAGTATCCACACGCTCAAATTTTTATAATGGCCGCATCTCCTTTGCCTGCTAATTCTTGCCGCAAAAGCGGTAGAATTTCCTTTGCTAACCTGACTCCATTGTTCTGGCAAAATAATACAGCCGTATCCTGCTCGGATGCCAATACCTGTCGTTGGCGCAGAATTTTAAACAGCTGGTATTTTTCCGTTTGGGTGAAATGCCAAAGATCCAACATCTGCTCTGCTTCGCGGGGAAGCCGGCAACGTTTCATCTCGTCCCCGGACAAAACCAACAGCTCTTCGGAACCTGCAACGATATCATCAAGCTGCGCTCTGATCCACAGCCCTACCTGCCCCTTTTTTAAATCCTTCCAAGAATTTTCAGCATTATCAGATACCAGTTTCACACACTGCACCAACTCCCTGCTCGAAAAACGGCTGGCGATCTGATAAAAACCACTCCCCTCCATGTCCACCAAGGTATCACCTGCGGGGTATTCTCCCGCTTGATCCACGGTTAACAACGCACTCGCTTGCCTGCTTCCGGTTTTGAGCAAACGAGGGGGGTACCATTTTTGCCCCGATGCCGCGTCCTCGATTTTGTTCACCCATCTCAAATCTCCCAGCTCACGTGTGCGATGACCCGCAATCCCAATATTCAACCAAGCCATGCCGGACAGCTCTCCCATTTCATGATAAAGACTGGTTGTCGCCGAGGCACTGAGTATTTTCCCCATGCCCGAAACCACCAGGCAGTGTCGTCCGTCTTCACTGCGAAAAATAGGAACGGGCGAGCGGCCTTTGATTTTCTGTAGACGAAAATGATCGATCAAGGGTCTGGCCTCTGGCAGCAAGGCCGCCACCATTGCCAGGCAAGCTTCTGGTTTAGCCCTATCCTGCTGCATCACGATATCATTTTTTTCTCCTGCAGCCAAATACACTTCAACTGCCACGCTCCTAAGTTGGCGAAACCCCACCGCTACGCAAGGGAATACTGCAAGCCCGGGCTTGCGCTACAGTCCTTGTCCTGCCACCTTCCCATAACCATGCAAAGTTCATTAGTCATCACCATTATCGGCCCTGACCGTCCAGGACTCGTCGAATCGCTCTCCCACACCGTCACCGAAAACGGAGGCAACTGGTTGCAAAGCCAAATGGCTCATTTGGCCGGGCAATTTGCAGGCATCCTCTTGATCGAAATCCCCTCTGCCCAAGCTGACCAACTCACCCATGCTCTCGACGCTCTGGCAAAAGACGGCTTGACCATCTCAGTGGTCGCAGGAAACCATCCTCAATCGGCTGCGAGCCCCTCTAGCAGCAGCTGCGTTTTGCAATTGGAGGTCGTTGGCCAGGACCAACCCGGCATCGTCCGCCAGATATCCGCCGTCATCGCCGCCCACTCTGGCAATGTCGAAGAGCTCAATACCAAACTCAGCAGTGCCCCTTGGTCCGGTGAGACTTTATTCCAGGCCAACGCGCTCTTGCGCATGCCGGATGAACAATCACTGGATGATTTCCGCAGCGACCTCGAGGCCATCACCCAGGATTTGATGGTGGATCTATCTTTGGTCCAACAGGTCAAATAGCCTGGACGCGCAGCTTACTTTTCAGCATCTTGCGAAGAGTAATAGCCGACTAAATCCTCCACCGACATATTTTCCGGGGACAATCCACCCGCGGCTTCCGCTACTGGAACCTCTTCTGTGGGGGGGGCAGTCAAGATCTCCACTCTTGCGGTATCTTCTACCCTTACATCAGAGCCTAAATTATTTTTTACCAGCGAAATTGGCACCGTATCGAGTGATACCGCATCTCTAGCAGGTTTGTCATTAGCAATAAGGTCTGCCAAATGAACTCGGGCAGCCTTGGCAAGAAAATCAATCTCATCACTCATCAGATGCATGAAAATCACCCGGTAGTTGCCTACTGTAACCGCAAGCAAATTACCGCCGTCGTATCCAAAGGCCATTTGATCAACCGAACGCCCCTGCGCTCTGAATTCTTTGGTCAACCCCTCAACTACTCTGCAGACTTTCACCAAACGCGCCGCTGAATAAGGAAATTTTTCATGAATAACCTCGCCGTCTTTCAACAAACAAAACCCCCTCACCGTTCCGGAAGCTAACAGCACCTCCAACGGTTTAGAACTATCTTCATTATCACCCATATCAAATCTTTTGTAAGCTAGCTTCCCACCATTCAAACCGCGTCACCCATGACTTTTAATAACTCCCGCATCGGCATGCGGCGATTCACCATGGCTCCAATCAAATGCGGATCCCTGGGGCTAGAGGATGAGTCGTAGCGATAAGCAATCGCAGTGTTGCCATCATACATCACCACATAACCGATCGTTTCCATGCCGAGTTCTTCCCCGATGGCTTCGCTGCCATCTTTCATGGCATTCAAATCGCGAGCAATCGCGGCTTCTTCTTCAACTCCTGTGCGCCCTCGGATTCCATGGGCAGAGACGCCAAAAAGACGCGGCGTCTCGTTATCGAGCGCTTCTTTCAACACAGAAGAGGGCACTTCACCGGGTGTGATCGGCTCGGTGAACCCATTAGGGTTGTTTTTTTCGACTGGCTCCGTTTCCGCAGAATCAGAACTTTCCGTTTCAATGAGTGTTTCCACAATTACAGGGTATCTATGTATTTATTTAATATGTGCCTGACGCCCACGAGGCAAAACCACGATACGCATTTCACATTCTCCCGTCGATACTTTTTTTTAATTTTCTAATTTTATTTTTTAAATTTAATAACCTTCTAATAAAATTAGAAACTTTCCTCAAAAACGTCCTTCTTTTCGTCTTGCAAAATATTTTTCTCCCCTTCCGAGAGCCCGATGATGACAGCTCCGCAGGAATCACTAAAAATATTCACCACCGTGCGTGACATATCGAGCAAACGGTCCACCGCCAACAATACCGCCATCGCCGCTGCCGGGTGCAATCCGGGGATATTGGCACTTTTGAAAATAATAAGTATCGCCACCAAACTGGCTGAAGGCACGCCGGCCACCCCGATGCTGGTGATCAAAGCCATGAATACAATCGCGAACTGCTCAGGCATCGTCAACGGATAGCCCAATACCTGGGTGGTAAAGATCACCGCCACACATTCGTAAAGTGCCGTGCCATCCATATTCACTGTCGCCCCCAAAGGCAGCACAAAGCTGGTCGTTCGTCGCGATACCCCTGCGTTATCGATCACACAACGCATCGTCACTGGTAAAGTTGCCGAAGAAGACGAGGTGGAAAAAGCCGTCAGCATGGCTTCTTTCATCGCCTTGAAATGACGCCAAGGATTCACTCCTCCCAAGGTTTTTAACATGATGGGCAAAACCACAAACATGTGAATGCCCAGTGCCAGTAAAACGACCACAAAATATTTAAACAAAGTCCCGAACAAAGTCGATAAACCCGTTTCCGCCATCACTGGCACGATCAGGGCAAACACGCCCAGAGGGGCAAAAAGCATCACCCCTTTGGTGATCGCTATCATCAGGTCATTCAAAGCGAGGAAAAAATGCCGCATCACCTCGGCGCTCTCCCCCGTCATACGAGTCATCGCTGCACCAAAAACGATACTGAAAAAGATCAAGCCCAACATCTGCCCCTCGGCGGCCGCTTTGACGATATTGGTCGGCACCATGCTCTTGAACACATCAAGAACCGTTTTCGTCCCGTTGCTGGCTCTTTTGCTGGCGGCATCAACCTTTTCATTGGGGGTTTTGCCCAATTTGATCGCCTCATCATCCAACATTTTTTTGATCACCGGATTGGGAACCCCGTCCTTGAACCCTGGTTTCATCACGTTGACCACCGCCAGACCTATGAGAATCGCCATCAGACTGGTCAAAGCGTAATACATCAGGGTTTTCATCCCCATCCTGCCAAAACCATCCATTTTGCCCAGCCCGGCGATACCGGTCACAATCGAAGACACAATTAACGGCACGATCACCATTTTAAGGGCGCTCATGAAAATCGTGCCTAAAAAACGACAAGTGGCGATGACAAAAATTCCAAAACCACTGAGCCCGTTACTGTCATGGCTGTCATGCCCCAGCGCCGCACCGGCAAAGGCGGCCAATGCCAAGGCTATTAGGATCTGCCAGTGGGGTTTGAGTTTAAGGAAGAACATCGGGAAAAAAAGAAAGCACGACCTTTGCCGCACCAGTCTGAACTTGGTGGGGATCCCTTGATTGTCTAATTCTTAATTCTAAAAAAACAGCAGCAGCCAGAATCTTGAAATTAAAATCCCACTTGCAAAACACCGACATGGCATCTTTTGTAAGCACTTCAAATCACTAGAAAAACAAGCTATTCACATGAAAATATTTTCAAAAACTCTTCTCACCCTGGCCCTAGCTGTAAGCTCCACTTCGATGCTAAAAGCCGAGCCTACTGAAAGCACCGACCTTTTCAAACAAGGCGACTCCGACTACGCACTCTACCGTTACCCCGGTCTGGTACGCAGCAAAGCAGGCACTCTGATTGCCGTTGCCGAAGGCCGCAAAAACAAAGCTTCCGGTTGGGATGTCACCGACATCTTCATGCGCACCTCCAAAGACGCCGGCAAAACCTGGAGTGATGCCAAAAAAATCACCAGCGCTCCGGCTGACGCCAAAGACAACCCCGTCTCACTGGCCTTGAAAAAACCAGCACACGCAGGTGAAATCGCCACTCACAACCCCACCTTGATTGCTGATCAGAAAAACGGTACCGTGCACATCCTTTATGGCGTAGAATACAACCGGGTTTTCCACATGACTGCAGACGCCAATGGCGAAGGCATCACTCCGGCCGTTGAGATCACCAAAGTATTCGAAGAGTTCAAAAGCGAAGTGGATTGGAAATTGATCGCAGTGGGCCCCGGCACCGGCACTCAGTTGAGCAGCGGTCGTTTGGTCGTTCCCGTATGGTTGTCACTAGGAACAGGCGGCATCGGCTTCCAACCTGCTGCCACCGCTACCATCTACAGCGATGATAAAGGGAAAACTTGGAAACGTGGCGAGATCGTCGCTTTTGACCTCGACATCACCAAAGCCAAGACCGGAACTAAAATCGAAAAGCCTCTTGAAGCTGCCGTGGCTCAAACTGCCGACGGTTCAGTCATCATCAATATCCGCAATAAAGATCTCAAAGGTCTGCGAATCCAAGCCACCAGCAAAGACGGCGCCACCGGATGGAGCGAAGCGACTGGCATCAAAGGCCTGTTGGAGCCAATGTGCGAAGGCAGCCTGGTCAATACCAAAGCAGGCCTGGTTTTCACCAACCCAGCAAATATGATCATGCGCATGAAACTGACTGCCCGTCTCAGCACTGACAACGGCAAAACCTACGCCAGTTCACAAGCGATCGACAGCGGCATCGCCGGTTATTCATCGCTCGCCGCTGGCGAAGGTGACGCCGTTCACATCCTCTACGAACGTGGAGCTAACATGTCCGAGTCCGAGCCGGAAGCGATCACCTTCCGCAGTTTCTCAACCGCTGACTTCAAAAAATAAGCGCCAGCATTCTTATCAGGGGCCGGCGTGATGCAAATCACCCGGCCCTTTTCATTCCCCCTATTCCAAATTTGCTTACGATTATTACCCTCAAGCGGTCTCCCCTCTGGCCTCAATTTTAAATTTCTGCCCCATGCACTTGTTATCCGTCAATCGATCCCTTCCCCGCACGATCGAGTGGCAAGGGCAATCAGTTTCCACTGGTATCTTCAAGATGCCCGTGACTGGGCAAGTCGCCGTTAATGTCGACGGTTTGCATGGCGACGGACAGGCTGACCTTTCTGTTCACGGCGGCCCGGATAAAGCCGTTTACCTTTTTCCCCACGAACACTATCCCTACTTCGCCGATCTCCTCGACCGCCCAGTCAAAGACTTGCCTTACGGGCAATTCGGTGAAAACCTCAGCACTACCGGCCTGCACGAAAACAAAGTCATGATCGGTGATCGTTTCCGTATCGGCGACCAGCTTGAATTGGAAGTCTCCCATCCCCGTGTGCCTTGTTTCAAACTAGGTATCATCCTGCAAGCCCCGCAGATCCTACGGCCCTTTTTAAAAAGCTTGAAAACCGGATTTTACCTTCGTGTGATCAAACTCGGCCTCATCCAAGCCGGAGATGAAATCAAGCAAAGCCACCACGCAGAAAACTCCCTCTCCGTCGCCAACATCGTCCGCCTCAGTTACTTCGACAAAGACCATCACAGCGACAGACAAAAAGCCTCCAAACTTCCGGCCCTGCCGCAAAGCTGGCGAGAAAATTTCTTACGGACGCACTGATGTCCCGTTAGATTACTTCCCTCAAGGTCGCTCCTTTCTAGTCACTTGCCGTTTTAATAAAAGGCCGTAACTTAGCGGCATGAAAATCACCCACCTGCTGGCCTCCCTCTCCTTAACCGCCGCCCTTACTTTTTCCAATGCCGCTGATGTCGCCGCTCAAGACAGTGACAAGGTCTTTTACAAGGCGACCATCGATATTGGCATCACCGTGGCTAATGTCGAGAAATCAGCCGCCTTCTACGCCGACGTGCTAGGATTAAAAGAAGTCAAAGGTTTTGACGTTTCCGCCGAGAAAGCAACTAGTCTAGGACTGACGGATCATCAACCGGCTAACATAAGAGTATTTGTACTCGATGACAGCAAAGGGGCGACTACGGCAAGGATCAAACTGATGGCATTCCCCAAAGCACCAGGTGTAAAACCTGACCAAAAATTCATTCACTCCACCATTTCCATCTCTTACCTGACGATGTTTGTCGAGGACCTTGATCTCGCTGTTGAGCGATTGAAAAAAGCCAATGTTAAACTGCTGGGAGAAACTCCCGTGGATCTAGGTGGCGGACGTTTTCTGGCTGCGGTACAGGATCCAGACGGCAACTTCATCGAGTTGATCGGCCCATCGAAAAAATAGTTTCCTGCCCTGCTCCAAGTCCTCGTTCATGGAGCTTCCTCATCCCAGCCTTCAATGATGGCAAAGCGTGTGTGGACAAAAATATGCTTGGGGTCTTGAGCATCAATACTGATCTGCAGTAACCGTGTTTTCTACTATCCTGATAGTAGGATCCGTGCGAGAAACAGGTATCGATAAATTGTCGTAAAATTCGTTAGGATTGTGAACTTTGCAATCAGCAAAGCCCTGCCGAAGGAAGGCTGATTGCAGATCTTTGTCGCCGCGGTAATGCAAGGCTGTTTTCCCTCTAGCTACGGCAGCTAGAATGCCGATACCCATTTTCAGCCAAGGGGTGTTTTTATTAGCGGGATCATCACTTATTATATCAGTTATATATATTCCAGTTGAAAACTCTTTCAACTGCTGTGCTAAACGCTTCCAAAAGGGTTCGATGGTGGCGGTGGGAAAATAATTGACCAATCCTTCGGTAATCACCAAAAGGGGTTTAGTGGTGGTAAATTCCTTATTTAAAATCGAGGCTAAAGACAAGTCCCCTTTTTCTTGAAATATATTGCAGGGCACCACCTTGTGGCGACTCTCTATATTCCCTAGATCATTGAGAAGTTGTTGTTTGCGATTAGCCATGGCGGGCAAATCGGCTTCGACATAACTTATTGGGGTGAAGTCAGAATTTTGACAAAATCGATAGCCTCTGGGTGATAATCCACACGCTAGTTCTAGGATTTGGACTTCGCCATGCTCAGCAAGGATTTGTTCGGCTAGATGATCAATGAGCAAATGTCGCTGTAATAAGATGCACTCGATAT
>JAJRVS010000283.1 GCA_024277195.1 Verrucomicrobiota bacterium | reverse complement strand
AGCACTGGTCGTGTTCGAGGATCTCACCCAAATGCCGTGTTGGTGGATCAGGGAAATAGCTTGTTCGCGGTGGGAGGCTTTGAGTTGTGAGTGCCAGTTCGTTGCATTTATCAGATTTACGTGATCCGGATGCAAACTGGGCAAGTCATTTTTGGAGCTGATGAGGTCTAGTTTTGCGGTGGTGAGGTCTTTCGTTTTTGCCAGAGAAGAAATGAGTTCGCTTACGGCCAGCGGTAGGCCGCCGTTGGCGATAGCGAGAGAATCGACGCTGTGAAGGAGGTGCTTCATTCAGCCGTTGCGGGGACTTTTGGAGTGAGTACGGGGAGCGATGAGTTTCAGGATGATGATGGCGATGAACAGATTCAGGCATAACCAAAACAGGGCGTAACCGAGATTACTGCCGATTGCTTGAAAGCCAAATATCATCGGTGCGGCGACATAGAGGAAAATCTGAGCAGGGTTTGGTTTTCCTTTTTCTCGAACAGGCTGGAAGCGCTGGTGTAGAAAACGCAGCAAGGCCCCCAGTAACAGTCCGCCGATGATTACGCCGGGCAGGTGAAAGTTCCAGAACATTTCTGCGATGAAGGCGGGGGGCACACCTGCTCTGCGCTGACCGTAAATTTTGTTGCCAATAATGGGTCCGGGTTGGATGAGCGGCTTGTCGGGCCACAGGCTACGTGGAATCGGCGCGACTGCCCAGATGGCGATGGTTTTGCCGTATTGGTAGTCGAGTTTGTCGGGAATGGCGTTGATGATGTGGGCGGTTTTGGACAGTTCGATTTGGTTGCGGTTGAGGATCAGCGAGTTGAAAGCTTGTTTGCCTGGATTGAATTTTGTAAGCGCAGAGCTGTCATTGCGTTCGGCGCGCAGCAGTGTCATGAAGTAGACGGCTATGATCAGAACGATGCCTGCCGTGGCAAATTTCAGCACGGGGAATATTTTGCAGGAATAATAAAAAACGGCAGCCGAGAGGATGAAGTTGGTGACAATGGTGCTGCGCACGCTGGCATAAAAAGGCAGGGCGCATGCCAGTAGAAATAACAGCAGCGCTAGCGGGATTTTCCATCGCAGCCCCTTCGCGCCGGATTTCAGTAAATCAGCAAGAACCAGTAGATGGCCAAAGATGGCGAGCGAGGATAGGAAACGCAGGCTGCCGTAGGATTTGTAATTTTTGCCGGCTAATTCGAGGCCGGGAATAGGGGTGCGTTTGGCAGAGATGAATCTGGAATCCAGTCCGTCGGTGAAAACAATGTAGAGAGCAGTGCTGACCGTCGATACGAGTAGTAGGATGGCAATGAGGGTGTAAAGCCGGGTCGGGTCTATCGAAAAGTGGCTTGGTTTGAGTCTGTTCTGAAATGGATTCCACAAGTAGGCTGCCGTCAATGCGAGCAGACCGCATAACAAAACAGCTGCCGGAAAGACAAAGAAGGATGGGGGTTTTCCTAACAGGAACAGTCGCTTGATGATTTCGGGATTAGGGTAATTAAAGGCAATGTAAAATCCCCGCAGGGTCAGTCCAAACACGACACTGAGGATAATGAAGGACCAGGGAGAAAAGAGGTCGTAGCGGGGTTGCAAGGCAGGGGGCAATAGCACGATCGCCAGCGCCCACAGGCCGACGGCGCTGAAGAGGTGGATGGGAGCGGAAAAAACAGCAATGAGACTGAAAGCCAGCGCTGCAACGGCCGTGAAAACTGTCACGCAGGCATAGAAATAAGCGGTTGGGTCTTTCAGGTTCACGATTGACTTCATCGCTATCATAGTTACATAACTTCCATGAAGAATCTATTTAGTCTGTCATTGCGGGCGATTTTGTTTTTAGCGCTCAGTTGGAGCGGCTCCTGTTTGCTCTCGGGCGAGCATGATCATGGGGTGGATGCCAATTCGAATGAGCATAGTTCTTTTGGTTTTGATTTTACCGAAGGGTGGTTAGATCAAGCGGAGCATCGTCATGTCAGTTCTTTGGGGACGCCAATGGCGCATCCGTTTCGCTTAGAGCCGGCATCGATTCACAGCGATATCTTTGTGGATTACAGTTTTCGCAAGGGGGCGGAGGGTAAAGAACAGGAGGTCGAAATGGAGGTGGAGTTTGCTTTAACTCGACGTATCGGTCTGGTGGTGGAGGTGCCGTATAGTTATTTGAACCCTAAAGGTGGAGCTAGTGTGGATGGTTTGGGGGATCTGGCTATTGCTCCACGTTTTTTACTCGCTCAGTATGACCGTTTTTCGCTTGCCTTTAATTTTGAAGTGGAGCTGCCTACGGGTGATGAAGCGCGCGGTCTTGGTGGTGGTGAGGTGGCGTATGCACCGTCCATTTCGACTTGGCATGATTTGGGAAATTGGTGGGTGCTCAATACTCAGACGGGCTTAGAAAGCCGCTCTAGTAGTAATGAGTTGTTTTTCCTGACTTCTCTGATTCATACGCTGGGTAGTAAAAAACGGGGTTTGTTGGATCACGAAGGGCATGAGCATGACGATGCTCACAAACATTTGCTCAAGGGGTTGCTCAGTTTGATTCTCGAACTGGATACTCGGCTCGGTTTGTCTGGGGATTCTGGAAAAGGTTCACTGGCGGTAGATGGGATTTTGGGTGCTTATTATGGTGTGTCTGAAACTTTCAACTTACGTTTGGGCTATCAGTTTCCGGTCACTAATCCGAGAGAATTTGATGGTGGTCTGATTGTTGGCGCTTTGCTGCTTTTTTGAGGAGTTGCGTTTTGATGGATTCTCTAATCAAGCGGCCAAGGAGGCGAATCGAGTTCCATGATCTGCTGGAGTTCGGTGACATCGTCACGCAACAGATCGATGATTTGTTGTTTGGTTTCGGGTGAGGGAGAAGTCCAATCGCTTGATGGTTTAGGTAAGACTAAAGCTCGAATTTTGTCACGCAGGGAAAGGGTTAACAAGGGGCGCAGAAGACTGCGGTAGAATTTGGTTGCGATGAAACGTTGCCATGTGGGAGTCAATACAGGGCGTGAGTCGCTGCGGTTGTGAATTTGGTTGAGTTGAGGAGGAAGGTGATCGTTTGAAAGTCCGAGGAAGGTGAAAATTTGTTTCAGGCTATCGATGCGGTTCTGAGTGAATGCTTCAAAACGAAGGATCAGCACGCCATCTTTACCAAAGGCATCGATCCAAGGTCGGATTTGCATCGCATAGCGGCTGTAATTGATGAGCTCAGGGTGATCTGCCAGGCATTGATTGATGTCGCTGGGCATGGTGGGGAAACGAGTGTCGCGCCGACTGCTGACAAAGCGGTGGTGGCTGAGGGTGCGGGCGAGCGGGCAGCGGACCAGATAGATGATGCGTGGTGTGGCGCCACTGAAGAGTTTTTTGGCGTTGGGGATGGCCTTGCTCAAATCAGGCAGCTTGCTGTAGTCGGGGCAGACTTCACCGCAGAGTTGCTTCTCGTCAGCTTTTGCGTAGGCCTTGCTATAGGATTCCTGTGGATCGGGTGTGAGCAGCAGGTTGGATTCTTTGTCAGTTAGGAAAATATCGGGATGGGACAGCAGGTCGTGATACAGCGTGGTGGTGCCGCATTTCATTGCACCGATGACGATGAAGTCGGGTCTGTTTTGAGTTGCTGGCATTAAGGGGAAGTTAGCTTGCATCAGGAGAGGAACCACGAAAAACAGGCATGTAGTTGTTCAAGAGATTTTTTCAATAAGCGTTAATTTTTCTAAGTTACAAGAGATACCCCCGCTCCCCTGGGGGACGGGAGGGGAGAAGTCCCTCTTGGGGGATTTAGGGGGAGATCATGGGTCAAGCTGCATCAGCTTGGCGGGGTTTGGGGCGGCAGCCCCACTCTTCAGAGGTTCTTTTACTGTTTTCGTATTGTGCTTGAACCCATTGATCAATGCTCCCGAAGCCTTGTT
>JAJRVS010000282.1 GCA_024277195.1 Verrucomicrobiota bacterium | reverse complement strand
GGGGGGGGGGGGGGGTCGGCGGGGGGGGGGGGGGGGGGGGGGGGGGGGGGCTGTATGATGGTTTGAGTCTGGGGGATTTGTGGAAGCAGCACCGGGTGGAAATATTTGGGGAAGCAGCGCCTGAAAGTGAACGCTTTCCTTTGTTATGCAAAATTTTGGATGCCCGCACCAATCTTTCTATTCAAGTACATCCTCCGGCGGCTTTGGCGCAAGAATTGGGAGGTGAACCAAAATCGGAATTCTGGTACGCGGCGCAGGCGGATCCTGGAGCGCTGTGGTTCGCCGGGCTCAAACCGGATGTCACGCGGGAGAGTTTTATTGGTGGGGTGGAGCAGGGGACGACGCCTGATTGTGTGAGGCAGTTACCGGTGAGTGAAGGGGATTGCCTGTGGGTGCCTTCGGGGCGGGTGCATGCTTTGGGTGGCGGGCAGATGATTTTTGAGATTCAGGAAAACAGCGATACCACCTACCGAGTCTATGATTGGAAACGTTCAGAGGCAGACGGGCCGAAGCGTGAACTACATATCGACAAGGCGCTGAAGTGCATTGATTTCGATGATGAAGGCTGCGGCAAAAGCCGGCTTGCTCCGGGTGAGCGGGTGGATGGTCCGGGTTTTCAGATTCAGAAAATTTGTCTAGAGAAGGGGCAAGCAATCAGGATGCCGGTCGGTTTTTTTGTTGTGGCGTTGGTGGCGGGGAAGGTCACTTGTGGGGATCATTCGTTCACTGCGGGGGATTATTTTATGCTTCCAGCAAATGAAACCGAGGGGATGGTGGTGCAGTCTGTAGTGGAGGATGCAGAGCAAGTGAGCTCTTTACTGTGCGTCACCTGGCCCTAAATTAGCAGAAGACAAGCTGTGAAAAAGGTGGTAAACTAACCTTTATTAGTTGTATCGCGGATTTGTTGTGACAATTTCGTGACCAGAGGCAGGTGAATTGGAACCATTGACCCAGTAAATGCACACGAAACACAGGAGAAGACTGTTTTCGGGACGGCTACCGCTTTTTTCAGTGGTGGTCTTGTTGTTGTGGGCTGTTGCGGCGGGTGCTATTTTGTCGAATGTCGAGGCGCAGGAGATTGACCCGTCGGATCTTTGGTACACCGCTTTTGTGCGGATGAAGGAGGGGGAGGCGAAGGAGCGCGAGCAAAAGGCGCTGGCGGCGATGAATATGTTTGTCGAATCCAAACGTTTGTTCGATGCGGTGGCTCGTGATCATCCGGATTTCCACCCAAGCATTGTGCGTTACCGCCGTAAGGAACTCGGGGATAAAATTGCCTCGTTGAAGACTTTTTTAAGAAATGGAGGAGCTTCATCCGGAGCGATGCCTCAAGCAGGTGGAGCGAGCGGGGTGCAAACGGGAGAGGTGCCGAATAATCCGGTTAATGGAGGGGCGGGAGGGGCGGCCAAGCCTGCTCCGACTACACCGCAAGGTGGAGCCAACAGGGCATTGCCTAGCTGGGATCCGGAATTTGCCAATACCATGCCGAGTGAAGACGCGACACCTGGTATTCCGAGAGGTGTCCCGAATGGACCGGTATCAAATGGCAGGGGCAGCGCGCGTCCCAATGCGTCGATTCGGCCTCCCCAGCCAAAACAAGTGAGTCCACCGAGTCCTCAGCCGGTCGCGGGAGCATCGGGTTTCACTGATCCCACGCTGTTGATTCAGCAACAATTTGCCCAGATGGGGCAGAAGATCAAACAACTGGAAGCGAAGAACAAGAGCTTGAATGACGCGGTGGCCTCAAGGGAGGTGGGTTTGCAGAATTTAAAGCAGCAGATGGCGGAAGCGCAGCGCAGGGAGAAGGATTTGCAGCGTCAAATGTCGGAAGCCCAGCGGCGCGAGCAGGATTTGAAAGGGCGTTCCCAATTGTTGCAGAAGGAGCAGGCAACGGCTGATAATGCGGTGGCCCAGGTTGTGATATTAAAAAAACAACTATCCGCTGCGATCGACGCGCTGGAGAAGGTGAACAAACAGAACCGGGCAATTTTAGGAGAGTTGAAAAATACCCGGGAGCAATTGGCTACGCTGCAAGGGGAGTATGATTTATTGAAGGGCAACCGGGATGATTTGCAGAACGAGCGTGACGAGTTGGAGAAAGAGCGCAATCAATTGGCGGAGATCATCGAGAGCAGCGGGGATGGATCGAAGGCGGTGGCACGCTTGACCAAGATCAACGCCAAGCTACGTGAGGATCTCACTGAAGCGAGGGCTTATGCGGAGACTCTGGCCAAGTCCAACGGGGACAAGCAGATCGAAGTGGAGATGCTGAGGGAGAAAATCGCCGAGATTGCCGAGCATCGCAAGGAACTGATGGAGGCCAACGAGCTTCACGAAGCGCGCATTTCGCAATTGGAAAAACGTTTAAAACAAAGTGCCAAAGGGGTGGTGCAAATGGGGCTTGGGGCGGCGGAAGATGGGGCGGATACGGAAGCCGCAATGGCTTCGCCGGAAATGGTCGAAGAGAACCGCTTGTTGCGCGGAGTGGTTTTGCGTCAGTTGCGGCGTCAGGCGCAGATCAAGCAGGCAAGGGAGATGATCCTGACCCAGTTGGATGAACTGGGGGTGGAGTCGGATGAGCTGTTGAAGAGTTTGGATGTGATTTCGGTCACCCCGGGTTTGACTGAGGACGAGAAGCAGTTGTTCCGTCAACCGCAGGTGGCGGATCTGGTGCGAGGCATGGGTGGCAACAGCGGGGCCTCCTTGCAGGGGGCGATTATAGTGGAGGGTGGTAAAAAAGGCGGCCGATCGGAAGAGCAACGGGCGGTGTCGGTGCAGGACTTGGAGGAGGAGTTGGAGCAGCTGCAGAAGGTGGGGCAGTTTGATTTTAGTCAGGGGCGTTACAAGGATGCCGAGCGGGCTTATATGAAGTTTTTGAGTTATGTCCCTAGGAACGTGGAAGGCATTTGCAATCTGGCATCGGTGAAGCTGCAGCTCAAGGAATACGCAGCAGCCGAGGAATTGCTGAAAAGATCGCTGGGTTTGGATACGGGCAATGGGCGCACTTATTATTTGCTGGGGGTGGTGTATTTTGAGCAAGGCAAATTCGACGATGCGTTGAAACATTTTGACGAGGGGCTGCAGATCAATCCCAAGAATGCGAAGGCGCTCAACTGTGTGGGGGTGATTTCCAGTGAAGAGGGTTGGGTGAAACGGGCGGAAGAATCTTTCACCAAGGCGGTGAGTATCGATCCGGACTATGCAGATGCGCACTTTAACCTGTCCATTCTCTATACCAGTGGAGAAAAACCCAATCGCAAAAAGGCGGACAAACACTACAAAAAAGCGCTTAATCTGGGTTTGCCACGGGATGCCAAGATCGAAGAAGTGCTCAATAGTTGAGGGTAAAGGGCACTTTTCTTCAAGATGAGTAGAAAATCGTTGAATCTGTGGCCACTTCTCCCTACCTTCCAGTCCCTTGCCAAGAAGGGGGCGACAAAGAGATCACCGATCAGGGTGTTTTGTTGAACCGGTAATTTTTTTAATTCAGTAAATTTTATATATCTGCCATGTTAAGCCAAATTAGACATATTCAAAAGGGTGTTCTTATTGTTGTTTGCGTCATCATCATCATAGCCTTCGCATTTCTTTACAGTGATTACGATAGCACGGGCGGCAATGCCAATACGGCTTTTGTGGTTTACGGCAAAGGTTATCGACAGAAGGAGGCTCGGGCTTTGAGCAATAGTTTTGACGTGGCGATAAAATTGGGCATGTATGATTTCCTGCGCTCGCTTTTCGGTGAAGGCCGTCAGGACGATGACCGCACTGATTATATATTGAATCTGGTTATTTTGCGGGAAGAGGCCAAGAGGTTGGGGGTGCAGCCTTCGGCGGAAGAGGTGAAAAAAGCGATTCCCAATCTGCCGATTTTCAAGATTCAGTCCTGGGCGGGCGAGGACTACATTCGCAACAATATCACCGGGCCGTTGGGTTTCACTGATGCTGATCTTTATCAACTGGTGAAGGACTATCTGAGTTGGCAGCAGATTCACGAACTGCTGGCTTCGGGCATCGAAGCGACTCCGCAGGAAATTGACCAGATTTATACTCGCAACTATCAGCGCATCGATGCATCAGTGATCGCTTTTTCGCGGGCAGACCAGGAGAAGGCGTTGAAAGTTTCTGATAAAGAGATTGAGACGTATTACGAGGAGCATAAAGAGGATTTGCTGTCACAGGAAAAACGCAGTGGTTCTTATGTTCATATTATGAATTCGGCGGACAAGCTGCAGGAGGGGGCAACCAAAGAGCAGCAAGCGGAATTTGCCGCAGAGCAAAACAAACGAGCCTTGGAATTTAATAAAAAGGTGGCTGCGGTTTATGAAGAAATGGCGGCAGACAAAGCGGATTTCAAAAAAGTGGCGAAAAAGCACCAGCTCAAAGTGGTGTCGACAGGGCTCATTTCTCTAACTGATGTTCCCAAGGAGCTTGAGGATAAAAACGATGTGTTGCGTGCGGTGTTTGGAGTGAAAAAGGAGCAGCCATTGAGCTCTCCGATTCAACAACAAGACGGCAGTTATTACATCGTGCATCTGGATGAGCTCAATGCTCCTGAGCCGCAGCCTTTGGCGGATGCGAAGGAAGCGATTGTTAAAGTTCTGAAGACGCGTAAAAGCGGCGAGCAGTTGCAAGCAGCAGCGGCCAAGGCGCAGGCAACGATCAACGAGGCTCTGACTGCGGGCAAATCTTTCGCCGAGGCAGCCAAAAAAGCAGAGGTCAAAACGGTGAAGCTTAAAGCGTTCTCGAGCAAGGAGCCGCCTAAAGAAACTGAAAATGCGCGTTTGATCGTCGAAACGGCGACCGGACTGAAGATCAAAGAGCTGAGTGGTATTGTGAATACGCCGACCGGAGCGATGCTGGTTTACGTGGATAAAAAGGTGATTTATAAGAGTGCGGAAGAGCAGCAGCGCAAGGGCATGATCAAGGGGCAGTTGAGTTATATGGACTCGAGGACTTTGTATCAGGCTTGGTTTTTGCAAAAGAGAGAGGCGGCCAAACCGCAGCGCTCAAGCCGGGTTGCTCCTCCCCAGAGTTAGTCGTGTTTAGACTCGTGCCGGGCTTTTGTTTTGGTCGGGACATGGGTTCCGGAGAATTTCTATTAACCGTTTGAGATCGTGCGACAGATTCTTGTTACTTCAGCTTTGCCTTATGCCAACGGGCATATTCATATCGGCCATTTGGTCGAGTATTTGCAGACGGATATCTGGGTGCGGTTTCAGAAGCTGAGAGGCAACCGTTGCATTTACATCTGTGCCGATGATACCCATGGCACGGCGATCAGTATCCGGGCGCAGAAGGAGGGGCGCACGGAGGAGCAGATTATTGCTGAAATGCAGCAGGATCATGTGCGGGATTTCACTGGTTTTGGGATTGAGTTTGATCTTTATGGCAGCACCAACAGCGAGGAAAACCGGGAGCTGTGCGGCGAGATTTGGTCGGCTTTGCGCAAGGCTGACATGGTGGTGGAGAAGGAGATCGAGCAGTTGTTCGATGTCGAGAAGGGCGCTTTTTTGGCAGATCGTTTTGTTCGCGGCACTTGTCCGAAGTGTCAGTCGGAGAATCAACCCGGTGATAACTGTGGCAATTGCGGGGAAACGTATTCTCCGGTTGAGCTGGTTGATCCGGTGAGCACGTTGTCGGGCACTTGTCCCGAGGTGCGCAAGGCGCTGCATTTGTTTGTCCAGATCGAGCAGATGCACGATTTCCTCGATGAGTGGACCCAGTCGGGAACCCTGCCTTCGGAGAGCGCCAATTATTTGAAGAATTTTTTCCTCAACGAGCCCTTGCGCGATTGGGATATTTCACGTCCGGCACCGTATTTTGGTTTTGAGATTCCGGACAGTCCGGGCAATTACTGGTATGTGTGGTTCGATGCGCCGATTGGTTATATGGGCACGACTAAGAAGTGGTGTGATTTGAATGGCGAGAATTTTGCTGACTGGTGGCGCAGTGAGGATACTGAGATCCATCATTTTATCGGCAAGGATATCCAATATTTCCATACCCTGTTCTGGCCGGCGATGTTAAAAACGGCTGGTTTTACTCTGCCGACCAAGGTGCATATCCATGGTTTTCTGCAGGTGGATGGGGAGAAAATGTCCAAGAGCCGTGGTACTTTTATTCAGGCTTCGACTTATCTCAAGCACCTCGATCCGGCAGCTCTGCGATATTATTACGCCAGCAAGTTGTCGAGCAAGGTGAATGATCTCGATCTGAATCTGGAAGAGTTCGCCAGCAAGGTGAATTCGGATTTGGTCGGCAAGGTGGTGAACCTGGCCAGCCGCACCGTGCGTTTTATCAAGGATGTCGGGTTGGCGACGGAGTACCCAGACGATGGAGGCTTGTTTGCTGCCGGCGCGGCACAGGGAGAGAAGATTGCGACTGCTTATGAAGCGGGAGATTTTAACAAAGCGATGCGTTTGATCATGGAATTGGCGGACAAGGCCAATCCCTATGTGGAAGAGAATGCGCCGTGGGAATTGCGCAAGGATGAGCAGAAGGCGGACGAGCTGCAAGCGGTGTGCACGGTGGCTTTGAATTTGTTTCGTCAACTGGCGGTGTATCTGGCTCCGGTTTTGCCGCGCTTGGCACAGCAGGCGGGGGATTTGCTCAATGCGCCGATCACCTCGTGGGATGAAGCGGCGAGTCCTTTGCTGGGCAATCAGCTGAATAAGTTCGAGCACATGATGCAGCGCATCGATCCTAAAAAGATCAATGCGATGATCGAGGAGAGTCGTGAAGAACAGGCGCTGGAAGAGGAAGTGCCGGTGGTGAAACATTCTTATCAGGATGACGCTGCGGCTTTGCAGAGCGAGCCGATTGCGGAGCAAATTACGATTGATGATTTTGCCAAGGTGGATTTGCGGGTGGCACGTATTGTTGAAGCGAAAGCGGTGCCGGAGGCAAGGAAGCTGGTGCAGTTGACGCTCAGTTTGGGAGGAGAGGAAACCCGCAATGTGTTTGCCGGGATGAAGAGCGCTTATGAGGTGGATGCTTTGCAGGGCAGGTTGGTGGTTCTGGTGGCCAATCTTGCGCCGAGAAAAATGAAGTTTGGGGTTTCGGAGGGCATGGTCATTGCGTCGGGGCCGGGTGGGGAGGACATTTATCTGTTATCGCCTGATGAAGGAGCGGTTCCGGGACAGCGGGTGCATTGAGCTTTGGCTTGGGTGCAAGACAGAATAGTTAAGCTGCTGACAGCTGCGCGTTTCGCCCATGCAGGGCTGGAAGAATTGGATTTTTTACCCAGCGCTTCGCACTGGGCTGTCTCATTGAGCACCGTTGG
>JAJRVS010000281.1 GCA_024277195.1 Verrucomicrobiota bacterium | reverse complement strand
TGAGTGTCGTGAAGATGAAAGCAAAAGAGTGGCAAGTTGAAGAATTGAGTGTGTCGGGAGAACTGGAAACTTTGCTTGGACCTTTTTCGGAGGAGTCTCGTTAAAATTTCAATTACTCGCTCAATCACTCTTCTCGATGATGGAATTTGGACTAGCCTAGAGGAGAGGCATAAGGGGAGTGAGTTTTCCTTTCAGGCGCTCTGAAAAGTATTCAAAATAAATGTCTAAAAAGAGGCGCGTATTGGAGGTTTTATAGTTGAAATAAAGAGTTTTGGCTGTCAATTGCGTTAAGGAAAACTTGGAACTATTTGTGAGAAATTTTTCGAGTAGATAGATCGGCGGGAGGTTTCATGTTAAATATTTCCACTTACCCGATTTATATTTTTATGAGTAAAAGCAGTAAGTTGAATGTCGCAGTTAATCTTTTGCTAACTGTTGGAATATTTTTATGGGCTTCGTTATTGAGAGCTGACGAGCGACCGGGGGGCGGAGCGATCTCTATGATGAAGACCCCTCCAGTTATTGATGGGAAGATCACTGCTGGAGAGTGGGGGAATGCGATTAAAACTGAAGGGTTTGTTGGAGTTGCCAGTGGGGTATTAGATCCGCGTGACGGTTCTGTCTGGGTTGGCTGTGATGAGAATAAACTTTATATCGCGATATCTTCGGAGTTGCCTCCGGGAGGAAAGTTGATTGAAACCGTCAAGGTCGCTGATGGACCGACCATCCACGACAGTAGTGTCGAGCTATGGGTGGATCCCTTTTTGACGGAACGATTGGGGGGGGAATCAAAGAGGCTTCCTTACTATCAGTTTATCGGAAACAGCTTGGGGTTGGTTTACGATAAGAAGCTGATTCCTGAAGGTGCTACTAGTGAGGAGTGGAATGGTAAATGGGAAATAGGGAATAGCATTGATACGAAGAAGAACCGTTGGGAAATGGAGATTGCTATAGCGTGGAAAGATTTGGGAATAGAGCCTGGAACTAACATGATAGGAAAGAAGGTGGGTTTGGTCATTTCACGGAACTGGAAAAGACCATGGGTGCGATCAGCATGGGTGCCTAGGGCGTCTTTTAGTGATCCGATGACCTATGCAAGGTTAGCAATCACTAAAAATTCTCCGGTAGTGCAAATCGAAAGCTTGGGAGATATTTTTACAGGTAAATTTGCTCTAAAATTAAGAGTCAAAAATCCGTCTGAGGGAAAGATTGACTGTGTCGTTGATGTTAAAGCGATGCACTCTGATATGCCGACGACTTCTTTCAGAGCAAACGAGGTGATCGGTGCTGGGGCTGATAAACTGTTTGAATATAGGGTGAAGGGTGATGGATTTCATCCAGACGCTAAGCATACGGTGGTGATCAAAGTGACTTCGCCCGATAAAAAAAAGGAATACTTTTCGCAAACGTTGAGTTGGAAGTTTCCGGCGGGAAAGCGTTGGAAGTTAAGATCGAGAGGACAAGGTTCTGGAGTTAAGTTCGCCTATTACCCATCACTCAACAAAATGCGTTTTCAGATTGATCGCAAAGCAGTTCTGGGAAATCTCCCTACTAACGAGTTGCGGATGAGGATTCATGATAAAACAGAGAAGACTTTTTTTGATCAGGTATTCAGCTTAACTAAAGAAGAGGAACAAAGCTATGCTGCGGATCTGCCTGATTTTGATGATGGGATTTTCACCATCAACTTTCAGTTCCTATCAGTAGGGAAGGAAGTTATATCTTTGGATAAATCATTTGAGAGAATCCATTTTCCATGGGAGCAGAACCAATTAGGTATTAGTAAAAAAGTCTACGCGCCCTTCACTCCCATTCGAGTGAGTGGTAATAAGGTGGGGGTTGTGCTCAGAGACTATACGCTTGATCAACTAGGTTTACCTGAAAAAATAATAGCCAAGGGGCATGACATACTTTCCTCTGAGGGCATGTCGATCAAGTATATCACTACTGACGGTGTAACGCATGGATTCGACCAGAAAGCTGGCAAATTCATCCAAACAAAAGACAATTTAGTAGTTTACGAGGGACAGGCCGAATCATCGCACATTCTTTTGAACGCTAGAAGTGAGATTGAATACGACGGGTGTGTGAAGGTGAAATTGAAAATTGCTTCATTGCAACCCGACAAGGAAATCAAAGAACTTTATCTGGATATTCCATTGAAGGGGAAATATGCAGAGTTGTGGCATATTGCCGAAGCTGGTCTTCGCTCTAATCCTGCAGGAAAAATCCCGGAGGGTAGCGGGATGGTTTGGAATAGCAATCAAACTGACAACGAGCCGATATTGGGTAATTTTTTACCATATATCTGGCTGGGGCGGGCTGAAGAGGGAATCGCGTGGTTCGCCGATAGTGATAAAGGCTGGAAGGTGGATGATCAAAGTCCGGAAATGCAAATTATCCGAGAGGGAAATCAGGTGGTTTTGAGAATTTGCTTTATAAACACTCCGGTTAAACTGGAGAAACCCATGAACTTGATTTTCGGCTGGCAGGCATCACCGACCAAACCGATGCCCAAGGATTGGCGTAAGCCAAAACAGCAACTTCCGCAGCATGGTGGATCTAGTCGTTACTGGGGAATCAGGCCGTCTTTCTCTGGGAAATACCCTGCGGGTAGAGATTACGAATTTGCTGATCAATTACTCATAGCTCGGAATAAAAAGAAAAGCGACCCAGCCTTTCTCAAAAGGTGGTATGAAAAACACTACAGCGGACTCAAAGATCCTGAGATGATCCGGAGTGTAAAATCTCATATTTCTGCGGGAATGAACAAGGCAACTGCAGCGGGGCGCGACAGCGGTGTGATGATGCTATATTTTGAAGAACACGCGCAGGATCAAACCACTCCAGAGTGGAGAGTCTTTCAGGATGAATGGGGCTGTAAGGATTTCACGGGTCGTAAGTGGCATGATGAAATCATTAAGAATGATGACCCTCAAGGGATTAAAATCACTCCGACGCCTAGCTATCAGGATTTCGCTATGTGGGAGGAAATGGAATGGCTGCAGAGAGGGATCGGTATTTATTGTGATAATGTGTTTTTGAGACCAAGCACCAACCTGCAAATGAGCGCCGGAGCTTACGTTCGTTCAGATGGAAACACTCAGCCAGGAACTGGCTTGTGGGAAATGCGCGAATACCATAAACGCATGTGGGTGCTGACGAGACAGATGCGGGAAGTTTCACAATACCCTTTGTATATCAGCTTGCACATGACCAACGGCAATCTCCTACCGATAGTTACTTGGACGGATATCAATCTGGATATCGAATGGAAGTGGGATGGCGGCAATCAGCCATTTCCGCCGGATCTACTGCGAGCGGAAACCATCGGTCGGCAGACTGGTAGCTATCCGCATGCGCTACACCAATGCACCGCTAAAAAATGGTTTATGGAAGGAAAGGTGAAGAACCAGCAGGGTGCTTGGCAGTATCAGCCAGAACCTGTCCGTCATGACTGGGGAATACAAATGGTTCATGAGATCATTCGCACTGTGTGGGATGTGGAAATTGAAGATTACCCTTTGGAAAAAATGGTCTATGATTTTGGCTATGGGAATGATTCTTGCAAGGTTTATAATTATTGGCAGGATGATTACCCTCTACAGGTCAGTAATGAAAAAGTCAAAACCATCACTTTTGAAAATAAGGGTCAAATCATGGTGATCATGACTTCCTGGGACGATCAACCTTGTGAGGTGCAAATCAAATTGAAGGGGGGCTTGTCCAATTTCAGCAAGCTCAAAGCGGTTGATGTGGAAACCGGGAAACCCTATCAAGGCAAGGATGGGAAAGTTGTCGTGCCTATGAAAAAATGGGGTGTTAGATTGATTGTATTTGCAGCCAAACAATGAAAATTAAGCTACTATTATTTCTGGTGAGCAGTTTCGCTACGATAGTCTGGGCGCAGGATCAAAAGGTTCCACTGGAGTATCGTATTCAACAGGGAGTGACGTTTTATCTGGGATTTAATTTGAATTCGGTAGTAGCTTCGCGAGCTGCAGGGGATCACGAACCCACCCAAATAGTTAAAAAGGTCGGGTTTGTGCAAGGTGTGAAGGGGAGTGCTTTGCGCACAGGTGAAAACGGGGCTGAGCTGACTTTTAATCTGAAAGATAATTTGTCCTTTGAGTTGCCTGGTAGCATGAGCATTTGGATTAAACCAGTAAAGTGGAAGTATCCGAAAGACATGCCTATCGATAAAAACGGGCAACGAGAGAGGGTATTCCAGAGCTTTTTCCTTACCAATTATAAGGAAACAGGCTATCTGGGTTTTCAGCGAATGAGTTCGTATGAAATTGGAGGTAAAGACCAGTTGAAATTCTGGGTGAGTGGGTTCACGGGAATCGAGGCCAGTTCTGGAAGGGGCATTACATGGGCAGACGAGCAATGGCACAATGTTGTTTTCACTTGGGATCCTGTGCAATTCAAACTCTATATAGATGGCGAGCTTAAGGCGCATTCTACGATACAGAGGAAGATTAAATCGGAAGAATTATCTGACCTTTTTTCTGTACACTGCCCTCCAGAGACTGTGATAGATGAGTTTATTGTCTATGATCACCTTCTATCGGATGAGCAAGTGCAAGAATTCTACCGGTATTATGCAGACGGAGCAAAGTGAAACTTGGAATGGGATTTTCAGTTAGCCTGAGAAAAGCGTTAATATGCCTGATGAGTTAAAGGGTAGATGGGGGGCGAAGGATCTTCGCTAGGGTTCGCAATTTAACCTCGATGGAATCGTGGTATTCAATTGAGTGTGCAACGGAAGAGGGCTTGAAGAAGCTTTGCTTGGACCTTTTTCGGGCGAGTGATTTTAGTCGGGCGATTGCACGGCCATCGAAAGGGCGGGTATTAAGCTAACTTAATTCATCATCCCTTTGAATCGTCAATCAAATAAGCGATTAAGGCTTTTCTTTCAGATTCATCATCGACGTTTTGAATGATCATATTGCTCCCTTTGAGGTAAGTCTGAACGTCTTTGAGAAATGCGTCAAGCTCTTTTTCGGTCCATACTTCGTCAGAATTCTTGAATGCATTGGAATAATTGAAGCCCGCAAATGAGCCTATTTTTCTCATGTGGATATTAGCCAGTGGAGGTCCTACTTTGATGCCTCGACCTTTTAGTGAATGGCATATGCTGCACTTCAATTTGGCTAGCTTCTCTCCTTTGCTTTTTGCGCAGTCAGGAATTCTTTGTTCTGAACATCTTTGATAGACAATGCGAGGGTAGAGATCCCTACCACTAAAATGACTAAAGGCGTGAGCATAACAGGGATTCTCTTCGTGTATCGGATTTTGGGAACTGCACAGTTTTGATTGCGGATTGCCAAGATGAGAGCCAGTAATATGCAGATAAAATAAAGGATCACCCCTGGGCCGGCAAATAACCAAAACACCGTGATGAGTGAAGCTGAATGCAGCAGGGACAAAATGATGAATAGGCTTCGCCCGGAGCGGAAAGTGGTTGCTGAGGGATAAATCAAGCACTGAGCCAGGGTCACTAACATCCCCCCTAATCTATGAAGTTTAGTAGGCAAGTTATTCATTTGACATGTGTTCTGCTAATCGAATGGAGAGTGCCACGATCATCATTGTTGGGCCGGAAAAGCCGATTCTTGGGAAAATGGAGCTTCCAGATACATACAGGTTTTTGATGCCGTGTATCTTACAGTTTTTGTCTACCACTCCGTCTTTCGGATTGTCGCTCATCCGCGTAGTGCCGGTATGGTGATTATGCCCTTCTACATGTTGATCGACATACTCTTTGGTTAGCTCGGTTAGGCGAATTCTTCCTACTCCCGCCTTGATCAATACGTTGCTTACGATGCGTTGCCCTACCTGAAAGGTTCGATAGTCTATATCGTTCAGCTCCCAATTGAGATCGGCCTTGGGAAGGCCTAGCGCGTCCTTCTCATCCCTGAGTACAATTCGGGAACGAGGATTGGGTGATTGCGCTATGCGGTGATCCATTACGAAATAACTTGGTCGGGGAGTGCCGGTCTTGGTTTTGTTTTTCACTCCTCGGATAAGTCCTCCTAAGTCACTCAGGACATCGGTGGCAGAGCGGAGCATCTCAAGGTCTAGCGGTTCCATAAAACGTTTTTTCAAGTTCTCAGCACCTTCCAACCCTTTGTTGTCATACATGGGGCGCAATCGGCAGTAGTAGGGAAGGATGCCCTCCCTTTTCATACAGTCCGCTGTCAGGCTCATGAGTGAGCTGGAACCATGCGTAGTTAATTTTCCCACAGTGAAAAAGTCTGCCATCGAGTAGTCTGCGGGAAGCAACGAACTGGCGAGCAAATTAGGGTGCTCCATGAAGTTTTGACCTACGTGACCGTATTCGTTTCCGATACCTTTCTTGTGTATATTATTCGAGAGCAGCAGAAGTCTCGCGTTTTCTATGGCATGGCATGCAAGCACGTAATTTCCGGCCTTGAGATTAGCCTTGAGCCCAGACAATGTGGCGATGGACAGACTTTCGACTTCGGACCCATCTTTGTTAAGGTTTACTCGGGTAAGGTTTGCGTTCAGCAATACGCTTATATTAGGGTTGGATCGGATGTCGTCGTGGTATTCTTTGGCGAACCTAAGCACCTTGGATCGTTGGAATACTTTGGTGATAATATCCTGCGAGTATTTTTCCAACAGGTTTCGCTCTAAATTCAATTTCTTTTTTTGCTTGTTAGGATCCCAGCCGTTCACCTCCATGCCTAACATTTTGGCAGCACGGTTCACGTAAGGCTTAAATTCAGCGTGAGAAACAGGCCAGCCCGGCAAGCCTAAATCGGGACGTGGTTCGTGGTCTTCAGGGTCATTGTTGCGGCAAACCCCACCCCAATGGTTGGTGGTTCCTCCAAAGTAGCGAAGTCGGCACGACAATAGATCCTTATACGGTAAACCGATGTTTTTCCCCTGATAAAGAGATTGCGTTTCACCTTCCATTTTGAAGTTGCCGCTCTCGATTAACGTTACCTTTTTCCCTTGGGTGGCAAGTTGCAAGGCGAGCGTAATTCCCGCTGCTCCTGCCCCTACGATACACACGTCGCTAGGTGGTGCCGGTGGAAATCCCTTTGTGCAGTCTATAAAAGCTCCCATGTGAATTTGTGGTTTATGATGATTTTATCTAATTTTAGAACAACCGCGATCTCGGTGTTTGACATGACAATGCCGTTCACCGTGCAGACCCTATTGTTGTCGTAATCCCAGGCTATCGACTCGCTGATTCTTGACCTGAGGGTTGCCAAATCGATGGATCGATTCTTTAGGGAATCAATTCTGCTGAGACTAACTATTTCCGAAGCGGCGGTTCCCAGATTACGATTAATATCCTGTGCAAGACTCGCTATTGATTTTGCCATTTGGGGTGAAATTTTTAATTCGCGGCCTTCACCAAAGGAGTCTGTTGCAACGAGCCCAGAGGCTGTGAACATTGCAAGCAGGGGGATCGCCAATTTGGTGAAATCCCGCCTTTTGATATTTTTTTCTGACATCATTGATTTTTTTTAAGAGCTTGTTGAATGTCATCTTCACTGCGGTGGGATGTATAGTGCCCTGCTGCTTGGATGGTAAACTTCAGAGGGGGATCCTTCTCATGTTTTGTGGTTGCGGGCATGTTGCATTTTGTAGGTGTTGATCTCTTCTCACTAGGGAATAGCCATAAACCCAAATTCATCAGGGGTGTTTTGAAAAAAAACAGCAAATAAATTCGCATGAATCCACTCAAAGGTGGTGGATATTGTGAAAATCGCAGTTTATTGCGCAGCGTGATTTTAATGCCCCTCGCTCATTTAGAAATCAAGAATTGAGGATGCCTCTCCTCTTCGCAGTAGAGTTTGAGGATAAACGAAGAGGCTTGCCGTGGGGAGCTTGATTGTTGCGCGACTCCTAAATCGGTCGAGAAACGGAAGTCCAATTACACGTTGCAACCTAAGTGTTTCAATCTGGCTCATTCACTCTTCTCGATGACAGAATTGGGTGCCGCTTTTATTTCAAGATCATCATAGTGAATGCCGCTATCGTAAGTCAGTAGGCTTACTGCGGATTTGGTTTCGTGAGCTAATCCTTCTGATTGGAACGATCCTACATCCTTGCCGTCAATGTTGACTGTGACTAGGTCGTTTTTGCTTCGAAGCACGAGCTGATGCCATTGATCCTTGCTGTTTTCGAAATCAAGCTCAAAGATTTTTTTCTTGGTCTTCAGCATCTCTTTGGTGGCTTCGTCTAAAGTTTCGCCTGCTTTTTTCTTGTCAAAAATTTCCTTTTTAAAGGTGCCTGTCTTGCCGTCCAGTATCGAGCCTTTTTTGGGAGCGATGCTGGTAAATACAATGTGTCCTGCATGCACTTCTTTGCAGTCGGTGTCGGCAAATCTGACAATGAAACTTTTGGCTTCGGCTCCTACAAATTTGAACTTTAGCGAAACTTGTAGATCTCTTCTGCCTTCGAATTTGATGGTGTCTAGCGCTACATGCTCTTTGATATCTGGAGTTATGCCTATCAATACTCCGTCCTGAATCATGCTGTCACTTTTGTAGTGCTTCCACCGTTCATCAAAGTCGTCTTCAGAAAAATCATCGAAATACATCTGTTCGGAGTAATACAGATCCTCTTCAGTTCCTTTTCGCTTGGCATCCCATTCGCTTAAGAAGGTTTGATCCTCTGCGGAGAGTTTGTCTATTGGTATTTCGAAGACTTTGCTCTTCGCTCGAATTTTGACTTTGCCATCGTTCAGGTCAAGCAGTTCGGCTTTGATTTTTTTGCCTTCGAGATTGGTTAGCTCGCGGAAGTCCCGTGCTGTTGTCACTTGCAGAGCTACTGCGAGGAATAATAGGGTTAAGATGTTTGGCTTCATTTTCATCGTGTAGATAAGAGACTCTGCTTGGAATAGGCTTGCAAGTTTTATGAAGCGCAGAAATGTGAAAAATTGATGAGCTTGTTTTGTAGCGGGAGGGGGGTGAAGCGGAATGGTTCTTCACTTTAATCAAGTCAGACTGACTTACGCGCTAATCTTGACGATGGAAAAGTCCTGTGTTCTATTCTGCCAAAATGAACTGTATAGATCCTTTATTCTCAGGTGCTTTTCATATAAAAGTGGATCGTAGGCGTTTTTTGATCGGCTGCGGTGCGGCTCTGGCAAGCTATCCTGTGGGTAGTGATGGAAGTGAAGGCGATGATGGCAGTGCGCTTGATGCTAACACGCCTCTATACCAACAACCGTCGATAACTGAGGTGGCGGAGGTTCCTTTTCCTGAGGGGAAAAGAGTGCCTTTTGGCTGGCAGGCTTTTGCTGTTCCCGCGTCAGGCGGGGATCAACATCCAAATCTGAAGTGGACGGATTTACCGCAAGGTGCGTCTGCTCGGCTACGTCTGACCGTCGCGGTGGATGTGAGGGAGAAAGTGGTCGTTGAAGTGCGTCTTGCTGAGACTCTTCAAAAAATAGGGGCACTCGATATTCGTTACTCACCAGCGCTGCACCCTTTTGAAGTGTTATTGACAGCAGAACAAATCAAGAAGGTTGCCAAGCAGGGCATTGTTCTAGTGATGACAAAAGGCAGCAAGCCCTTGTGGTTCTTTCAAGTCGAAGAGGACACCAAACAAAATGTGGTGTTGAGTCCTCATTTGATGTTTGCTCGTCATTCGAAGCCAGTGGAAGAGCTTTACAAAAGACTGGCTTCACCCGCTAGTCTGCAGCCGTATGGCTGGATGGAAGGTTGCGTATTAGGCGGCTTGTTTGATCTCTCTCATGCAAGGGGTGAAAAACGTTATCAAAACGCACTCAATAGTCATTTAGGCCATTTTTTCGACAAAAAGCAGCGATTGGTTTACGAGGGGGCTCGTAGTCAAGTGCGTGACGATCTGGTGGACGGGATCGAATCGACTTTGCCCAATGCGGTGATTGCTAAAGTGAACCCTAAGCATCCAGTATTGCGAAAAGTGATGGGTTTCTGGCTTCGCCATCAGCAAGCAAGTGGTATCATTCAGGATGGAGAGCTGACCTCAGCCGAGGGTTCTTACACGGTAGCTTACCCGATGATGGTGATTGGTATGCAAAGGAAGGATGAGGAGTTGATCGATCTTGCTATCAAACAAATCAGATTGCGCAAGAGCCTTCTGATACACGAGGATGATTGTTATTTGCGCTATTGGGTAAACGGGAAAAGATCTTTTCGTAATTGGGCTAGAGGAGTGGCTTGGTATTCATTGGGTTTGGTTAGAACTTTGGAGGAATTGAATGAGGCAAGAGAGGTGTCCGATTTACGTGAGGAGCTGGAGAGGCTGGCTGAATGGGTTTCTGCGTATCAGCATGAGGATGGCTTGTGGTCTTGCTTCCTGCATGAGGATGTGGCTGTGGACACTTCTGGATCAGCGGGGATTGCGGCTGCTCTGGCGATCGCGGTGAAAAATGATTTATTGCCTAACAAATACAAAGCGGTTTCTCAAAAAACGATGACAGGCCTTGTTAATCACTTAACTCCCGATGGCATGCTGACAGGTGTGGCACAAAGCAATCGAGGAGGAATCGCCCTGCAGCAAAGTGACTACAGGGTTATTTCTCAAATGGGAATGGGCTTGATGGCACAGCTGGCGGCGGCACTGGATTAGCGCGCTTGTAGCCTAGGTGGCTGCTTTCACGGGCTTAAGTGAAGCGTTACTCTACGGGGCGGTTGCATTTTTTTCTAACAGCGTCATCATTGCGGATAAAATTTTACATGAAAATACGAATAATTAAATGGAGCTTGTCGCTCTTGATCGTTTTGTTTGCTCCGTGCCTTTCTGCAGCAGATCACAGAGTATCTGATCACTTTGATGCCGACTTGAGGCAATGGACCGAGCCATCTAGCCGATTCCTGAATATTGTAAAAGGTGCGCTTACTAACAATACGGCTTATGCCACGAGTATTGCACTTAAAGAACAGAATGTGGGTGATTTTGATCTTTCTTTCAGATTGAAATTGCTTAAAGGGGAAGAACGGCAAGCCGGTCAGTTCTCGGTGATCATCAATCGAGGATACGGGAAATGGGTTCTGCATTTCACGAGTAACGCCAATACGGCAAAAATCAGAAGCACATACACGCCTAAAGGTAGTAAGGGGACGAGACTGCCCTTTAACGAGACGATCACTCCTTCGCTGCCTATTGATGAGTGGATCGATGTGGCCATCACGGCTAATGCAAAACGTTACGAATTGAAGGTGAATAATGAAATATTTATCCTTGGAACAGCGCCGGGGAGCGGAGGGATCACATTCAAGAGTTACCGTCAGCCGTTTGCTCTAGATGACTTTGAATTGAATTACACTAAGCCTGAAAAGTTATCCGCTAACTTACTTCTCAACGGTAGCTTCGAGTATACGAGCAACCCCGATATACCCGATTACTGGGCGGGTATTGGAGAACGCTATCGAACCAATGGATTGCCTGCTTTTTTGTCTACTGCTGAGGGGCTAGTTGAATATCGTGAAAAATTCTATCTGGATAGAGAAGTTGCTTTTCATGGAAAAAAATCCATTCGTGTAGAAGCTCCATTTCTTTTGATCGGTGAGGTTTTAAAGGTTACTGAGGGAGAAAGCTACACGGTTTCATGTTATATCAAGGCGGACTCGGATGATCAGGAGATTCGAATGGGGGTCACTGCGGATGCTATTGAAAAAGCCGTGAAAGAAAAAGCATTTAAAGCAAAAAAAGGATGGAATCGCTATGAGATGAAACTCCCTAAATTTCAGCAAAAGGGATTATCGTTTTTTGTTAAGCCGATTTCTTCTGGAAAAATCTGGATAGACGCGGTGCAGTTGGAATCTGGGAATAATGCTACAGCATTCATGCCTTGCTGGTATGATACAGGCTTTCTTCTGCCAGAGAGCGTGAATGAGGGACAACGCTTTGCCAATAGCCATTCGATTGCTAGGGGGATACTGCCAAAAGATGTTGTGCCTAATAAGGAGGTTAAGCTGTCTGGTGTGAAATTGGTATCACTGAGCCCTTTAGCAAAAAGCTATGCGCTTCATCTAAAAATCGAGAACAGCTCAGCTGAAAAAAGAAAAGCAAATGTCATTGTCTGTTTGACTGCGAAAAATGAACTTGAACAACTCAAGTCGTCGAGTCGAGAACTTGCTGTAGCAAAGGTGGAGGAACTGGAGTTCGAAGGATTTGTGGTAAAGCAAGACCAGCGAGTTTGTGTGAATGTGATGGTGCTCGATGATGGAGGGAAGATCATTCGCCAAACTCGTGAGTTCATCGAGGTGCCTCAGCCGATGAGCATCTATACTGATTGGTCGTATTACACCGAGGAAGAAAATGCTAAAATCATTGTTCAATTTGACCGTGATATAGAGAAACTGAAAAATCGCAGTCTGGAAATTGAGGTGTTTGCGGCAGGTTACATGAAGTCCGCACGGCTCAAAAAAACTTTTTCAATTAAAAGCGATGAGAAAAAGCAGATTTTCACTATTTCGATCAAACCCTTGCGGCATGATAAATTATATACTGTAAGAGCGACTTTGAAGACTCAGGACGGTGAAGCGCTGATGCAGGCTGAAACGCGATTAACGATGCGGCGCCCCGCAGCTCATACTGAGGTTAAGGTCAACAGGATTAACCGAGGGATCTATGTGAACGGTGAGCCTTTTATCTCCTATGGGATGTTGGTCGGAAGTTTGAATGAAGAACAACTGAAGTATTACAAGGAGTGTGGCTTTTCTTCCATCCAGTTTATCGGTCATTGGAATAATCTTGAGACCAATTTGGAATTTCTTAAAAATTGTGAAAAACTCGGAATCAAAGCGCTGTCCTTTCATGTAGCCAGACCTTACAGCAGTGATGCCGCCGAGGCGGTGAAGTCGTATAGTTCGGTTTCGTCTTATGTGGGAGTGGTGCCCAATGATGAAACGCCCGATAGAATAGCCTATGAAAGAACGGCTAGAGTCAAGGCGGCTTCTCCGGTGACGCTTAATTTGACTAATCATAATGTTCATTCCTATCTTGCGTTTTCCAATCGCATTGAGGGTTTGCCTGGAGATGTTCTTTCCATAGACCGTTACCCTTTTATTATGCAGCCTCCTGGTCGGCCACAAACGACCAATGATATCCATTCTTACCGGCTTTCGCTGGAGTTAATGAATAGGGATGGACGACGGGAGCGGAAGCCTGTGTTCACTTGGCTCCAGTCATCCGAAAGGTTTTCGAAAGAGCCAACTCCACAACAATTGACTTGGCAGACCTATGTTGCTTTGGTTAATCATAGTATGGGATTTACGTATTTTGGAGCCATTCCAAATAGTAAAAGAGTGTGGGAGCGCATACAGAGCTTGAATCGTGAAGTGCAGTCATTGAAACCAGCTTTGTTTTCGATGAAGGAAGATTTGGTGGTTACAGGCATGAATGAGGCAACAAAAGATCATATTCGAATTCTCGCAAAAGAGGTGAATGGCGAATATACTATTATTTGCGTTAATAACAGCTTTCATCCTGTGGATGCTAAAATCGACTTGTCGCGGATAGCGCTCTCAGGTAAACGAGAGGTGGAAGTCTTATTTGAAAACCGAAGTATTCACACGGAAGGGGTGCACTTGTTAGATGCCTTCAAACCATTTGAACGGCATGTGTATAGGCTAAGTGCTTCTGCGGAGGCAGGGGAATGAGATTTTTGAGATTTTTCATTCAAGATGATCGTGTGGGTTTTTAGATATCTGGGGAGTTCGAGGCGATTTCTATTTATGCTTGGGGTCGCATCGATGCTTTGGATCGTTACCTTAATTATCTTTTTCTGACGGATCATTTTGATGAGAATGAAAAACCGGTGAAATTCAGTGGTGGCATCAATATGGAGAAAACGCTTTCTGCGATGCGTATTGGCAAAGCTGATTTGGGTAACTGGACTAAGCCGCTCGGAACGCACTCGGCGATAAGAACGTTGAACGGGCGCATTGATGAGTTTGCTATCTACGCGGCAGAGTTGTCGAGTGAGGGAATTGCTGAAATATATGAAGGCGGACGTCCTTGAAATGTGTTGTTATTCTGGGGGAAGTTACCTAGATGTTGAGCGGTGAGTTGGTAGAAAATAAAGCTTTATATACGGGTTGATCGGGCAAGGGGAGGATGTAGTTTGTTGAGTTTTTTGTGTAACTCAAGTCTATGAAATCCTTCTATCCCCTGAAATCGTATTTGCTTCTTTTGTTGGTTTTGTCTTTACCCTTGGGGGTAAGGGCGCAAAAAAAGGGGGCGTGGCTGGAAAAAGATAAACCGAGCTGGGTGTGGACGCAGAAGAGCACGAATGAACAGAAGTTGTTTTTTCGTAAGGGCTTTGAGCTGTCGGCTAAGGTTAAGTCGGCGAAAGTTTACGCAACGTGTGACAACAAATTGCAGCTTTGGATCAATGGTAAGGAAGTGGGCAAGAGTCCTGATTGGCCACAACCGATTGAGAAAGAGGTTGCTGCGTTTTTAAAATCCGGAAAAAATGTGATTGCTGCTGAGGCACAAAACGCAGGCGGTTCGGCGGCTTTTATTTTAAAGCTCGAAGTGACCTTGCAGGATGGGACGGTGGTGGTTGTCAAGAGCGGCGACGATCATTGGCTGATGACGGGAAAAGCTGAGGGGAATTGGCAGCAGGTAGGTTTTGATGATAAGGCGTGGAATGGAAAACTGGTCGGACGAGGTGAGTTGGGAGTGGCTCCTTGGGGAGTGCCCGGTTATCGGAAGAGCAAAGGCAGTGTGAAAATGAAAGGGGCTTTACCGGTGGAGGAGTTAACTTTGTTGCCCGGCTTTAAAGCAGAGCTGATTTACACTGTGCCCAAGGAAGAACAAGGGTCATGGGTGGTATTGACCAAGGACGACAAGGGGCGTTTTTATGCCAGTGATCAGAAAGACAAGGGTTTGTATCGCATCACGGTGACCCAGAGTGCGGGCGGCAGCAAAGCTACGGTTGAAAAGGTGCCTGTCGATTTGTCAGGGGCGATGGGATTGAAGTGGGCCTTTGGCGGACTTTATGTTCACGTGAGTGGCAAGGGGCTGTTCAAGTTGACGGATTCAAACGGGAATGACCAACTAGACAAGGTTGATCAGCAACCAGGTGCGCAAGGTGGTGGCGAGCATGGTAACCACGCGGTGGAGTTGACTGAAGATGGCAAGCAGCTCTATGTGATTTCGGGCAATCACACCAATCTGATGGAGGACTACAGCTCGCGGGTGCAGTCGTGGGACGAGGATTTGTTGCTGCCACGTCAGTGGG
>JAJRVS010000280.1 GCA_024277195.1 Verrucomicrobiota bacterium | reverse complement strand
GAAGGATTTTTCTGAATCGGGATGGAAGGATTAGGGAACGCGGTTGGGGCCACCTGCCGAGCGTAAGACTTTTGCCTCGCGAGCGGCACGGTTTTGGTTTCGTCCCAAAATGGGGGATTTAGTTGCACCGGCTTTTGGTGAAGATATCAGCCACGCTTTCATTGCTTTTCCGGACAAGATTCTCGAGCGCGCTGATTTTGATAATCCTCTGGCTCTGATGCAGGGACAGGTTCAGGCTACCCAGCGCGCTGCGCTTTCATTGGACAAAGCAAGAGTTTTGCAAGAAGGGCAATCAATTCTGGCAGGTGAGGATCTTGGTTTTTTTCTCAATATGTATTTGATGACTCACGGGGCCCATTTCACAGCGGTGCACCGTGCCCGGGTATTGGAGATCGAACAGGCGATTAAACGTGGGGATCGCGAGAAGTGTGAGCAAATCCTTTTGCAGTCGCAAAAGGATTTGAAGTTGGCGGCTGTAAGTTGGCAAAAGATTTCGGAAGGGGTGGTGAAGAAGGATCTGATGTATCACTACACTCGCAAGCGCACTAATCCGCACAGTTATCTTTCCAATCTGGATTTTGCTGAGTTCGAAAAAGAGCTGGAGTTATTGGCGGGAGGCTATGAGCAGAAGATTACCGAGCGCAGCATGCCAAGTTGGTTTTTGAGAGAACTGCCACGGCGCAGGTTGAATTTCGTTCGTCGTAGTGATGAAATTGTCATTGATGGAAAACTTGCTGAGGCGACGTGGGCGGCTGCGCAGCCGGCGAGTAATTTCATTCGCAACGATCGTTTGCAGTTGGAGGCTAGGGAAACACAAGTGAGGTTGGCGTATGATGAGAAAAATATTTATGTTTCTTTTGAGTGTCACGATGCGGATGGCAAGGACAGGGTGACTTTTGCGCTAGCGGTGAATAAAAAAGCTCCGATAAAAGGCAAAGCGGGGGAGAGCTGGCAGTGGGTGGTGGGTCAGTCCGGCGTGCAGACGGCTACCCATTATAAGGAGGCTCCCTATCACGCGGTTTTTGGAGGCAAGAAGATTGATGGGCAAGCAGTGATTGTCGAAAACTGGCGCAGCAAGGTGAAGGTTAAGACGGCGCTGGCGGGCAAGGTTTGGACGGTGGAGATGGCTATTCCTATTGATGAGTTGGGGTTTAATATACGAGCCGGTCGTTCCTGTGTTTCCCAGCTTTCTCGTCAGTCGGGTTCGGAGCAGGTTAGCTTTTCTTATCTTGAGGGTGGCGGGGTTTCGAGTTTGGAGCATTTTACTCTGGCGGAGTTTTCTACTGAGGAAAAAACGCTAACGGCGGTTCAGGTGGGCTTGGAAATTGCGGGTTTGGAACTTCGTCATGAAACCATCGGCAGTGGAGCGGGAACGGTGATCAAGGGGGATCTCAGTTTGCTCTGTGACCGGCCTTTGCATGATGTGAAGATTGAGGTGACTGCCAGTGATGGGCAGCGCCCTTTGGGTGAGTTGAGTTTTGCCGATCAAGCCACCTTGCCGCTGATCTGGCGACCGGATAAGGTTTTTGTGATGCGTTTTGCTGAGGAGCTACCGGGAGTGGTGGGACGGTTCAAGGTTACGGCGAAAGAGGGGCAATGGGAATTCGCTCGTCGTTTTGGAGCGCCCCGGCGTTCGGGGGAGTTGCCTGAGGGGCTTTACACCGAAGGGGTGGGAGAGGAGGAGGCACTTAACTTGCCGGTGCATTTCCCCTCGGTCGGGCCGGCGAGCACGCCTTGGGCTGAAGGCACGATTGAATTTTGGCTGAAGCCGGGTTGGCAATCCGCGCCTCGTCTTGAGGGTCCTCGCGGCACGCTGGAACACGCATTGATTCACATGGGGCCGATTCGTCCGGATCATCCTACGCTATCAAATGTGAACTCTCTGGCGTTGGTACACAGTTCAACTGGTCACCTCAGTGCAACTCTGGCCAGTTCGAGGTATCGGCATCGAGCGGCTTCGGTCAATATCAGGGATTGGGAAGCGGGACAGTGGCATCATGTGGCGATGCAATGGAAGCTGGATGATGGAGGCCGCACCACGGTGCAGCTTTACCTTGATGGAAAATTAAGTTCTGCGCAGACCTATGCTTCACCAAAGGACACTGCTGCCGAGCCTTTGCAGCCGAGTAATTTTCGTCCGCCGATTCAGATTGGTTCGATGAATACCGGGGTGCGTCCGGCGGATGCCGCGATGGATGAGTTGAGGATTAGTTCGGTGCGGCGTTATCAAGAGGATTTTGAGCCGAGTGAGCGGTTGAGCGGTGATGATAAAACTCTAGCGCTGTTTCATTTTGATAAGCAGCTTGAGGCGGAGGTGCCGCGGGGCTTGACGGCTACGGTCGGGGCGGTGCAGTAGCAGTAGCGACTTTTTTATTGGCTTGTAAAGTGAGGACGGCTTGGGCAAGGTGATGGCTTGATGAGTGAGGTGAGAGCGAAATCGAAATCGGCGAAGGGATCTATTGATCCGCTGGCATTGATGAAGGTGCGTTCGTTGGAGTTGCGGGCGCGGGTGGTGGTGGAGGGTTTTTGGAAGGGTTTGCATCGCAGTCCGCATCATGGGTTTTCGGTGGAGTTCAGTGAGTATCGTCAATACGCGCAGGGGGATGATCTGCGTTTCATTGATTGGAAGGTGATGGCGAGAACGGATCGGGTGTTCATCAAAAAGTTTGAAGATGAAACCAATCTGCGCTGTTTTTTGTTGGTGGATCAGAGCCGTTCGATGTCTTATGCGGGGCAATCGGGGTTTTCGAAGAGTGATTACGCGGCGACTTTGGCGGCGACTTTTGCTTATTTTTTGATGGGGCAGGGGGATGCGGTGGGTTTGGTGACTTTTGATGAGAAGCTGGATCAATTTGTGCCGGCGCGGAATCGGCCGGGTCAGTTGCGGCGCTTGATGGGGCATTTGGAAGTGAGCAAGGAGCAGGGTGGTCGGGGCACGGACTTGATTGGTCCATTGAAGAAGGTGGCGGAGTTGGTGCGCAAACGTGGGCTGATGATGTTGATTTCGGATTTGCTGGCTCCGATCGAGGAGCTGGAAGTTCATCTGGGGCACCTCGCGGCGGCAGGTCACGATCTGGTGGTGTGGCAGGTGCTGGATCGGAGTGAGTTGGAGTTTGGGTTTGAGCAGGCGTCGCATTTCAGAGATGCTGAAAGTGGTCAGGATGTTTATATTGATCCGGATTTGGCGCGAGAGTCTTATTTGGAAAAGTTGCAGGCGCATTTGGATGAGGTGAAGGGGATTTGCGAGCGCAATGGTATTGACTACCGTTTGGTCGCCACGGATGAACCGCTTGACCGGGTGTTGTTTGATTTTGTGTCGATGCGGGAGAAGGCGGGAGGGAAAAATGTCAGGAGGCGGAATTTAGAAGTTAGGAGATAGAATAAAATTCCCCATGTCGTTTTTGTATCCTCTTTATTTTCTTGGAGCGCTGGCTTTGGCAGCGCCCTTGCTGTTGCATTTGCGCAAACGAGCACCTAAGGATCAGACGCTGTTTTCTTCGCTGATGTTTTTGGACAAGAGTCCGCAGAAGCTGACACGGCGTTCGAAGTTGGAGAAGTTATTTTTGTTATTTTTGCGTTGTTTGGCGCTGCTGTTGTTGGTTTTGATGTTTGCGCGACCGTTTTTTTCCCAGCAGTCGGTGGTGACGGGGGCTGGGCTGGGGCGCAGGGTAGTGGTATTGGTGGATCGAAGTGCGTCGATGCGGCGTGGTGATTTATGGAATCAGGCTAAAAAGCATTTAGCTGAAGAGCTGGAGGCTTTACGGCCGGAGGATGAAGCGGCGGTGATGCTTTTTGATGATAAGGATGAGTTGTTGCTGGGTTTTGAAGAATGGAAACAATTGGCGGCAGATGATCGTGCGGGAGGAGTGTTGGCGAAGTTGGGAGAGACGGAAGCCGGGTGGAAGACGACAGCGCTGGGTAAATCGTTGGGCAGCGCAGTGGAGTTGTTGGCGGATCGCGCGGCAGCGGGCGCGGTGGAAGGCAGTTTTTTTGCCCAGCAGGAGGTGGTATTGATCAGTGATTTTCAAGAGGGCAGTGAGCGGGATTCTTTGAATCGATTGGCATGGCCGGAGCAGGTGAGTTTGCGCAATGCGCGGGTGAGTGCGGGTGAGGGGTCCAACTTTTCCTTGTTTGTTGCGGGGCAAAAAGAGGGGGATGAAGAGCAGGAGGCACGTGCGTTGCGGGTGCGGGTGGCCAATTCTCAGCAGGGGCGGGCGGAGAAATTTACTTTGTCTTGGGACGGCGGGACGGAGGCAGAAGGGAAAGTGGTGGGCAATGTGCCTTCCGGCGGGGCGAGAGTATTGATGGCGGCTCCGCGCTTTGATGAATCGGCGGCGGGCATTTTGGTAGTTGAGGGAGATGCTTTTGATTTTGATAATCGAATCTATGTCGCGGGAAAACAGGCTCGGGTGGTGAAGATTTTGTATTTGGCTGATCAGGAGAGTCAGGCGGGTGCCGAGGATGCGGGCTCTGCTTTGTTTTATTTGAGCAGAGCACTGCGGAAGACAACAGCGATCGATCCGCAGCTTGAAGTGCGTGAGAGCAGTGACGTCGGATCGGCGGAGGAGCTTAAGGCTTTTGATGTGGTGGTGGTGACGGGACGATGGGATGCTGGCCTGGGCGAAAAGTTGGCGTCTTTTGCTGGGCAAACGGGAGGGGCTGTGCTTTGCGCGGTGGCGGTGGACCTTGCAGCTACGGAGCTGGAAGCTTTGACGGGGTTGCAGGGGGTGGGCTTGACTGAGGCGGGGGAGGAGGATTACGCGATGTTGACGGATATGGATTTCAGCCACCCTGTGTTGCGACCTTTTGATGATGCGCAGGTTCGTGATTTCAGTAAGATTCACTTTTGGAGACACCGTGTGTTGAGTATGAAACAGGTGGAGGGTATGGCGGATCACGTAACGATGATGGCAAGCTATGATGACGGTAGCCCTGCATGGTTGGACGTGAAACAGGGGCAGGGTCGTGTGTATTTGATGATGTCGGGTTGGCAGCCGCAGGAGAGTCAGTTGGCTTTATCTTCGAAATTTGTGCCGTTTTTGTATTCGATCTTGAATACGGCGGGTTTTTCTGCCCAAGAATCTAAGCTGGTTTATGTGGGTGACGATTTGCCGGTGGAGGGAGCCGTGGCGGTGAAAAGGCCTGGAGAATCTGAGTTGATCGATTTGGAGGCGGGTCAAAAGATGTTTTCGGATACGGATCGCCCGGGTTTTTATGAGGTGTTGGGTGAAGAGGATGGGGGGCAAGTCACGAAGTGGATTTATGCGGTGAATTTATCTCCAGCAGAAAGCCGGGTGGATGTTTTTGATGCTGACAGTCTGGCTGATTTTGGGATTGTGGTAAACAGCAAGGGGCAGCAGAGCGGTCAGGAACTTGATGGCGAGGATGGGGCGCGTGGAGTGTATCGCTTGGAATCGGAGCAGCGTGAAGGGAGGCAAAAGATCTGGAAGTGGATTGTGATGGTGGTGTTGCTGGTATTATGGCTGGAATCGTGGGTGGCGGGACGGGTGGGGAGGAGGGTTATAGCGTAGGCTGTAGGATTGGAGAATTTGTGTTATGCTTGATTTTATGATCGGAGATAGTCTGCAGAAAAAATTGCAGCCGCTGAAAGAAGCGGAGGACTTGATCTTTCGTCGCTGGTTGGTATCGGCGGTGATGTTGTCGGGTGCAGGGGTGTTGGTGGTATTGGCTTGGTTGGCGGTGCAGCGCCAAGGGGGGGCGGCTGGGATGATTGTCTTTTTGGTGCTGGCTGGGTTTATTCTGGTATGGGGAGGGATTAGTTGGAAAAAGCGGCAGGTTCTAGATTTAAAAAAGCTGGCAGAGCAGATTGAGGGAGAGTTTCCCGATCTGCAGCAGGTGTTGCTGACAGCGGTGGAGCAACAGCCCGGCCCGGATGGGAAGTTGGGATTTTTACAGCAGCGGGTGGTTGAGGAGGCGGTGGATCACGCGCTGGAGCACGATTGGCTGAATACGGTTTATCGACCGCAGTTGCTGGTGGCGGCTTGGGTGCAGGGCTTTGCGATTTTTAATGCAGTGATCATGTTGATCGGGTTGGGATTTTATCTCAGTGGGTTGGATGAGAAAGCGGTGTTGGAGGAAGCTGGAGGGGAGGTGGCGCTGGCGGCTTACCAGATGGCGGTGACTCCGGGGGATGCGGAAGTGGAGCGTGGTCAGCGTCTGATTGTGGAGGCGCAGTTTGATGGCAGGATTCCGTCAACTGTGAAGGTCGTGGTGATGGATCCGGCAGGCGAGGGTAAGGAGTTGGCAAGGGTCGAGATGAAGCAGGGTTTGCAGGACGGCATGTTTTCGGGATTGATTCGTCGCATTGATCGGGATGTGCGTTATCGGCTTGAGTTCGATGATGGCCGGTCGGAGGATTATAAGATCACGACTTATGTGCACCCGGAACTGCAGCGGGCGGATGTATGGATCACGCCGCCGGAATATGCCGGTTTGGAAAAAAAGCAACTCAAAGATGTAAGGAAAGTGAGTGCTTTGCAGGGATCACAATTGAAGTTCAGCTTGAAGGTTAATAAAGCGGTGGCAGCTGCGGAACTGTATGGGGAAGATGAGAGTGTGATCCCCCTACTGCCGAGTGAGGCGGATGAGACGGTTCTTGAAGCGGCTTTTGTGCCGACAAAAAGTCAGCGTTAT